>DASWFO010000210.1:0-2720 GCA_036394195.1 Alphaproteobacteria bacterium | reverse complement strand
CCGCGACGGGACGATCCGCGGCCTCAAGATCCGCGCCGTTGACAATGTCGGCGCCTATGCCGGGCGGGCGCCGTTCCAGCTCGGCAAGCCGGCGAGCGCCATCTGCGGCCCGTATCAGGTCCCCGCCGTCGAATACGAGATCATGGCCGTGCTAACCAACAAGACGCCGCAGGAAGCGGTGCGCGGCTTCGGCCAGTCGCCGACCAATTTCGCGCTCGAGCGCACCGTCGACCGCATCGCCGCGTTCCTCAAGATGGACCGCATCGCGATCCGCCAGAAGAACCTCATCCGCAAGGAGCAGTTCCCGTACACGATCCCCAGCGGCTCGACCTATGATTCGGGCGACTACCAGACGGTGCTCGACAAGGCGCTGACGGCGGCCGATTACGCGGCCCTGCTGCGCACCCGCGACGAGGCGCGGCGCACCGGCAAGCTCGCCGGCATCGGCATCTCGACCTGCCTGGAGCCCAGCGGCGGCAACTCGGCCTTCGAGCCGCTGCTCAATCCCAAGAACGACACCACGACGTGGATGGATTCGTGCCTGGTGCGCATCGACCTGTCGGGCGCCATCACCGGCATCATGGGCACGTCGTCCTCGGGCCAGGGCCACGAGACCCTGATCTCCACCGTCGTCGGTGAGGTCCTGGAGCGCGATCCCGCCTCGATCCGCGTGATCCACGCCGACTCGCTGAACGCGCTGCCGTCGAACAGCCCGGTCGGCAGCCGGATGGCGATCATGCTGGGTGGTGCCGCCGCCGGTGCCGCGCGCACGATCAAGGACGCGCTGCTGTCGATCGCGGCGCATAATTTCGAATGCGCGAAGGAGGATCTGGAATATCAGGGCGGCGACATCAACGTGAAAGGCGTGCCGACGAAAAAGGTCACCTGGAGCGAGCTGGTCGAGATCGCGCACCGCAAGTTCCACAAGATGCCGGCGGGGCTCGAGCCGGGGCTGCAGGCGAAGTTCGTCTGGGAGGTGCCGACCGGCGGCGGCCTGCCGACCGCGGATGGCCGCGTTCAGATCTATCCCTGCTACTCGTTCGAGACCCACATCGTCTATGTCGAGATCGATCCCGACACGGCGGCGCCGCGGCTCAAGAAATACGTGTGCGGGCACGATTGCGGGGTGATGATCAATCCGGATATCGTGCACGGCATGACCTATGGCGGGATCGCCCACGGCATCGGCGCCGCGCTCTACGAAAAGTTCAGCTATGACGAGAACGGACAGCTCACCAGCGGCACGTTCATGGACTACCTGATGCCCAGCGCCATGGAAGTGCCGCCGGTCACGATCGTCGACCACTGCACGCCGTCGCCGCTGACCACCTTCGGCCAGAAAGGCTCGGGCGAGGCCGGATATCTCGGCGCGCCCGCCGCGGTGGCGAACGCGATCAACGACGCGCTGGCGCCGCTCGGCGCCGAGGTCAACGAGCTGCCGATCTCGCATCTCGCCATCTGGCAGGCCATCGAGGCGAAGCTCGCCGCACCACCGCCCGCGACACCCCGAAATTAGAAACGCGATACTGCTAAAACCGGACGACCCATGACAAAGCTGATCATCGACATCCACGCCCATTTCATTCCGAAGTGCCTGTACGAGCGCTTCGACGCGAACGCCGCGAAATTTCCGGCCGTGAAGCTGCTGCGCGACGACAAAGGGGTGCGCATGCAGTTTCCCGGAACCGAGCCGACGCGCCCGATCTCGCCGAAGCTGTCGGACCTCAATGACCGCCGGGCGTGGATGGACAAGAACGGCATCGACCATCAGCTGGTCGGCGGCTGGCTGGACAGCTTCGGCTACGAGCTGCCGGTTCCGGAAGGGCTCGCCTGGAGCCGCTTCATCAACGACTGCATGTGGGACCAGCTGCGCGACGAGACGCGGTTCACCCCGCTGGCCACGGTCCCGCTGCAGGACGGGAAGCTGGCGGCCGAGGTTCTCACCGAGGCGATGGAGAAAGGCTTCGGCGGCGTCATGATCGGCACCTTGCCGAAGGGCAATGGCGGCAATCTCGACGACCCGTCGCTCGATCCGTTCTGGAGCACGGCCGCGAAGCTGGGGACGGCGGTGGTCCTCCATCCGATGTTCATCTGCGGCGAGCCGCGCCTCAACGACTACGACCTGGTGAACGCGATCGGCCGCGTCGCCGACACCTCGATCGCGGTGTCGCGGCTGCTGTTCTCGGGACATCTCCTGAAGTTCACCGGCATGAAGTTCATCCTGTCGCATGGCGGGGCGGCACTGCCGTTCGCGCTCGGGCGGCTGGCGCGCAATCACCAGATCGGCCAGGGCAAATACGCCGACCCGCGCAAGGGCTTCGAGGCGATGTATTACGACTCGTGCGTGTTCGACGCGGATTCCCTGGAATATCTGGCGAAGAAGGCAGGGACGAGCCGGATCATGCTGGGCTCCGACGCGCCGTTTCCGATCGGCGATCCGGAGCCGAAAAAGGTGGTCGAGGCGGCGAACTTCACCGCCGCCGACCGCGAGAAGATCCTGAGCCTGACCGCCCAGAGCGTGTTCCGGTTGCGGCCCGACTGCGCGCCTCCTAGATTCTGAGGGGGCTAGATTCTGAGGGGCTAGTGGTGCGACTCTGACAGATGATACCAGTGCAGAACATCCTCAGTCGTCACCCCGGCCAAGCGGCGCAGCCGCGCGAGCCGGGGTCCATGCTGCCACGGGCGAGATGGACCCCGGATCTCGCTTCGCTCGTCCGGGG
>DASWFO010000209.1:0-32607 GCA_036394195.1 Alphaproteobacteria bacterium | reverse complement strand
CGTCCGGCTACAGCTATCCAGCGAACTACAGCTCTTATCCAGCCGGATCCGGCTACTATCCGGCCCGCTACGGCTACGGGTCGACTGGCGACTACCACCGCAACTACAGCGGAACACGCTCCGGTCCGCAGGTTACTTTTAACCTTCCCCAGTTGAGCGCCCGAGACGGGTTCACCTCCGGTGTCAAGCAGCAGCCTGCGGATCGCTGCATCACCCCAGCGAAGGGGCTTCGGGCCGCTCGTCTGCGTCGGCGCTCACGCGGTGGTGTTGTAAGGCGGAGTTGGCCATGCCGCCCTTTGTCCAACTTCCACCGGAACTATGGCCCGGCCGATCTCCTTGGATCGATCGCGAGCGAGGGCCCGATGAAGAAGGAAGAAATGAGGCCGATCGTGGCCGAGCACGAGTTCATGTGGACGCTGAGCGCGGACCGCAAGACCGTCCGCCTCGCCTTGCCGCCGCTGTCGCTCGACGGCATCCCTGAACCAGTCACCATCCACATGAACTGCGACGCCGAGACGGTCGACGCGATGCTGGAGCGCCTCAGCATCCTGCGCTCCCAGATGCTGCCGCCGCTGCCCGCGCCGAACAAAAGAAACTAGGCCGCGATGTGCAATCTCTACGAATACGAGCTGCAAGAGTGGGAAATCGCCCACCTGATCGAGCACTACAAGCTGCTGGGCATGAACTGGACCGAAGCCATGAAGGTCTATCCCAACCACCCAGGCGCGGTCGTGGTCGACCGCGCCGGCGAGCGCGCCGTAGTCGACATGCTGTGGGGGCTCACACCATCGGGCACGGGCACCTGGCTTACCAGCTTCCGCAACCCTCACCTTAAGACCTGGAAGCCGCTGATCGACAAGAAGGCACAACGTTGCGTCGTGCCGGCGACGCGCTTTGCCGAGCCCGATCGCAACATCAGCAAGCCTGTGCAGTGGCGCTGGTTCGCGCGCCCCAACCGCAAGCCCTTCATGTTCGCGGGCGTCTGGACCAAATGGTCCGGCAATCGGGGAACCAGGAAGGTGCCCAACGTCGGCGAGCACCTGCTCTACTCGTTCATGACCAGCGACCCCAACGCCATCGTCGAGCCCATCCACGACGAGGCAATGCCGGTGATCCTCACCACGCCGGCCGAGGTCGAGCAATGGCTCAGGGGAACGCCAGCCGAGGCCCTGGCGCTGCAGAAGCCGGCGGCCAACGACGTGATCGAGCTGGTGTCCGAGGAGAAGGAGGCCGCTTAGCGCCGCGGCTCTGCTCAGGCTGCGCTATGGTCAGTAAAGACGCTGTCCGGCGGGTCGGCATCGATCGGCGTCAATCGAGGATCGAAGCGGAACCGCGTCGCGCAATAGGGACAGAGGATCGTGTCCGCCTCGCGCATATTGATGTAGACGTGCGGGTGGTCGTGCGGTGGGGACACACCGATGCACTCGAACTCCTTCACCCCGATGCAGATTTCCGGGACGCCGCGGTCGTTCCTGAACTTCAGATAGCCGCTGCCGGGCATCGACTAAGGGCGCGGAAAAATCGCGCGAGGTGCAGACCCGGCGATCGGTACTGCTCTAAAGTCCGCAGATGCTCCCTCGCCAAGGCTACGAATTCACGCATGCTTCTTGCCAGGCGACCCTCTTCTCGCCCTTTAGAATATGGCGCCGTTCCATGGCGATCGGATCGTTCCTCGTCCATGTCGCTTGTTGGCACGTCTCAGCCAAGCCGGCTTTCGCGAATGTCCGAAATTGACTCACAATCGGCCATGCCGGAGGCCGGCCTGCACGATCTCCTTCGCTGGATAAACCGCCCGTCATGGGCGGGAGGAGCAAGGAACCCACGCCCCAGCTCGCTCGCCTGGAGTTCTGGTTCACGCCGCCGCCCGGGCATCGCCAGGCCAAGCCCTACAAACAGTTCCTGCTGACGCTCTCCGCCATCTTCCCGCTCACTATCGTTGTGCCCTGGGCACTGCAGCCTGTGTTAGCGCGCCTGCCCCTGCTCGGGGAGTTCATCGTCAGCAACCTCATCGTCGCCGCCATCATCGTAGGTCTGATGACCTACGTGATCATGCCGCACTACACGCGCCTGGTGGCGAACTGGCTCTATCGTTGACGATGAACGGCCGTCTGCGTGCTCAACGTTGATCGTCGACTTGCCCACGCCCGGTATAGAGAAGCGAGTGCTCCAGACCACCTCCTAAGTCGCGCGGCAGTGACTCTAGCGGGGAGTTGCAGTGCGGCGTAAGCGCTGAGCAGACCCCGCAACACGAGAGCGACACGCCCCCTACCGCACTATGGGCCAGCTCTCAACCCGCAGTACGTCCAGGGACTGCGAGATAGAGCCCGCGCCTTGGAGTCTGGTTTTCCCGCCGCAATGTCCGCTATTGGCATTAGCGGACATTCGGCTGGAGCATCAAAGTTCTCAGAACTGGCGCGCCGCTGCCCATCCCAGCGAATATTCGCCAGCACCCCAAATGACGATCGCGAAAGCGGTTACCGTCCATACCGGCGAGGAGATCCTGCGGGACGGCGAGTGGACCGGTGATTGGACAGCTGATGAGTTACCCAGCGGTGACCGGATGATCTCGACGAATTCTCCGCCGGGCCAGCCGTCCGAGCCTGTCGGATGCGAGTGGCAAGCTTTACGCCCAGGTAAGCACGACCTGCTTGATCTTCAGCGTGCCCGGTCAGTGCCCGGGGGCTGAGATGACTATCGGAATGGCACTGATTGCCGGATTTGTCGGCATCGTCTTGGTCGCGACGGGTGGGACCCCGCAAAATTAGGTGTAGACAAAATATGTTCTAGCCCCTATCGTCTGATTCCAATTCGTCTGATGGGAGGTTTCGGCATGGCGGTGGTGCAATGCGACATCAGGAGGGGGCGAACCCCAGACCAGAAGCGCCAATTCGGTGAAGCGCTCACGCGGGCGGTTCATGAGATCGCCGGTCTCGACATCGATAACATCCTCATCATTTTCCGGGAGCAGCCCGGCCATGACCTCTTGGAAGGCGGCGTCGTGCTGCCAGACTATCAAGCTGGTCCGAACGGCGAGGATCTCGCTGGCGCTGAAGAACTGAGGCTTCGCTCGCAAAGTCGCGCGCAATCTTAAGGATAGCAAATGCCTTACATCTGCTGTGACCTCCAAGAAGGACTCACCGACCGCCAAAAAGAGTTGTTGGTGGACGAGATCACGCGCATCACGCACGAAATGATCGGGTCGCCGATCCCCTACATCCACGTCGCGATTCGCGAATTCCCGAAAGCCGGGTTCGTTCAATCTGGGGTGCGTGGCCGCGAATACGGCGTTCCGACGTCGACTATCGCCAAGTAGCGAGACATACTCGACCTTTATAAAATTTGAGCCTTGAGCGCTGCGACAAGCGCGTTGTCAAACGTCGTGCTCCATTTCAAGAGAGCTTGGTCCGGGCCGGCGCGGGCTTTGATTGTTTGTGTCTGAAGCCACAAGGGCACCGCCTTTGAAAGGATCAATTGACCGCTCGGCGTCAGCGCGAGTCCGTGCGGCCTCGAAGCTGCGGGCTCTCGCCCCTTTTTCTGTTCAGATTCGATCCAGCCGGCGCGACGCATTCCGGAAACGGCGAGTGTCGCGGACGATTGGTCAAGCGAGAGAAGGGCAGCGAGGCCCTGGAGTCGGCAGTTCGGGTTTTCATCAATCGCCGCAAGGACGTGCAATTGTGTGGACTTGATGCCCAATGTCCGCAGCGCCGCGTCGTACTCCCGGGTGACGTGTCGCGCCGCGCCACGTAGCGTGCTGTTGGCGCATCGCTGGGTATCCAGTTGATCGATGCCCGGGCCTTTCTCTACGTCGACCGACGCGGATTCCTTCGAAGCGACATAAAGCCGATGGGGCGCGTGCTCGTTGATCGCGGCTGTGGCCCGCAACGTCGACAGGAGATCGGCCCAGCCAGGTGCGCCGAGGCCACCGAAGAAGCGCCGTTGCGCCAACCGCCAGCGCGGAATTGCAGATTTCAAAGTGTCGATCCCAAGCGGGGTCAGCATGGGCTTGTATACCCGCCCGTCCGACGTCGAGGCGCGAAGTTCCAGTAGTCCCTTCGCCGTCAGAAGCTCAAGGTTGCGCGTCAGGGTCGTTCGCTCGAGCAGCATGACCTTGGCCAGCTCCGAGATCCCGAACGGAACGAACCGGTAGATATTCCGAAGCGCCGAGAACTGAGAGGAGCTCAGGCCTGTGGGCTGCAAGGCCTTGTCATAGAGGACGCCCGTCGTTCGGGCCACCATGCGAAGCTTCAGGCACAGGCAAGAGGCGACAACAGAGCTTCCTTCGTTCGCCCCATTCCCGGGCGAAGCGCGCCCATTCGGCGTCGAGATCTGCCCGTCCACCGACATTGCGTCTCCGTTTCCCCTTGATGGATGGCGCCCAAAGTACGCGCGCGTGCTTGGGCGGTCACGCTGATCTCTTGACTCTTCTCTTGACGCTTCCTATGAGATTTGTCTACACCTATTTTCAGGCCAGGTGGCGATCCGCGGAATGCCCTTCTGGAGACGACAAGAATAATCAAATTTGGGAGCCTTAGATGACCAACGAGAGCTCGCTTGTCGTGCCCAGCGTGGCAAGCGCCGTTCGTGATGAACCGTCGGTGAGCGCAGGACGCGTTCTAGTGGCAAGCGTCATTGGTAGCGTCATTGAATGGTACGACTACGCCCTTTACGGAACCGCGGCCGCCCTGATCTTTGGACATCTGTTCTTTCCAAACGCGGAGCCCATGGTCGCGATGGTCGCGACGTTTGGGACATTTGCCGCAGGCTTTATCGCAAGACCGTTCGGCGGCCTGGTCGCCGGATATTACGGCGACAGGTTGGGCCGAAAGGCGACCCTCGTATTGACTCTCATGATGATGAGTTTCGCGACGGCTTCCATCGGCTGCCTACCAAGCTACGCTCAAGCAGGAGTCTGGGCGCCCGTTTTGTTGATCGCGTTGCGGTTGCTTCAGGGGTTTGCCGTCGGGGGCGAATGGGGCGGCGCCGTCCTCATGGCGGTAGAGTTTGCTCCTCCAGGACGACGCGGATTTTGGGGTTCGTTTCCCCAGATTGGGCCATCGGCGGGCATTGTGCTGGGGACGGCGGCGTTTTCCGTGGTCGCGGCTTTTGTCGGTGAGGCCGACTTCCTGGCTTGGGGCTGGCGCATACCGTTCCTGATCAGCCTGCTGCTCGCCGCAGTCGGAATGTACATCCGACTGAAGCTCTCCGAGACCCCGGCATTTCGGCGCATCCACGAGATTTCACGCCTACAGTCGAATCCGCTCGCGCTGGTGATCCGTCAGCATCCGAAGGAGCTTTTGCTGGCGATATTCGCCCGCTTCGCTGACGGCGGGAACTTCTATCTTCTGACCGTTTTCGTGCTGGCCTACGCTGCTGATCGCGCGGGAATCCCTCGCTCACAGGCGCTTGTCTGCCTCATGATCGCGACGACGTTGAACGTCCTGACGATACCTCTCTTCGGAGGGTTATCGGACGCCCTCGGGCGACGCACGGTCTTCATCGGCGGGGCAGTCTTCATGGCGATCTTTGCCTGGCCATTGTTCGTGATGGTCAACACCGGGAGTGCGACCATGCTCGCCATTGGGCTTTCGACAATGATGGTGGCAGGACACGCCCCTGTGTATTCGACGCTGGCCCCGTACTACGCCGAACTCTTTCCGGCACGGGTCCGCTACAGCGGCATATCAATCGGATACCAAAGCGCGGGCATTATTGGGGGCGGCTTCATGCCGCTCGTCGCGAGCTCTCTGATCATCTGGACAGGCGGAAGTCCTTGGCCAGTTGCGGTGTGTATCGCCGCCCAAGCCCTGATTGCGGCAACAGCGTTATTCCTCAGCCCCGAAACCTACAAGCGCGATCTTGCGACCTGACGAACGGGCCCTGCATAGGCAATCGGTGGAGCCACAGTTTAGGAATGGAGTTTTGGCATGGCTAAATACCTCAAGCATGGTCGAGATGCGCAAGCGCGTGCGGAAGATCTGTTAAAGGTCAGGCTTATCGTCGAACAGATACTTTCCGATATTGAGGCGCGAGGCGATACGGCGGTCCGCGAGCTGTCGGTCAAATTCGACAATTGGAATCGCGAGGATTTTCGCCTCACGCAGCAAGAAATCGAAGCCTGCCTCTCACAGCTATCGGCGCGTGACATAGAAGACATCAAGTTTGCGCAGCAGCAGGTAAGAAATTTCGCGCAGCTCCAGCGAGCGTCGATGAAGGATATCGAGGTCGAGACCCTGCCGGGCGTCGTGCTCGGGCACAAGAACATCCCAGTAAACGCGGTCGGATGTTATGTTCCTGGCGGGAAGTATCCCTTGCTCGCCTCCGCTCATATGTCAGTCATCACCGCTAAAGTCGCCGGCGTCACCCGGATCGTGACATGCGCGCCGCCTTACCATGGCAAGCCGGCGCCTGCGATCGTTGCGGCGCAGTATCTGGCGGGAGCCGACGAAATCTACTGCCTTGGCGGCATCCAAGCCGTCGGGGCGATGGCGCTTGGAACACAGAGTATCGCGCCCGTCGACATGTTGGTGGGTCCCGGCAACGCATTTGTCGCCGAGGCGAAGCGGCAGCTTTTCGGTCGAGTCGGGATTGACCTGTTTGCGGGCCCGACCGAGACCTTGGTCATTGCTGACGAGAGCGTCGACGGCGAGGTCTGCGCGACCGATCTATTGGGCCAAGCCGAGCACGGACCGAGCTCTCCGGCGATCTTGTTGACCAACTCGGAAAAGTTGGCGCGTGAGACCTTGGCCGAAGTCGAACGACTATTGAAGATTCTGCCGACGGCGGAAGTGGCCCGGAAAGCCTGGGATGACTATGGCGAAGTCATCGTGTGTGACTCATACGAGGAAATGGTCAAGGAAGCCGATCGAATCGCGTCGGAACACGTGCAGGTCATGACCTCGGATCCGGACTATTTCCTGAACAATATGACCAACTACGGCGCGCTGTTCCTTGGGCCCCGCACTAATGTGGCCTTTGGCGACAAGGTCATCGGCACGAATCATACTTTGCCTACTCTCAAATCGGCGCGCTACACGGGCGGCCTCTGGGTGGGGAAGTTTCTTAAGACCTGCACGTATCAACGGGTGCTGACCGATACGGCGTCGGCGATGATCGGGGAGTATTGCTCGCGGCTGTGCATGCTCGAGGGCTTCGTCGGGCACGCGGAACAGGCGAATATCCGTGTTCGCCGTTATGGTGGCAGGAACGTCCCGTACGCGACCGCCGCGGAGTAGCATGGTCGTGCTGCTCCACTGGTCGAGATCGACCTCCGATGGGGGTGTTGCAGGGATGGCGGCGGTGGTGTTCGCATGAGCGCTCTCGTCCTGCCTGCATCTCCCACGTTCCGCTTGGACGGTCGTCGTGCGCTGGTAACGGGCGCCGGACGCGGTATAGGGCTTGCCGCCGCGGCGGCGCTCGCCGAGGCGGGCGCGCATGTGACCCTCTGCGCTCGGTCATTGCCGGAAATTACGTCCGCCGCCGAGGCGATCGGTGACACGGGTGGCCGGGCTGACATTCTTCAGCTTGACGTCACCGACGTAGATGCGGTCATGGCGACTGTTGCAGCGGTCGAGCCGTTCAATGTTCTGGTAAATAACGCCGGCGCGAACAGGCCAAATACGGTCGAAAAAGTCTCAGTGGCTGACTTCGACTTCGTTATGAACCTGAATGTACGCGCTGCCTATTTTATGGCGCAGGCTGTAGCCAAGCGGTTGATTGAAGCCTGTCTGGCGGGATCAATCATCAACATGTCCTCTCAGATGGGTCATGTTGGCGGCGCCGACCGGTCGCTGTACTGCGCATCGAAATGGGCGATGGAAGGTTTCTCGAAGTCGATGGCGATTGACCTCGCGCCTCATCGTATCAGGGTCAACACCATCGCACCGACCTTCATCGAGACGCCGATGACGAAGCCGTTCTTCGAAGATGCGGATTTCCGCGACCGCGTCCTCGCTAAGATCAAACTCGGTCGGCTCGGGCGGGTCGAAGATGTGACCGGCGCCGTTGTCTATCTCGCGAGCGATGCTTCGGGATTGATGACCGGTTCCTCCATGGTAATCGACGGCGGTTGGACGGCAGATTGAAGGGGTCATGCGGGGCATGCGCCAAGATCACCGTCCGTCAGACGTATTCCGAGCTGAATCAACCGTCCTTGCTCATTTGGGAGTTTCATCTTGCCCTACCTTCGACTCGCCAACTCCGATCCTTTGACAGACGCGCATATCTGAAGCGCGCGCCTTGTCCTCTTGTGCCGTCCGCTCATCAAAACAACCGCCGTGTCCGATCAAATTAAATTGGCGTGCGAAGTTGGTCCCGATGGTTAGGCTGTTCGTCCCGTAAGAACACAGACGTACGCAAAACGGTGGCGAGATAAGCATGACTCTATCTGCCCCGGCCGAGCTTTCTTTTACGCGGGACGTCGCCTGGTACGCGGGAGGAGGAGCAAGGAACCCACGCCCCGGCTCGCTCGCCTTCGTGCATGAGAAGGCGACCAGGGCGCCGCGCTGTGAGATACCCCCCACCCTACCCTCCCCCTCAAGGGGGGAGGGAAAGAAAGAGGGCGCGCGGTTGCGCGCACGACTTTTCGCGGGGTGCGGTTGCGCGCGACGTTTGTCTACGCCCGCAGCCCCGTCGCCTGCTCGTGGACGAAGGCGATCTTGCCGTCGACGATGGTCATCTCGACCGGGATGTCCTTGATCTTCTCCGGCTCGATCGACAGCGGGTCCTGCGCCAGGACGGCGAGATCGGCGAGCTTGCCGGGTTCGATCGAGCCCTTGATGCGCTCCTCGAAGCCGTTATAGGCGGCGTTGATGGTGAACATGCGCAGCGCCTGCGCGGCCGGGATCGCCTCGTCGGAGCCGATGGTCTGGCCGCTCCAGATCTTGCGCGATACGGAGGTGCACATGTCGCGCAGCGGATCGGCCGGCCAGTAGCCCGGGCCGTCCGAACCCGAGGTCAGCTTGATGCCCGAGGCGAGCATGGTCTTGACGCCGAACGAGCCCGCGAGCCGCTGTTCGCCCATGCATTCCAGGAGCGATTCCCAGATGTAGTGCATGAACGGGATGTTTGGCACCGGCAGCACCTCGAGCCGGCGGATGCGGGCCAGCCGCTCCTTGGTGATCATCCAGTTGCCGAGATGCTCGACGCGGTGGCGGTGGTCGGCGCGCGGCTTGGCCGCCAGCGCCTTCTCGATCGCATCGAGCGCCATATCCATCGCCTTGTCGCCGATGGCATGGATGCACACCCGGTGCCCCGCCTTGTGATAGGCGTCGACCGTGCCGTCGAGCTCCTCCGACGGGATGCGGATCAGGCCGCAGCGGCAGGGATCGTCGGCGTAAGGCTCGGTGAACGCGGCGACGCGGCCGGTGATGCCGCCGTCGATCGACATCTTCACGCCGCCGATCTTCAGCCAGTCGCTCCCGAAGCCGGTCTTGAGGCCGAGATTGAGCAGGCTCTCCGGCACGATCTTCGCCTCGATGATGCGGATGAGCAGGCTGGTGCGGATCGGCAGCCGCCCTTCCAGTACCAGCTCCTGATAGCCGCGCACCGTCTCGTTGTTGGTGACGATGTCGTGGATCGTGGTCACGCCACGGCGCAGCGCCTGCTGCGTCGCGTGCACGATCCCGTCCTTCATCTGGTCATAGGTGTAGGGCGGGATGACGTTGCGGACGAGATACTGGGCGCGCTCGACCAGCTTGCCGGTGAGCTCGCCGGTCGCCGGATCGAGCTCGATGGCGCCGCCGCCGGGCGCCTCAGTCTCCTTCGTCACCTTGGCCAGCGCCAGGGCCTGGCTGTTGGCGACGGTGACGTGCGCGCCGAAGCCGATCGAGACCGGATGGTTCGGTGCCGCCGCGTCGAGCTCCTGGCGGGTCGGAAAGCGCTTCTCCGGCATCCGGAAATCCTGCATCGGGCTGCCGGTGCCGACGATCCAGGTGCCGGGCGGCACTTCGCGCGCCTGCGCGCGGACGACTTCCAGGATGTGCGGGATCGAGCGCACGTTCGTATAGAAATCGCGCACGTCGATCTTGAGCAGCGACGAGGCGCCGTCGTCGGCGAGATGGACATGCGGATCGGTCAGGCCGGGGATGACCGTCCGGCCCTTGAGGTCGATGATCTCGGTTTTCGAGCCGCGCAGCTCGAGCATGTCGCGGCTGGCGCCGACCGCCAGGATCCGGCCGAACTTGACCGCGACCGCCTGCGCCTGGCTGTCGCGCGCGTCGGCGGTCAGCACGCGGCCGTTGGCAAGAATGAGATCCGGAGCGGCGGCGGCGTGCATGGCGGTCTCCCGGCGTGTCGGTGTGATGGCGCGACGGAGGCTAGCACTGCCGCACCTCAATGTTTAGTCCCTCAGGCGCCGGGCGCGCGCATCCGCGCGCTTGGCTTCCGCGCCCATTAGGGCGCGCGCTCGCACTTGCTCGCGTCGGATTCGGTCCGCCGAAGCGGCGGGCTTTCCTTTCTTTCGTCATGCCGGCGAAAGCCGGCATCCAGGGCCCCGGCTTTCGCCGGGGCGACGAGTTGGTGCACTGACGCCTCCGTCGCTTGGCGCCTTGGCGGTGAGGTCTTGTGGATCCCGCTCGCCTGCTTTGGACGTGATCGGAAACCGCTCTAATGTGGGACGGCTCCGCCCGGAGCCTCAAACGAGGGGAGAAGCATCATGCTGAAGCTCACGTCTATCGCCATCGCCGCCGTGCTGGCCATTGCGGCCGCGTCGACCGCCAAGGCGCAAGGCGCCTATGAAAAGAAGAACTACAACTACTCCGAATGGACCAAAGGCCTGTTTTCCGAGGCCGTGACCGTGGTCAATCCGGGCAAGTTCATCTTCCTCGCCGGCGTCGGCGCCGAGGATGAGGCCGGCAAGCGCGGCGATATCCGCCACCCCGGCGACCTGATGGGCCAGTGCCGCTACGCCTACGACAAGATCAAGCGCGCCCTCGCCGCCAACGGCGCCACGTTCAACGACGTGGTCAAGATCGTCACCTACGTGACCGACATGCGCTACGTGATCGACGTCGGCAAGTGCCGCACCGAGGCATTCGGCGACGCGCCGGCGCCGGCGCACACGCTGCTCAACGTCAGCCAGCTCGCCTGGCCCGGGATGATGGTCGAGGTCGACGTCACCGCGGTCACGGCGGCGAAGTAATCGGCAGTTCCGAGAATGAACCGCCAAGGCGCCAAGACGCCAAGATGATGGAGCGATCCGGACCGGGTTTCTCTCGCTTGATGTCTTGGCGTCTTGGTGGTTGGTTTCCGGGCGGACTGGACCCCGACGCGCGCTACGTCGCCGGCCGCCGCGGCCGCCGACGGCGCAAAGGAAGGGGCGCCGGGGTGACGCTCAAAAAAACGTACCGTCTCTGCGGTCTCGGCCCTCCTCTGCGCACTCTGCGGTGCTCTTCTCCTCCGGGTCCTCCGTGCCTCCGTGGTTGAATTCTCCGGATGCTGTAGGATCGGCCGATCACGATAAGGAACACCGCATGAACGACGTCATCGCCGAGCTGGCCCCCACCGGCGCCTTGCGCGCCGCCATCAATCTGTCGAATTTCCTGCTGGTCACCGGGTCGAGCCCGTCGGGCGATCCGGCCGGGGTCGCCCCCGATATGGCGCGCGAGATCGCGACCCGCCTCGGCGTGCCGGTCAAATACGTGCCGTTCAAGACGCCGGGCGAGCTCGCCGACGCGGCGGAGACGAACGTCTGGGATATCGGCCTGATCGGCGCCGAGCCGAAGCGGGCCGAGAAGATCGCGTTCACCGCCGCCTATGTCGAGATCGAGGCGACCTATCTGGTTCCGCCCGGCTCGCCACTCAGGACCATCGCCGACGTCGACCGCAAGGGTGTGCGCATCTCGGTGTCGGGGCGCAGCGCCTATGACCTGTGGCTCGAGCGCAACATCAAACATGCCGAGCTGAAGCGCGCCAACGGCATCGACGCGTCCTACCAGCAGTTCGTCGACCAGAAGCTGGAGGCCCTGGCCGGCCTGAAGCCGCGCCTGCTCTCCGACGTCGAGAAGCTGCCGGGGGCGCGCATCCTCGACGGCCGGTTCACCGCCGTCCAGCAGGCGATCGGCACGGCGCGCAAGAACACCGCCGCGGCGGCGTTCCTGCAAAGCTTCGTCGAGGAGGCGAAGGCCTCCGGCCTGGTCGCGCGGCTGATCGAGCGCCACAACGTGCGCGGGCTTTCGGTCGCCGCCCCGGGTGCTGCCGGCTGAGCGTCGTCATGCCGGCGAAGCTTGTCCCCGCCCCCGAGCGGGGAGCCGGCATCCAGTCCTGTTCAGAAGATGAACCACGGAGACACGGAGGTCACGGAGAGAAGACGGAACTCCCCTCCGTGCTCTCCGTGGCTCCGTGGTTGAATTCTCTGGATGCCGGCTCAGGTGCTTTGCTTCGCAAACACCGACGCCGGCATGACGAGGGAAGGTCGCCGACTTAAGCCGCCGATTTTGCGTTGAGCTCGCTATAGCGGGTCGCGGCGAGCTTCTGACGCAGGCCCTGCTGCTCGGTCGGGGTCAACGCGCGCAGCGGCGGGCACATGCGGATCCAGGCCGCATCGCCGTAGAGGTCGCTGAGCGCCCATTTGACGCCGGCGATGAGCGGCCAGTCGGCGAACGCGCCGCGGATCTTGGCGGCGTCCTCGACGCCCCGCGCGCCGGCGTCGGTGCCGAGGGCCCGCCACCCCGCCTGCGCGAACGGTCCGGTGATGTTGGCGGTGGCCGAGATGCAGCCGGCGAAGCGGTGCTCCTTCGCCTTGGCCAGCGCCCCTTCGGCGCTCGGGAACACGTCGAGCTTCGGCATCCGGCGCGTGAGCTCGGCCGCGTAGGCGAGGTCGCCCGAGCTGTCCTTCACACCCAGGATCTGCTCCGGATGCGCGGTGTGCAGCTTCTCCACGGCATTCGGCGAATACGGCACGGCCGAGTTCTGCGGGAAGTGATAGAGGTACAGGCGCAAGCCGGCGCGGCCGACCCGCGCCATGACCGCCTCGACATACTCGACGACCGACTGATCGTCGATGCCCTTGTAGTAGAACGGCGGCAAGAGCAGGGCGCCGGCAAATCCCAGATCGCGCGCGGCGGCCGTGAGGTCGGCGGCGTCGGCGATCGCCGCGGCACCGGTGCCGACCATGAAGCGCTCGCGCGGCAGGCCCGACTTGGCGACGGTCTCCATCGCCTCCAGGCGCTGCTGCTTGGAGAAGGAGGTGGCCTCGCCGGTCGTTCCGAGGAGGTTGATACCATCGCAGCCATGGGCCAGCAGCTGGCGGCAGTGCTCGGTGAGGCGCGGCAGATCGATCGAATTGTCCTCGCGGATCGGGGTCGCCGCCGCCGCGATGATGCCGGTGAGCCGGGTGCTGGCCATATTCGTTCTCCTCCCGCCGCGTGCCTCCGTCATCGCGAGCGAAGCGAAGCGATCCAGTGGCACGGTCCTGGATTGCTTCGTCGCTACGCTCCTCGCAATGACATCCTGGTAAAACGCGCTTCCACGTTGCCGATTCAGCCCCTAAGTGGGTCCAAAGTCAAAGTCGCAGCAGCTTCGCCGCCGTGCCGCCGAGGATCGACTCGCGTTCGCTGCCCGAGATCTCGCTCAGGCCCTCGACGATTTCGACCGGGCGGTCATAGCCCATGTCGAAGCAATAATCGCTGCCCAGCATCACCCGGTCGGCGCCGACCAGGCGGATGAGGTTCATGATGATCACGTCGTTATGGCCGATCGTGTCGTAGGTGAAGCGGCGCGCATAGGCGCTGGGCGGCTGCTTCAGGTGCTTGAGCTCGGGCCGCACCTTGGCGCCGCGGTCGAGCCGGCCGATCAATCCGGGGAACGTCCCGCCGGCATGCGGCAGCATGACCTCGAGCTTCGGGAACGCGTCGAGCACGCCGCCGAAGATCAGATGCGCCGCGGCGACGCCGCTCTCGTATGGATTGCCCAGCAGATTGCGCAGATAGAACTTCTTCGTGCGGTCGGCGCCGATGGTGTCGACCGGATGCAGCATAATCGGCCAGCCGAGCTCCTCGCACTTGGCATAGACCGGCCAGAAGGACTTCTCGTCGAGATCGACGCCGTTGATGTTGGTCGCCATGTAGACGGCGCGCATGCCGGGCAGCTTCGCCGCGCGCTCCAGCTCCTTCAGCGCCAGATCCGGCGCCTGCATCGGCAGCATCGCCGTGCCGATGAGGCGCTTCGGGTGCTTCTGGTGGGCCCGCGCGGCCGCGTCGTTGTAGCACTGCGCCAGGGCCAGGCCGAACTCCTTCGGCGCCCAATAGACCATCGGCGAGGTCAGCGACAGCGCGTGCACGTCGACGCGCGCCGCATCCATCGCCTGCAGCCGCAGATCGAGATCGATGAACGGCGGCGAGAAGAACTGCACCATCTTCTCGGTGATGAAGGTCGGATGGCCCTGGTCGTTGCGGCCGAGCCTGGCGCCGTTGCGCGCGCCCTCCTTCTCGATGAGCTTCACCCACTCCTCGGGAAACCAATGCGCGTGCGTGTCGACCACAGGTACTTTTGCTGCTGACATCGAAGAACTCCTGTCGCTCCGTCATCCCGGGCAAGCGGCGCCCCTTTTTCGCGCCCGTCGGCGGCCTGAAGGCCGGCGACGCAGCGCAAGGCGCCGCGCGACCCGGGATCCATGTCGCCATCGGCACAATGGACCCCGGCTCTCGCCCGGGTTTGCAAGGGGCTTCGCCCCTTGCAAAGATTTGGGCTCGGCCGGGGTGACGATTTTTAGAAGGTGGGCATCACCGTTACATCAATCCGCCGTCGCTCCGGACTCTTTCACCACCACGGCCCAGCGCTGGGTCTCGGCCGCCATGAACCTCGAGAACTCCTCGGGCGACCCGCTGGTCCGCACGTCGGCCCCGCCGGTCGCCAGGCGCTCCGCCACATCCTTGTTCGCCACCGTGTCGAGCAGCGCCTTATAGACCTTCTGGATGATGGCGTGCGGGGTCCCGGCGGGCGCCACCACGCCCTGCCAGGAGCTGCTGACCATCTCCGGATAGCCGGCTTCGATCATGGTCGGAAGGTTGGCGACACCGGCGTTGCGCTTGGCGGTGGTGACGGCGAGGCCCTTGAGCGCCCCGGCCTGGACGTGGCTGATCGCCGACGACAGCGTCGTGAACATCAGATCGACCTGGCCGCCGAGCAGGTCGGTGACCGCCGGACCGGCGCCACCCTTGTAGGGGACGTGCACCATGTCGAGCCCGACCGTCTTGCGGAACAGCTCCATCTCCAGCCGGTTGAGGCTGCCGCTGCCGGGCGAGGCGAAGTTGAGCTTGCCGGGGCGCGCCTTCGCGTAGTCCACCAGCTCCTTGACGCTGTTCGGCGGCAGGTCCTTCCTGAGCACGAGAATGTCGGGCGTGTCGGCGACCAGCGTGATCGCCGCGAGGTCCTTGACCGGGTTGACCTTCATTTCCTTGGCGAACACGCTGGCGTTGACCGCGAGTGTCCCGACATTGCCGAGGAAGAGCGTATAGCCGTCGGGCGCCGAATGCGCGGTGAGCTCGGTCGCCAGCACCCCGGCGGCCCCCGGCCGGTTGTCGACGATGATCTGCTGGCCGAGCGTATCGGCCAGCTTGTTCTGAATGACCCGGGCCACGAAGTCCGACGCCCCGCCGGGTGCGAACGGGATGATCAGGCGGATCGGCTTGGTCGGATAAGCCTGTGCCCAGGCGGCCGTGCTCGTGAGTGCCGCGAGTGCCAGGCCGGCTAAGAGCTTTCGCCACATGTGTCAGCGTCTCCCCTTCTTCGTCATTCCCGCGAACGCGGGAATCCATGGTTCAGCGGCGCGATGGATGCCCGCTCAGGTGCTCGCGCGAAGCGCGACACCGACGCGGGCATGACGATTGTTTATATTCAGCGCCTACTGCCTCTCGTCCTCCGGCGTGATCGGCAGCTTGACGGGCCGCTTCAGGCGCGCCGAGAGATCGAGCGCCTTGGTCAGCATCAGCCGGTTATGCGCCTCGGCCGCGGTCGCATGCTGGGTCGGGAGGCCGAGGGCCACCCGGTTCAGCCACTGGTCTGTCTCCTCGCGCATCGGACCGCGCAGCTCGCCCAGCGCCATGTCGCCCGGCGGATAGCTGCCCATGAAATCGACCAGGCGGCTCTTGTCCGGCGCGTAGCCTTCGGATTGCGGGGCGCTCACCGCCAGCACGATATCGCGGTGCGTGTCGTCGATGGTGAGCACGCCGGTGGTGCCGTTGATGCCGACCTCGAGGCTGTAGACGGCGGCGGGCCAGGTCACCGGCAGGCCCCAGGAGATGCTGCAATGATAGATGCTGCCGTCGCTCATCGTGATCATGCCGGCGGTGGCGTCGATGCCGCGATATTCGGGACCGAGAACCTTGTCGACCGAGCGGGCATACGCCTCGACGGGCGTCTTCGCCTCCATCATCCACATCACGATGTCGAGGGCATGCGTGCCGGAGATCACCATCGGCGAGATGGTCTCGGGCTTGTCGGTGCGCCGGTAGTTGTCGATGGCGACCAGGCGGTTCATGAACGCGCGCGAGGTGACCAGGGTGACGTCGCCCAAGGCCCCGCTCTTCACCTTCTCCTTCGCCGCCAGCCAGCGGCGGCGGAAGCGCTGGGTATAGCCGACGACCGCATCGACCTTGGCGGCCTGGATCGCCTTCAGGACGCGCTCGGATTCGGCAAGCTCGGTCGCCAGCGGCTTCTCGATCATCATCGGCAGGCCGCGCTCGGCGGCAGCCAGGACCGGCGCCACGTGCAGGTGCTCGTCGGTCGCGACGATGACGGCGTTCACCTCCGGCCGCTTCAGCAGCTCGCGATAATCGGTGGTGACGAAATCGGCGCCGATCTTCCCCGCGACGTCGCCGCCGCGGTTGTGCTTGATCTCGGCGATGCCGATCCAGCCGACGGCCGGATGCCGCGCCGCGACCTCGCCGCGGAACAGGCCGACGCGGCCGGCGCCGACGATCGCGAGGCCGATGCGCTTGGTCTCACGATCTCTCAAGCGTCGGCCCTCACGGACGGGCTCTCACCGGCGCGCGCCGGCGACCATGGCCGACGAGACGTTCGCGTTCAGCGGCAAGGTGACCGGCTCGTTGCGCTCGGCCGACAGGTCGGCCGCGGTGTAGACCTCCATGACCATGCGCGCGTGCTCGGGCGTCACCAGCACCGGCTTGTCGGTCGCGACGGCGTCCAGGAAATGGATGGTCTCGGTCGCCATCGGTCCGGCATAGACATGGTCGACGAACTCGCCGGGCATGGTCGACATCGGCAGCTGCATGCCTTTGCTCACGGTGTTGAGCATGACGTCGCGATGCGTGTCGTCGACGATCAAGGCGCCCTCGGTGCCGGTCACCTCGATCCAGGTGGTGGAGAAGTTCGGATAGCCCGGCGGCAGGTTCCAGCCGGCGCCGATGACGAAGGAAATGCCGTTGTCGAGCGTGACGGTGATCCAGCTGCAGTCGGGCGCGCCGTTGACCTCTTTCATCACGCCATAGACGTTTTGCGCGTAGACCCGGACCGGCTTCGCGGGCTCGAAGCACCACAGCACGAAATCGAGATCGTGCGTCGCCTCCATCGCCGCCGGCGAGAGCTTGGTGCGGCTGCTGATCTTCTTGCCGAGCCCGCGGGTCAGGTGGCGGCTGACCAGGGCGCTCACCGGCCGTCCGAGCGCCCCGTCCTTGATGCATTTCTTGACGTAGGCGTATTTCGGGTTGAAGCGCTGCGAATAGCCGACGGTGAATTTGAGATTCTTTTTCTTCGCCAGCGCGACCAGCTCGTCGGCCTCGGCGAGCTCCATCGCGATCGGCTTCTCGAGGAACACGTGCTTGCCGGCCAGGAGGCAGTCGCGCGTGATCGGATAATGCGTCGTCTCGGGCGTGGCCGAGATGTACACGGCGTCGATGGCCGCGATCTTGAGGAGCTCGCGATAATCGGCGGTCGCGGTCTTGGCCCCGGTGGCCTTGGCGATCTCGGCCAGACGCTCGGGCCGGGTCTCGGCGACGTGCAGCGCCTTCACGAACGGGTTTTGGGCGCAGGTCTCGGCGCGAATGCCGCCGCACCACCCGGTGCCGATCACGCCGACCTCGATTTGCCGCATCGTCTCCTCCTCTGGCCCTTTCCCCTATACTATTTATCCACCGACCAATAGGGAAGGTGCGAAGCTACAAGCTTGGGCGCCATGGTACAAGGACCGGCGACCGACCGGAGGGAGAGGCATGAGCGGCAAGAACGATCCGGGACCGGCACGCGTGCCGGCGGCGCGGCTGCAGAGCTTCATCACGCGCGCCTTCGAGACGGCCGGCCTGCCGGCGACGGACGCGGCGGTCCTCGGCGAGCTGATGACCAAGGCCGACCTCAGCGGAGCGGACGGGCACGGCGTGTTCCGGCTGCCGCAATACGTCCGGCGGATCAAGACCGGCGGCATCAACAAGCGCCCCGACATCCGCATCCTCCAGGAGCGCGACGGGACGGCGCTGGTCGACGGCGACAACGGCATGGGGCATCTGGTGATGCGCTTTGCCGCCGAGACCGCGATCGCGAAAGCCAAGCGCACCGGCGTCGCGTGGGTGGGGGCGCGCATGAGCAACCACGCCGGCCCGGCATCGCTCTACGCGGCGATGCCGCTCGCCCACGACATGATCGGGCTCTATCTCGCGGTCGGCAACGCGAACCACCTGCCGCCATGGGGCGGAACGGAGATGCTGCTGTCGACCAACCCGATCGCGGTGGCGGTGCCGACGCAGGAAGAGCCGCCGGTGGTGCTCGACATGGCGACTACGGTTGCCGCCTACGGCAAGGTCAAGACCGCGGCCCAGCGCGGCGAGATGATGCCCGAAGGCTGGATGGTCGACCGTGAGGGCAAGCCGCTCCGCGATCCCAAGCGCGCCGACGACGGCTTCCTGCTGCCGATCGGCGGCTACAAGGGCTACGCGCTGTCGCTGATCTTCGGCCTGCTCGCCGGCACGCTGAACGGGGCCGCGATGGGGCGCGGCATTGTCGATTTCAACAAGGACGAGACGACGCCGACCAACACCGGCCAGGCGATCATGGCGATCGCCGTCGAGGCGTTCGCGCCGGTGGCCGCCTTCAAGCGCCAGGTCGACGAAGTGGCGCGGACGATGCGGAGCTCGCCGCGCATGCCCGGCGTGGAGCGCATCTGGCTGCCCGGCGAGCAGAGCCACCTCAAGCGCCTCGACCGGACGAAAAACGGGATCCCGCTGCCGGCTCCGCTGCGCCAGAGCCTGGACAAGCTGTCCGACGAACTGAAGGTCGAGCGGCTGCTTTAAAATCTGCCTTAAATTTAGTCGCTGGCGTGCTGCATCGCTGCGCAACCACGCCCTGACGGCGCCCCTGGAGCGGCCGCGAATTGGTGATAACGCCCGGGAACGTCAGGCGTTTTTGATGCCGCGGCGTTGGCACGTCGCTTGCGAAGTAACCGGCTGAGACGGTCCAACGGCGGACCATCGATCCTGACACCGACGACGACGGACAAAGGCGTCCGGACGCTGTCCCCGCTACGGGGGCTCGCGCCGTGACGCCTTTTTTGTGGATCCAAAGCGCAAGATGACCGGTCCGGTGATGGCATGTTGAGCGACGAGAAGAAGCTCTATCTCGAGGGCTTCATCCGCGGCGTGGCCGCGCGCCAGGGCAGCGCGCCGCCGAACGTGGCCGCGGCGCTCGGCGGGCTGAGCGGTCCCGGAGCGGCGCCGGGTGGCGACGCGCTGCATCCGCTGCACCGCGCGGCCCAGGACCGCTTCATCGTCGCGGGCCAGAAGCTCGCTCCCGAGGAAGACGCCAAGCGACGCAAGAATCCGTTCGACATGTGGGACGAGATGCTTGGCAACGCGGCCGCCGACAAATTCCCCAAAGGGACGGACGTGTTCCTGCACAAGTTCCACGGCCTCTTTTACGTCGCCCCGGCGCAGGACGGGTTCATGTGCCGGCTGCGCATGCCCAACGGCATCCTGTCGTCGCAGCAGTTGCGCGGCCTGGCCGACCTCGCCGATGAGTTCGGCGGGGGGTACACCGACATCACGACCCGCGCCAACCTGCAGATCCGCGAGATCGCGGCCAGGAACGGGCCGCCGCTCCTGATCGGCGTCCAGGAGCTCGGCCTCACCTCGCGGGGGGCCGGCGCCGACAACATCCGCAACGTCACCGGCACGCCGACCGCCGGCATCGATCCGCAGGAGCTGATCGACACGCGGCCGCTGTGCCGCGAGCTGCACCACTACATTCTCAATCATCGCGAGCTGTACGGCCTGCCGCGAAAGTTCAACATCGCCTTCGACGGCGGCGGCCAGGTCGCCGTGCTCGAGGACACCAACGACATCGGCTTTGCCGCCGTCGCGGTCGGTGACGGCCAGGCCGTGCCGGCGGGACTCTATTTCCGCATGGCGCTCGGCGGCATCACCGGCCATTCCAGCTTCGCCGCCGACACCGGCGTGATCCTGCGCCCGGAGGACTGCGTGCCGATCGCGGCCGCGGTGCTGCGCGTGTTCATCGATCACGGCGACCGCACCGACCGGAAGACGGCGCGGATGAAATACGTCATCGACAAGATGGGCCTCGATGCGTACATGGCCGAGGTCGAGACGCATCTTAAGCGCAAGCTGCAGCACCTGCCGCTCGGGGCGTGCCGTCCCCGTGCGCCGCGGCTGAAGGACGGCCATATCGGCGTGCACCGCCAGCGCCAGCCCGGCCGCTTCTATGTCGGCGTGACGCCGCCGGCCGGTCGCGTGACGACGGCGCAGATGCGCACGATCGCCGACATCGCGGAGCGCTTCGGCAGCGGCACGATCCGGCTCACCGTCTGGCAGAACCTGCTGATCTCCGACGTCGCCGACGGCAATGTCGAGGCGGTGACGCGTGCCCTCGATGCCGCCGGGCTCGCGTGGTCGCCGACCAGCCTGCGCGGCTCGCTGGTCGCCTGCACCGGCAATACCGGGTGCAAATTTTCCGCCAGCGACACCAAGGGGCACGCGGCGGCGATCGGCGCCCATCTCGAGGGGCGCGTGACGCTCGATCAGCCGATCAACATCCATCTCACCGGCTGCCCGCATTCCTGCGCCCAGCATTTCATCGCCGATATCGGCCTGCTGGCGACGAAGATCGGCGACGACGGCATCGAGGGTTATCACGTGAGCGTCGGCGGCGGCGCGCACGAGGAACAGGCGCTGGCGCGCGAGCTCTATCGCGACGTGGCGGCGGCCGATGCGCCCGCGGTGCTGGAGCGGATCCTCCGCGGCTACCTGGCCCACCGGCGGTCCGCGGAAAGCTTCCAGCAGTTCACCATCCGGCATGAGACCGCGGCTTTGAAGCAGATCTTCGACTCCATGCCGGCCCAGGTGGCGGCGGCGTGATGACCGTCCAGACGCCGCGGCTTCCCGACGACGCCCCGTTCACGCCCGCCGAGCGGGCGTGGATCGACGGCTTTCTCGCCGGGCTGTTCGGGACACCCGGGACTGGCGCGACACCGGAAACGGCCGCGTCCTCAGCGCCAGCGGCCGACGCGCCTGAAGACTTCCCCTGGCACGACGCGACCTTGCGCATCGACGAGCGTCTGCAGCTTGCGGAGGGGCGGCCGCGGGTCCGGCGGATGATGGCGGCGATGGCGCAGCAGGATTGCGGCCAGTGCGGCTATCTCTGCCAGACCTATGCCGAAGCGATCGAGAGCGGCACGGAGACGAGCCTGTCGCGCTGCGTGCCGGGCGGCAAGGAGACATCGCGCAAGCTGAAGGAGCTCATCGCGGAGGCGCCGGGCCCGGCCGCCGTGGCGGTCGCGCCGATGGCGCCAGCACCGGCAGCGGCAGCCGCCGTGTCGCCGCTCGCCGCCCCGCAGACGGAGGCGCGGTTCGAAGGCGCCCTGCGGCTGACCCGCGAGACGTCGGCCAAAGACACGCGGCACGTGGTGTTCCATCTCGAAGATGCGAAGGCCAGGTACGACGTCGGCGATGCGTTCGCCGTATTCGCCACCAACTGTCCCGACCTCGCGGCGGCGGTGATCGATCGGCTCGGCGGCACGCGGGACGACGAGGTCGAGTGCCCGGACGGCCGGCGGCGCGCCCTGTTCGACGCGCTGGTCTCGGCGTGCGACATCACGCGGCCATCCGACAATGCCGTCGAGGTGCTCGCATCGCGGGCGACCGGCCCCGGCGAGAGCGACCGGTTGCAGGCGCTGGCCGAAGGCTATCCGGGCGCCGAGCCGGCTGACGCGGACCTCCTCGACCTGCTCGATGCGTTTCCGTCGGCACGGCCGCCGATCCAGGAGCTGATCTCGGCGCTCTCACCGCTGCAGCCGCGGCTGTACTCGATTGCCTCATCGCTAAAGGCGGTGCCCGGGCAGGTCCATCTCACCGTCGACACGGTGCGCTACGAGCGCCGGCGGCGGCTTCGCAAGGGCGTGGCCTCGACGTTCCTCGCCGAGCGGGCGCGGGCCGGATCGGCGGTGCCGGTCTCGTTCCAGGCCGCGCATAATTTCCGCCTGGGCAAGCCGGACGCACCGATCATCATGATCGGCCCGGGGACCGGCGTGGCGCCGTTCCGCGCCTTCCTGCAGGAGCGCCGCGCCACCGGCGCCACAGGGCGCAACTGGCTGTTCTTCGGCTCGCAGCACCGGACGTCGGACTTTCTCTACGAGGAGGACCTCGAGAGCTTCCGCGCCGACGGCCTCCTGACCCGGCTCGACACGGCGTTCTCCCGCGACCAGGCGGATAAGATCTACGTCCAGCACCGGATGCGCGAAGCCGGGGCCGAGCTGTGGGCGTGGCTGCAGGACGGCGCGCATGTCTATGTCTGCGGCGACGCGCAGCGGATGGCGCGCGACGTCGACACGGCCCTGACCATGCTGGTGGCGAAGCACGGCCGCATGGAGATGGCCGCGGCCAAGACCTATGTCGCCTCGCTCGGCCGTGAAGGACGCTATCAGCGCGACGTGTATTAGTCGTCATTGCGAGCGAAGCGAAGCAATCCAGTCTGCTCGCTTCTGGATTGCTTCGTCGCTACGCTCCTCGCAATGACATGAAAATTGCCTAACCACGGCGCGGCCTCTATCGTGGCTCCCGGTCATACGACGAACACCGGGAGGAGCCATGCCGCGCATTTCTTTGGCAGCGCCTGAGAACCTCAACGCCGAGCAGCGTCGCGTCTACGACGCCATCGCCTCGGGCCCGCGGGCCGGCGTGCGCGGGCCGTTCCTGGCGCTGCTGCATCAGCCGGCGCTGGCGGACAAGTGGCAGCAGCTCGGCGAGGTCCTGCGCTATCGCACCAGCCTGACGCCGCGCCTCAGCGAGCTGGCCATCCTGGTCACGGCGCGCCACATGGATTGCCAATACGAATGGGTCGCGCATGAGAAACATGCGACAGCCGGCGGCCTGTCGACGGACGTGATCGCCGCGATCAAGGCCGGGCGCCGGCCGAAGCTCGCGGCCGACGAGCAGGCGGTTTATGACTATGCGATCGAGTTGCACGAGCGCCATGTCGTCTCGCCCGAAACCTATGACCGCGCCCGCACCGCGTTCGGGCCGGTCGGCGTGGTCGAGCTCACGGCCCTGCTCGGCTATTACACCATGGTCGCCATGACCTTGAACGCGCACGAAATCCTGCCGGAGGGCCCGCCGCCGCTGCCCAAGCGCGCGTGACCGGGCCGATGTGAGCGTCGAAAGAAAATAAAGGGGGGGAACAGGTTCATGATCATCATCCGGCTCTTTGCCGTCCTGGGGCTGTCCGTGCTTGCGGCACCGGGACTCGCGCAAACGCCCGCCTACCCGTCGAAGACGATCCACATGGTGGTGCCCTTCCCGGCCGGCGGCCCGAACGATTTCTTCGCCCGCGTGCTGGTCAACAAGCTGACTCAGGCGGTGAACCAGCCGGTGGTGATCGAGAACCGGCCGGGTGCCGGCGGCGTCACCGGCTGCGAATTCGTGGTGAACTCACCTCCCGACGGGCACACGCTCGTCCTCACCAGCATGGGAGCGCTCACCATCATCCCGGCCATCAGCGAAAAGCCGATCTTCGATCCGTACAAGGACCTGGCGCAGGTGACGATTGTCGCGAAGGTGCCGGAAGTTCTGGTCGCCACTCCGCAGCTCGGGGTGCGCACGGTGAAGGAACTGGTGGCCAAGGCGAAGGCGAAGCCGGGCACGGTCAATTTCGCGTCGACCGGCAGCGGCGGCATGCCGCACCTGGCGAGCGAGCTGTTCAAGCACGAGGCCGCGATCGACATCGTCCACGTGGCGTATCGCGGCGCGGCACCGGCGGTGAACGATCTGCTGGGCGGTCATGTCGAGATCATGTTCGCCGATATCCCGGTGCTGCTGCCGCACATCGAATCCGGCAAGCTGGTCGCGTTGGCGCTGGGCACCAGCGGCGGGCGGGCAGCAACCCTGCCCGACGTGCCGACGACGGGCGAGGCCGGCTATCCGAAGGTGAGCGCCGACAACTGGTATGCGCTGCTGGCGCCGGGAGCGACGCCGAAGCCGGTCATCCAGACGATCAACAAGCTCATCGTCGCCGCCCTCAACGACCCCGAGCTGCAGCAGATGTACGCCAAGCAGGGCGCCCTCGCCGCGCCGTCCACGCCCGAGGAGTTCATTGCGTTCCAGCGCAGCGAGACCGAGAAATGGGGCGGGCTCGCCAAGGCGGTGGGGGCGAAGATAGAGTGATAGACAGAGTTTCTCTGTCGATCACTCTACCCCCGCGAAAGCGGGGGTCCAGCAAGACTGGATGCCCGCCCAGGTGCTCGCGAAACGCGACACCGACGCGGGCATAGCGATGTTTCTCTAAGCCGAGGTCGATCATGAAAGTCGCCGTATTGGACGATTACCAGAACGTCGCGTTGAAGATGGCGGATTGGGGCAAGCTGCGCGGCAAAGCGGAGATCACCGTCTTCACCGATCATGCCGAGGGCGTCGACGCGGTCGCCAAGCGGCTGGCGCCATTCGACATCGTGTGCTGCATGCGTGAGCGCACGCCCTTCAAGCGCGACCTGTTCAAGAAGCTTCCCAATCTGAAGCTCCTGATCACCACCGGGTCGCGCAACCTCTCGATCGACGTCGAAGCGGCGAACGAGTGCGGCGTCACGGTCTGCCACACCAACAATCCGGCCTCGGCGCCGCAGATGGTGCAGTTCACCTGGGGGATGATCCTCGCCTTCCTGCGCCACATCCCGCTGGAGGAGCAGAACGTCCGGGGCGGCGGCTGGCAGACCACCATCGGCAACACGATCCACGACAAGACCCTCGGCGTCATCGGGCTCGGCAAGATCGGCGCCGGCGTCGCCAAGATCGGCCAAGCGTTCGGCATGAAGACGATCGCCTGGAGTCAGAACATGACGCCCGGCAAGGCGGCCGCGGCCGGTGCCACGGCGGTGAGCAAGGAGGAGCTGTTCTCCTCGGCCGACATCATCTCGCTGCACCTGGTGCTGAGCGAGCGCAGCCGCGGCATCGTCGGTGCGCGCGAGCTGGGCATGATGAAGAAGACCGCGGTGCTGGTGAACACGTCGCGCGGGCCGCTGGTCGACGAGGCAGCACTCCTGAAGGCGCTGCGGGCAAAGCAGATCGCCGGTGCGGCGCTCGACGTCTACGACCAGGAGCCGCTGCCGCCGGATCACCCGCTTCGCAAGCTCGACAACGTCGTGGTGACGCCGCATGTCGGCTTCGTCACCGAGGAGACCTACCGGATCTATTTCAACGACGTGGTCGAGGACATCCTGGCCTTCCTCGACAGCAAGCCGGTGCGGGTCTTGAAGCCGGGCGGCGCGGAATAGACGCTCACCCCCCACCCTACCCTCCCCCGCAAGGGGGGAGGGTGAAGACTTTAGGCGAGCCCTCCCTCTTACCCCCTCCCCCTCGACGGGGGAGGGTTGGGGTGGGGGTGAATCCCTAGAGAATAAAGCTCACCGAGCCCAGCGAGCCGAGCTCCAGGGCGTCGAGCACAGCTTCGCGGCTCTTGATCTTGAAGCCGCCGTCCTCGACGCGCAGGCCAAAGCGGTAACGCCCGACATATTCGCGGATCTGCTCGTTGCGGCGATAGCGGTAGACCACGAAATTCGCCTCGACCTGCAGATCCGCACCCGAGCGTCCGACGATCCGCACATTGCTGATCATCCGCCGGGTGCGGGACGGCGGGTATTCAGCGTGCGCGTTCTTGTCCTTGAGCCGCAGCACCCGCGCCTTGATCCGCCGGATGTCGTCGGCGATGGTGAACAGCGTGGTGGCGGGATCGGCGTCGGGCCGGTCGTTGGACGGCACGCGGTACGTCGCGTCGTCGGTGAGCAGGGCCAGCCAGTCGTCGAGCCGCCACGCGTCGAGCAGGGCGGCCTCGTGGTAGAGGAAGTCTTCGACCTGCTGCCGGGTCACCGCGGCCGCCGGCGTCGCGGCGTCAGGCGGCATGGCGCCCTGCCGTCATGAACTTGTCCCATTGCAGCCAGAACGTGCGGAGATGCAGCTCGTCGGTGTTGAGCTGGTCCTCGTTCTTGCCCATGCCGCGGGTCATCACCGACCACGGCACCTCGCGATAGGTGGCCATGCCGGCCTGGACCGATTCGAGCGCCTCGACGTCGTCGGGGGTCGCGAAGCCGCCCGGCCCGTAGAACGTGAGGAAGCTGTCGAGGCGGATCGAGCGCGCCGCGGCGGTCTCCTCCTTCGGGCCCAGCGCCCAGGCCCGCACCTTCATGTGATCGGCGGCCACCGGGTGGAAGGTGCGCACCGTCACCGCCGAGCCGTCGTTGATGACCAGGTTCGGGAAGATCACCAGGTTGCGGTTGGTGTCGGCGACGCGCGCCGCCCGCGTCTCGCCGAGCCGGGCCACGAGCTCGGCGCGGATCCGCTCGATCTCGGGCTTCGCCGCCTCGCCGTAGATCGGGATCCATTTCGCGACCGGCCGGCCGCGGAAATTCACGTTGTCGATCACCGCATGGCCGTTGCCGAGCGACTTGCCGATGCCGTGGGCCGGCAGCAGATGGCCCCTTTCCGGCCGCTTCATCTCCACACCCGACCGCTTCATGTAATCGAGCCAGGTCGAATGCGTGGTCAGCAGGTGATAGTCGTCGAAGCTGTTCTCGACCAGGAGCTTCCAATTCGCCTTGATGTCGTATTCCTGGGTGCCCTGGATGATCTCCATCCGGCCGGACGGCGACTGGTCGATGACCAGGTCGATATAGTCCTTGGCCCCGGCGAGATACTCGTCGAGCGGCATCGCGGTTTTGTCGAAGTTGACGAACACGAAGCCGCGATAGCTCGCCACCTGCGGCGGCTCGGCCAGGCCGTACTGGCACTTGTCGAAGCTCGCCGGATACGAGGTGGCGCCGGGGACGCCGTCGAGCGCGCCGTCCCGGTTGTACGTCCAGCCGTGGTAGAAGCAGAAATAGCTCCTCGCGTTGCCCTCCGGCTCGCGGCAGACGATGGCCCCGCGATGGCGGCAGACGTTCAGGAACACGCGGATGGCGGCCTTGCTGTCGCGGCAGAAGATGACCGGCCGCCCCGCGACGTTGCGGGTCTTGAAATCGCCGGGGACCGAAATCTCCGACTCATGGCCGACATAGATCCAGCACACATCGAAAATCCGGCGCCGCTCCATCTCCAGCACCGCTGGATCGACCAGGGTCGCGCGGTTCACCTGGAAGTTCAGCCCCTCGGGCTCGTTCACCACGAACGTTCGGTCGTTCATAAGGCCTCACATGCTGCGCCGCCGCGATAAGCAATGTTTGCGGCGGCGTCCATCTCCTAATTATACTCGTCCGCCTACGGAGGAACACCCACCCGATGAATGCCCCGAACACCACTCGCCGGCGGCTTCTGGCCGGCGCGGTCGGGCTTGCCGTCGCCACCGCCTGCCGCGGCGCAGCCGCCCAGGAGGCGTATCCCGCTCCGGGCCGGCTGGTCAAAATCATCGTGCCGTACACGCCCGGCACCGGGGCCGACATCCTGTCGCGCCTCCTCGGCCCGAAGCTCGGCGAACGCTGGAAGACCTCATTCGTCACCGAGAACCGGCCCGGCGCCAGCAGCACGCTCGGCGCCGCCCTGGTCGCCAACGCGGCCCCCGACGGCTACACCTTCCTGTTCACCGCCACCTCGTTCGGCACCAGCGCCGTGGTCGAGAAAAACGTGCCGTACAACCCGGTGAAAGACTTCACGCCGGTATCGCTGATCGCGACCAGTGCGGTGTCCCTGCTCGTCGCCGACAACGTGCCGGTGAAGACCGTTGCCGAGTTCATCTCGTATGTGAAGAAGCAACCCGGCAAGCTCAACTACTCCTCGCCGGGCAGCGGCACGCCGCAGCACCTGGCGATGGAGCTGTTCAAGCTCGAGACCGGCATCGATATCGTGCACGTGCCCTATAAGGCGTCCGGCGGGGCGACGACCGACCTGATCGGCGGGCATGTCCAGGCGATGATGGTGCCGCTGCAAACGGGGGCGCCGTACGTCGCCGCCGGCCAGGTCAAGATGCTGGCGGTGACGACCGATGAGCGCTCGCCGGCGTTTCCCGATGTGCCGACCATGAAGGAGCTCGGCTTCCCGAAGCTGGTCGTCTATACGTGGTACGGTGCATTGGCGCCGCCGAACACGCCGGCGCGGTTCGTCGAGAAGCTGAATTCCGACATCAACGCGCTGCTCCAGGAACCGGACATCCGCGAGGCGCTGGCCAAGCAGGGCATGACTCCCGGCGGCGGCCCGCCCGAGCGCATGGGCAACCTGTTGCGCGAGGAGCTTGCCCGCTGGGCCCGGGTCGTGGCCAATGCCGGCATCAAGGCAGACTGACCGACATCACCGACGTCCCATAAGGGGGGAACAAATGAGCCTGATCGAAGATCTTGTCGCGTCGTACCGCGTCCTCGCCGAGCACGGTGTCATCGACGGATATGGCCACGTGAGCGTGCGCTCGGACCGCGATCCCAAGCGCTACTTCATCTCGCGCTCGCTGGCGCCCGAGCTGGTCACCGAGGACGACATCATGGAGTTCGACCTCGACAGCAACCCGCTCGAGCAGCGCGGCCGCGAGATGTACCGCGAGCGCTACATCCACGGCGAGATCTACAAGTCGCGGCCGGAGGTGATGGCGGTCGTGCACAACCACTCGCCGTCGATCATTCCCTTCGGGATCACGACCTGCCAGCTCCGGCCCGTGTTCCACATGGCCGCGTTCGTCGGCGACGGCATCCCGAACTTCGAGATCCGCAAGGTGCAGAAAGGCAGCAATCTTCTCGTCGAGACGCCGAAGCTCGGCAAGGCGCTGGCCACGACCCTGGGCAAGAAGCCGGCGGCGCTCATGCGCGGCCACGGCTCGGTCACCGTCGGCGAGGACCTGGCGCGGGCGATCGGCCGCGCGATCTACCTCGAGCTCAATGCCAAGCTGCAGATGCAAGCGCTCTCGCTCGCGGGCAGCCGCGGCAAGATCACCTATCTCGACGGGGCCGAGGTGAAGGCCTCGGCGCCGGTCCAGACCTACGGCCGTGCCTGGAACCTGTGGCGCCGCAAGGGCCTGGCGCTGCTGAAGGATGGCGGCTAGGACGTGTCCTCATAAATCGAGATTGGTGAGCGGGGCCTAGCCCGTTTCCGCTTTGCAGCGATTTTCGGCCCTAAGCTGACCGCCACGGCAGGTCCGAGATGTGCCAATCAGCGACATAAATCGGCAGTCATGGCACTCACCTTGCGTGATTTGGTGCAGCTCCTCGAACTGAGCGTGTGCCTTGGCTCAGGCATTCATTCCACCATCGACAGTAAGATTTGCCCCGGTAATGTATGAGGACTCCGGACCGGTGACGAAGGCCACCATTGCCGCGATCTCGTCCGGACGGCCATAACGTTCGAGCGCCGTGGCGGCCTTTTGCGGCACCGCCCAATCGCCGGAGGCGGGATTCAAATCCGTGTCGATTGGGCCCGGCTGGACGTTGTTGACCGTGATACCCCGGCTCCCGATTTCTCGAGCCAGCGCATGATTGACTCGAACCGATAAGCCTACTTGCGGCACTGAACGAGCCGGCATCGACCGTCCGCACGAACGCGACCAGGCCTGTCGTCTTTTCGAGGATAGTGGCCATCTACGATCCTCAGGAATAAGTGAATCCACCAAATCGGCAATTCCGAGAATATTTGGATGATCTATTTTTAGGGGGCAGTCAACCGGAGGCCCTCATGCCCGACGATCAGCATCCCACCATTCGCAGCGACGCCTTGGCAAATGGTCACCATGCGTCGAGCGACGCACGCGTCGATCTTCGGGAATTTCCGCTTGCGCCAAGTGCCGCGAATCGAGGCCGCTCACCGGCCGCGATTGCCATTGGCGCCCTGATCGTCGCTGCCGGCCTGGGCTTGTGGGCCTATGACAGTTTCACGGCGCCGCCTGTGACCGCGGCGGCGTTGCCGCCGCCCAGCGTCGTGGTCTCGGCGCCGATGCAGGCGAATGTTGCCAACCGCACCGACCTCACCGGTCAGCTCTCCGCGGTGAACCAAGTCGTGCTGCACGCCCAGGTCAGCGGCTACCTGACCGAGATCCATTTCAAGGACGGTCAGATCGTGCACAAGGGCGATCTGCTGTTCGTGATCGATCCGCGGCCGTACGAGATCCAGCTCGAACAGGCGAGTGCGCAATTCCAGACGGCATCGGCCACGGTAGCGCTGGCCAATAAGCAGATCGGCCGCAGCGCGCAGCTGAATCGCCTCGGTTACGAGTCCGACGAACGTCTGGATGAGCGAACGCAAGGGCAGCGCGCGGCTGCCGCGACCGTCAAGTCGGCGGAAGCAGCCATTCATGCAGCCCAGCTCAATCTCGAGTTCACCCGCATCACGGCGCCCTTCACCGGCCGTGTGAGCCGGCGGCATGTCTCGATCGGTAGCCTGATCACCGGTGGCCCCGGCGCCACCGGCGCGACCGAGCTCACCACCATCGTCTCGCTCGATCCCGTCTATCTCGACTTTGACATGAGCGAGGCAGATTACGTCGCTTACAAGCACTCGGCCAATGCGCGGCCCGAAGCCACCAACACGGTTCAGATTAGCCTGGACGGCGAGCGCCCCTGGTCGCGGACCGGCGTTCTGGACTTCCTCGACAACCAGATCGACCGCAGCAGCGGCACGCTGCACGCGCGCGCCACGCTCTCCAATGCGGATTTGGCGATCGCGCCGGGTGCGTTCGCCCGGGTGCGCGTGCCGCTCTCGGCCGCGGCGCCCGGACTGCTGGTGCCCGACGCCGCCATCGGCACCGATCAGGCAGGCAAGCTGGTAATGGTCGTCCAAGACGACGGCGTCGTGGTGGCGAAGCCGGTCGAGACCGGCCAGCTCGAAGACCATGCCATGCGCGTGATCACCCACGGCCTCTTGCCGACCGATCGGGTCATCGTGCAGGGCCTGATGCGCGTGCGCCCCGGCATGACGGTCGAGCCGCACCGGCAGACCATCGACGCAACCATCAAGGGCTGAGGACCAGATCATGCGCATATCGCATTTCTTCATCAGCCGGCCGATCTTCGCGATCGTCCTGTCGCTATTCATCACGATCGTCGGCGCCGTCGCTTATTTCGCGCTGCCGGTCGCCCAGTATCCCGAGGTGGCACCGCCAACGATCCAGGTGACCGCCAGCTATCCCGGCGCCTCGGCTGAGGTGTTGAGCAAGACCGTGGCGACGCCCCTCGAGCAGCAGCTCAACGGCATCGAGAACCTGCTCTATTTTTCCAGCCAGTCGACCGGCGACGGCAAGCTGGTCGTGACCCTGACCTTCAGGCTCGGCACAGACCTCAATACGGCCGAATCGCTGACGCAAAGCCGTGTCCTGATCGCCCAGCCGCGTCTGCCGGAACCCGTGCAGCAACTGGGCCTGACGGTTAAGAAGGTATCGAGCGACTATCTGATCGTGCCCCATCTCTATTCGCCTGACGGCTCGCGCGATCAGCTCTACCTGTCGAACTACGCCACCCTTCACATCAAGGATGCGATCGCCCGGCTCGACGGCGTCGGCGACGTCCAAACCTTCGGCGCCCGGGACTACGCCATGCGCATCTGGCTCGACCCAGCCAAGGTGGCCGCAGACGATCTCACCGCCGGCGACGTGGTCGCGGCCTTGCGGGCGCAGAACGTCCAGGTATCGGCCGGCGTGCTGGCGCAGCCGCCGGTCGGCTCATCGGGCGCGTTTCAGGTCAATGTCGAAACCCTGGGGCGCCTGACCGATCCGGTGCAATTCGCCGACATCATCGTCAAGTCCGATGCCAACGGCCGGGTGACCAGAGTGCGCGATATCGGCCGCGTCGAACTGGGCGCGCTCGACTACAGCGCCAACGGTTACAAGGACCATGTTCGGTCCGTGCCGATCCTGATCTACAGGCAACCGGGCTCGAACGAACTGACCACTGCGCGCGAGATCCGCAAGACCATGGCCGAGCTGGCCAAGGATTTTCCTCCCGGCGTCGCCTATGACAACCAATATGACGCGACCGTGTTCATCACACAGTCCGTGCATGAAGTGGTCGTGGCCATTATGGTCGCGATCGTGCTGGTCGTGCTGGTCGTCATCCTGTTCCTGCAGACTTGGCGGGCTTCGATCATCCCAATCGCCGCCATCCCGGTGTCGCTCGTCGGTACCTTCGCCGTCCTGGCTGCCGTGGGATTCTCGCTCAACAACCTGTCGCTGTTCGGACTGGTGCTCGCGGTCGGCATCGTCGTCGACGAC
>DASWFO010000208.1:0-12501 GCA_036394195.1 Alphaproteobacteria bacterium | reverse complement strand
CCGCGGCCGCCGCGGGTGCCGCCCCGGCAAGCAGCGGCGCCAGGCGGACCGCACCGGCGCCCGTCGCGACCCGGTTGAGGAACGTCCGCCGGTCGAGTTCCGGGTTCGCCTTCATTGTCTCCTCCCGTCTGCGACTGGGGTGGTGCCCCTCAGCCTTTGAGCTTGAACAGCTTCAGCGAGTTCGTCCGCCCGATCTTCTGCTTGTCGTTGTCGCTGATCGGCGTCGCGTCAAACCATTCCGCCGCCTCGCCTACCTGCTCGAACGGCCAGTCGGTCGAGAACAGGATACGGTCGGCGCCGACCTCGAGCAGGCAGTCGATCAGGGTCTGGGTCCTGAAGGTCCCGGCGGTGGTGATGTAGACGTTCGACTGGAAGTACTCGCGCACACTCTTCTTCGCCGGGTAGCCCATCGGCGACCACTTGATGCGCTGCTCCGTGCGGTAGAGCGTGAACGGCAGGTTCTCGCCCATGTGGCCGAGAACCAGCTGGAGCTTCGGATATTTGTCGAACAGGCCGCTGCCCAGCAGGCGCAGCGCGTGCAGCGCGGTCTCGGCGGCAAAACCGTAGGCCGGCCCGATCAGCCATGGATGGCCTTCATAGGCCTTGAGCTGGCTGGGCTGCCGCGGATGCAGATAGAACGGCACGTCGAGCCGCTCCACCATTCCCCAGAAATCCCAATACTGCTTCAGGTCCAGATAGACGGCGTTCTCGGGGCTGCCGATGTTCGAGAAGCCGTTGACCAGCGCGCCGACGAAGCCGAGCTGCTTCACGCAGCGCTCAAGCTCGCGCGTGGCCGCCTCGGGGTCCTGCATGGCGAGGGCCGCGAACCCGGAGAACCGGTCGGGGCGCTTGGCGATGTGCTCGGCCAGCAGGTCGTTGGCGCGGCGGGCGACCTCGATCGCCTTCTTGGTGTCGTGGATCTTCTGCACCGCCGGCGCGTTCAACGAGACGATCATCCGTTCCATGCCGTGGCGGTCCATCTCGGCCAGACGCCGGTCGCCCATGTCGAGCAGGTTCGCGCGCAGTTGCCGCCATTTCTCGTCATCGACGAAGCCGTGCGAGTCCATCAGCGTGTCCTCGCCGGAGAAATGCTCTTCGAGCCCGATCTTGCCCTTCATTTGAACCCTCGTTTCCCTGTATTTGGCGCTGCCCGGATTATCCGCTATGTAGGGGCGGGCGACCAGAGACAGGCTGCATGACCCATATTCCCGACCTCAATCCGCCGCCGCGCCTCCTCATGGGGCCGGGACCGGTCGACGCCGACCCGCGCGTGCTGCGCGCGATGGCGATGTCGCTGCTGGGGCAGTTCGACCCGGCCTTTACCGCGTATATGAACGAGACGATGGATCTGTATCGCCGGGTCTACCAGACGCAAAACCGGTGGACGTTCCTGGTCGACGGCACGGCGCGCGCCGGCATCGAGGCCATCCTGACCTCGCTGATCGCCCCCGGCGACGCGGTGGTGGTGCCGGTGTTCGGCCGCTTCGGCCACCTCCTGTGCGAGATCGCGCGGCGCTGCCGGGCCGAGGTGCACGCCGTCGAGGCCGACTGGGGCAGCGTGGTGCCGCTGGAGAAGATCGAGGCCGCCATTATTGCGCAGCGGCCGAAGCTCGTCGCCTGCGTACACGGCGACACCTCGACCACCATGGCGCAGCTGATGGACGGGCTGGCCGAGCTCTGCCACCGCCACGACGCGCTCTTGTACGTCGACGCGACGGCGACCCTCGGCGGCATGGATGTGGCGGTCGACCGCTGGGGCGTCGATGCGATCTCGTCCGGGCTGCAGAAATGCCTGTCCGGGCCGCCCGGCTCGGCGCCGATCTCGTTCAACGACAAGGTTGCTGACGCCGTCAACCGCCGCAAGCACGTCGAGCAGGGCATCAGGCCCCCCGGTCTGGTCGAAGGCAACGGCCCGGTCATCCAGTCCAACTATTTCGATCTCGCGATGCTGATGGAGTATTGGGGCGAGCGCCGCCTCAACCATCACACCGAAGCGACGTCGATGCTCTACGCGGCGCGCGAATGCGCGCGCATCGTGCTCGAAGAGGGCATCGCGGCACGGGTCAGGCGGCACGAAACCGCAAGCCTTGCCGTGATCGCCGGAATCGAGGCAATGGGGCTGAACGTCTTCGGCGAGCGCCGCCACAAGATGCCGAACGTCACCGGCGTGGTGATCCCGGACAAGGTCGACGGCGAGCGCGTGCGCGCAACACTGCTCCAGGATTTCGGCATCGAGATCGGCACCTCATTCGGGCCGCTCAGCGGCAAGATCTGGCGCATCGGCACCATGGGCTGGAACTGCCGCAAACAGAACGTGCTGATCTGCCTCTCCGCGCTCGAGACCTCGCTGCGCCAGCAGGGCTACGCCGCCCCGTCGGGGGCGGGAGTCGACGCGGCGCTGGCGGTGTATCGCGGGGCGGGCGCTTAGCAGCGGAATGCCCTCAAAGTGGAGTGTGGCGTCGGCTGTTAAGCATGGTGCTATCGTTACGCCTGCGACGGCCCTCGTAGAGTGGCTCATAGGCAACGTGGGGCCGGACGAAGATTTGGCGCTGCTCTTAATTGTCGCCTCGCTCGGAGGCGGTCTTCTATTCGGCGCTCTCGCAGCGCTCCGCAATTACTTGATCAGATAACATTAGGGCGGCGTCTTAACCTAGTCACCTCTCCCGCCGGGAGAGGTCGCGAGCGCCCGGAATTTTTTTCAGGGGGCGAAGCCCCTGCATCCCGGGAGCGGGTGGGGGCGCCGCTTCAGCGTCGCGCCTTGTCGTGACCACCAAGAAACTTCGCCGCTTTCCCTCACCCGACCGCTATCGCGGTCGACCTCTCCCCTCGGGAGAGGTGAATAACCTCGCCGGCGACGGCTCTGCTAGCGCGCCATGCGTTCGATGGTGGCGGTGGTGCTCTGGCCGGGGGTGATGTCGGCGAGAAGTACCCGGCCGCCCCAACCGCGCACGAGCTCGCCGCCGACCACCTGGTCGAGCTTGTAGTCGGCTCCTTTGACCAGGACGTCGGGCCTGAGCGCCTCGATCAGCTGGACCGGCGTGTCCTGCTCGAAGATCACCACGAGATCGACCGGGGCCAGAGACGACAGCACGGCGGCGCGCGCCGATTCGCCCTGCACGGGGCGGGTCTCGCCCTTCAGCCGCTTGACCGAGCCGTCGCTGTTCAACCCGACGATCAGCCGGTCGCATGCCGCCTTGGCCTGCGCCATCAACGACACATGCCCGGGATGCAGCAGGTCGAAGCAGCCGTTGGTGAAGCCGACGCGCAGGCGCTGCTGGCGCCATTTCTCGACCTGGTCCTGAGCCTGCTTCAGGGTGACGACCTTGCGCTCGCCGGTCGCGATATCGCCGTGATGAATCTCGCGCACCAGATCGTCGGCATAGGCCACCGCCGTACCCACCTTGCCGACGACGATGCCCGACGACACGGTCGCGAGCTCGGCGGCCTGGAGCAGCGAGAGCCCGCCGGCCAGCGACGCGGCGATTGTCGCCAGCACAGTGTCACCGGCCCCCGACACGTCGAACACCTCGCGGGCCGCCGCCGGAAGATGATGCACCTCGCGCGACGCGGTCACCAGCGACATCCCTTCGGCGCCGCAGGTGCACAGCACCGCCTGGGCCTGGCTCAGCTTGATCAGCTTGCGGCAGGCGGCGGCGACTTCGTCGGCGCTGCCGGTCTTGGCCTTGACCGCGTCGGCGAGCTCGCGGCGGTTGGGGGTCAGCAAGGTGGCGCCGTTGTAGCGCTCGTAATCTTGTCCCTTGGGATCGACGATCACCGGCTTGCCCGCCTTGCGCGCCGCCGCGATCAGCGCCTGCGTCGCCGCCTGCGTCAGCACGCCCTTGGCGTAGTCGGACAGGACCAGCACCGCCGCCTCGTCGAGGGCGGCGGTGACGATGCGGACGATGTCGTCGGCGGTGGACGCCGCGATCTCGCTCACCGTTTCGCGGTCGGCGCGCAGAAGCTGCTGGCTGCCGGCGACGTAGCGGGTCTTGATCGTGGTCTCGCGCTTCGCTTCGGTCAGCAGGTGCGGCTCGACGCCCTCCAGCTGGCCGACCAGCTCGGTGATCTCGCGGCCCGCGAGGTCGCGGCCGACCACGGACACGAACTCGGCCACCGCCCCCAGCCCGATGAGGTTGCGCACCACGTTGCCGGCGCCGCCCAGCATCGAGATATCGCGCTCGATGCTGAGCACCGGGATCGGCGCTTCGGGCGAGATGCGGTCGACATGGCCGTAGACGAAACGGTCGAGCATCACGTCGCCGACGCATAGCACGCGCGCCCCCTTGAGGCGGGTGACGAGAGTGGCGAGATCGGCGTTGGCGGTCATCGCGTCAGGTCGCCAGCCCGAGCTCGCGCTCGAGTGCCCCGCACAGCATCTGCCCGAGCGTGATGTGCATCTCCTGGATACGGGCGGTGGTGTCGGACGGCACCACCAGGCAGATCTCGGCCAGCTTGCGGCGCACGAGCTCGCCGCCGCCCTTGCCGGTCAAGGCCGCGCGGACGAGGCCCAGCTGCTTGGCCGTCTCGAGCGCCTTCAGCACGTTCGGCGACTGGCCGGACGTGGTGATCGCGACCACGAGATCGCCGGGCTTGCCGAGCGCCTCGACCTGGCGGGCGAACAGCTCGTCGAAGCCGAGGTCGTTGCCGATCGCGGTCAGCGCCGAGGTGTCGGTGGTGAGTGCTAAAGCGGCGATGGCCTTGCGGTTCTTGATGTAGCGGACGGTGAGCTCGGTCGCGAGATGCTGCGCGTCCCCGGCACTGCCGCCGTTGCCCAGGAACAGTATCTTGCCGCCCTTGCCGATGCAGGTCACCGCCGCCTCAACCAGGCGGCGGAACTCGGCCGCCAATGCGGCGCGGGTCGCCGCCTGCACGGCGTCGTGCTCCGCGAACTCCGCGGCGTAATAGCGGTCGATGTCGCTGGCGCCCATGCCTTCGGGGCCCCTTCCCGTCAGCTGCGGCGGGCGGCGCGGGCGAGAATCGCCTCGAACCGGTCGCCAATGGCGCGAATATCGAAGGTCTTCGCCGCATAGTCCAGCGCGTTCTTGCCCAGCTCCGCGCGCCGTCCCGCGTCGTCGGCAAGCCGGATCGCGGCGTCGAGGAACGCCGCCCCCCGGTCCGGGGCGACGGTGACTCCCGCACCGGCACGGGCGAGCGTGCGCGCCCCCAGGTTCTCCGGCGGCATCGCGGCGAGAATCGGGCGGCCGGCGCAGAGATAGGTCAGGATCTTCGACGGCACGGAGAACGCGCCGGCATCCGGCTCCAGGAGCGCCAGCAGCACGTCGGCCGACGCCGTCACGTCGGGCAGACGCTCGAACGGCTGATAGGGCAGGAGCACGAAATTCTGAAGCCCGCCGGCGCGCCCGCGCAGCCAGTCGGCGCCGAGGCCCTCGGACACGACGACCACGCGCGCCTCCGGCCGGTCGGACAGCCGCTCCGCGAGGCGCAACAACAGCTCCGGATCGTGCTTCAGGCCGAGCGTACCGGAGTAGAGGAAGACAAGCTTGCCCGCGAGACCGTGCGCCTCGGCCCAGGCGTTGACGCGCGGCCGCGGCGCCAGCTCATCGAGCGGCGCCCAGTTCTCGATCACATGAACGCGCGACCGATCCAGCCCCCAGGCGTCGAAGATCGGCAGGAAATCGTCGGTGATCGCGACCACCGCGTCGCTCTGGCCGACCAGGCGCCGCTCGAGGGCGAGATAATGCCGACCGGCCAGTGCGCCGATCACCGGCAATTTGCGGCGCAGCAGCCGGTCGATGGCGATCGCGTTGAGGTCCTGCGCCCAGAACACAAAGCCGATGCCAAGCCGCCGGCAGGCCGCGACCGCCGCCGCCTGGACATCGGGTGCCGCCGTGCCGCCCAGCACGACGTCCGGGCGCCAGGCGACGATCTCGCCCGCCAGCAAGCGCCCGTAGGCCCGCTCCTGGATCACCCGACGGACGTAGCCGTATTTGTCGATCGGCCGGCCGATCGACAGCCCGTGCACCGCGAAGGACGACGGATCGCCGGGCCGCGGGCTCACCGGTCCGCGCGGCATGTGCATCGACGCCGAGTAGAGATGAAGCACCTGATGGCCGCGGGTCGCGAGATGACGCGACAGCTGGACCGGGAACGCGTGCCCCGAATCGTGGACGAGAATCCTCACCCCCGATTTATATCGGGCTCATCCCAAAAGGGATATTAACCTCAGTCCTTGCGCGCCTTGATGACCAGGCAGTCGCCGCGGCCGAGCCGGTTGCCCAGCCACAGGATCGGGAACAGGAGGCCGCGGGCGACGATCATGAAGCCGGCGATCAGTGGCGCCGAGCGGATCGCCTTCGGATTGTCGCGCCAGATCGTGGCGATGATCGACTGGGCGACCCACAGCGCCGGCGTCACGTTCTTCACGCTGACCACGGTGAAGCCGGAGTCCGCCAGCAGCCTGGTCAGCGTCTTGGCGTCGAAATGGGCGAGGTGGAACGGCACATGCCAGTTGATCCAGATGCGGCCGAACAAGGCGCGCAGCCAGCTGCGCGCGTTGGGCAGGCTGATCCACACCTCGCCGCCAGTGACCAGGAGCCGATTGGCGTCGGCCAGCATGGCGCGCGGAGCGAGCGCGTGCTCGAGCACGTTCGAGAACACGACGCGGTCGAACGGCAGCGACGGCCGCAGCTCCGCGAGGTCGGTCTCGTAAACCATGAAGCCGCGGCGCCGCGCGACCTCGGCGGCGCGCGAGTTGAGCTCCACCCCTTCGGGCTTGAAGCCGTTGCGGCGATACAGCACCAGCGGCCGGCCTTCGTTGCAGCCGACGTCGAGCAGCCGCCCGCTGCCTTTCTCGCCGTGAAACGAGATGTCGCCGTCGACCTTCAGGATCAGCTGGTAGAGCTGCGACATGATCAGGCGCTCGCGCCAGCCGGTGTAGGTCGTGTCGCGTTCGCCGCCGTAGTTGTAATAGGTCTCGTAGAGCGTCTTCAGCTCGGCGAGGTTCGGCCGCGGCGCCGTCTGCTCGAGCCCGCAGGCCTGGCAGCGCAGGATCCGCCACTCGCCGGGTGCTCCGAAGCGGTTGTCGAGCACGTGCTCCAGCACCGGGCGGGTCGACGCCCCGCAGGACATGCAGGCGAGAGTCACTTCGGCATTCATGCGCGGCGCATCTCCTTCTGCCGCTCATAGAGCTTGGCGTCGACCAGGAAGCGGAACCAGAAGGTCTGCAGGACGTAAAAGATCATCCCTTCCTTGCCGTCGAGGAAGCCGCGCTTCCAGACGTAGCGATAGAGGAAAAACAGGAAGGCGCGCAGGAACAGCGGCTGGCGGTAGTAGAAGCTCTTCTGGGCGCGCTTCTCGGCGATCGGGTCGCCGCTGCCGGGCTGGATCACGTTGCCGCCGGGGTTCAGCAGCTCCTCGACCTCGGCATCGGCCCACCGGTTGTGCCGGGCCGTCCACTCACCGAGCGGCAGGCGGATGTCGTCGATCATCGGGGCGTCGAGCTTTCCGGTCCGGCCGCTGCAAATAAAATGTTGATCATACTTGCGCATTTCGCATCGCGCGGCGCCGCTCCGGAACAGCCGCATCTGGTACATGGGGTACATGCCGCCGTGCCGCAACGGCCTGCCGTGAAAATGGACAAGCCGCGGAATGTAGTAGCCAGCGATATCGCCCGACAGACCCGCAGGGTCCAGTGACTTAATGAGGGCCGCGAGCTCGTCCGACAGGCGTTCGTCGGCGTCCAGGTGCAGCTGCCAGCCGTGGCGGAGCGGCAGATTGTCGATCGCCCAGTTGCGCTGCGCGCTGTAGTTCTCGAATGCCCGCTGGACGACACGGGCCCCGGCCGCCCGGGCGATCTCGATCGTCCGGTCGGTCGAAAAGGAATCGACGACGTGCAGATCGTCGGTGACCGCCCGCGCACTTGCCAAGGTGGCGCCGACGGTCGCTTCGGAATTGAACGTGAGAACGATGACCGAGATCGCCATCAGCGCATCGCAGGGCGGGTGGAGTCGGCGGCGAGAGAGCGATACACGGTCTCGAGTTCGCGCGCAATCCGCGACCACGCGAATTTCTCGCGCACCAGCGCCGGGCCGCGCTCGCCCATGGTCGCGGCGCGCCCCGGATCGGCGGCCAGGGTCTCGATCTGGCGGGCGACGGGGTCGACCGCGGGCGGCGCCACCAGGCCGGCGCCGGCCGCCTCGATCTCGCGCCAGATGTTCACCCGATCCGAGATCGCCACCGGGATGCCGCACGCCAGCGCCTCGACGATCGCGATGCCGAAATTCTCCGAGTACGAGGGCAGGACGAACATGGCGGCGTCGCGGAAGCAGGCGAGCTTCGCCCGATGGTCGAGCATGCCGGCGAAGGTGACGCGCGCGCCGATGCCCTCGGCCGCGACCGCGGCTTCGGCCGCGCCGCGCTCGCCGTCGTCGGGGCCGGCGAGGACGAGATGCAGATCGTCGAACCGGCGCGCGGCGCGGGCAAAGGCGGGGATCAGCACGTCCAATCCCTTCTTGAAATTGAGCCGCGACAGGAACAGCACAATGCGCCGGTTGCCGATCTCCGGATGGAGCGCGCGGAAGCCGCCGCGCGGCGGCAGGTCCGCGTATTGCTCGAGGTCGAGGCCGTTCGGAACCACCACGCCCGGGGCACCATGGATATAGGGAGCCGCCAGCCGCATCTCGTCGTCAGCCGTGTAGTGGATCGCCGCCGCGTCGCGCAGCACGCGGTTCTGGAACAGCCACTCGAGGACGGCCTTGCGCGCCCGATGCCGCCGCCAGATGAACGGATCGAGCGTGCCGTGCGGCCTCAGCAGGTACGGCACGCCAAAGCGCTTGCACAGACGCGCCGCCGCCCAGGTGTGAAACAGATAGAGCGAGTGAACATGCACCACATCCGCCTTCGGGACCGCCCGCTTCAGCGCACGGGCGAGCGGAAAGGAGGTGCCCATCACCGCCGGGGCGTGCTGCGGAAAGACTCGCAGTTCGACCCCATCCAACCGGTCGGCCGGCGCATAGAGGGCGCGCTCCTCGGCCGCCATCTCGCGGTCGGTCGTGTAGATCGCGACCTCGTGCCCACGGGCGGCCACCGCCCGCGCCATGTCGATGGCCGCCTTGGCCGGCCCGCCGGTGCGCGCCGCGATCGACGCAATGACATGCAGGATACGAATCGGGAACTCCGCGGACCGGACACTCAACGAACGCACTATAACGGCAGAAGCGCGCCCGGTATTCTGCGGCGATGCCCCCGCCAGATGACAAATCAACAGATTACAAATCCCGGCTGCTCGCGCAGTACGTGTCGACCCACGCCAGCGTCGGCGACGCGGTAGCCGGCCTCGAGCGCCGGCGGCCCTATCTCGACCGGCTGGTGCGCGAGCATTTCCCGCCCGACCGGAGTGCAGCCGTGCTCGATCTGGGCTGCGGCCACGGGGCGGTCCTGTGGGCGGCGCGCCGCGCCGGCTACACGAGCCTCGCCGGGGTCGATGCGAGCCCCGAGCAGGTGGCGGCGGCCGCGTCCCTCGGCATCACCGGCGTCCGCCAGGGCGACCTGAAAGCCGCCCTGGCCGCGACCCCCGACGCCTCGCAGGACGTGGTGGTGCTGTTCGACCTGTTCCATTACTTCCCGCCCGACGCGCAGTTCGCGCTGGCCGACGAGGTCCGGCGCGTGCTGAAGCCGGGCGGGCGCTGGATCCTGCACGTGCCCAACGGCGAGGCCCTGTTCGGCGCCCGCATGCGCTATTGGGACTACCTCGCCGGGGGCGCGTTCACCCGCGCCTCGATCGGCCAGGTCCTGCGCGCCTGCGGCTTCGCCGAGGTGCGCTGCTTCGAGGACGTCCCGGCGGTGCACGGGGCGGCGAGTGCGGCGCGCTGGCTCGCCTGGAAACTCGTCCGCGGCCTTGCGCGTTTCCTGCTTGCGGCCGAAACCGGCGAAACCGGCCGCGACGCCATCTTCTCGCAATGCCTGCTCGCGGTGGCGATCAAATAGAACCTTCCGGCCGGCGGAAAAACTTCGTATTTTCAAGGAATACCGGCCGGCACCGGGCGTTTTCAGGCGGTCGGCACCGGCAACTCGGCGCGCTTCCCATGGACATTCTCTATATCGGCTTCGACGTCGAAGGGGTCGGCGGCATCGCCACCTACAGCCGCCACCAGGTGCGGGCGTTGCGCGACCTCGGCCATAGTCCGTACGTGCTGTCGGTCGACAAGCAATCGAGCCGTTTCACGAACGGCTATGCCGACCGGCATGTCCCGTTCGACAGCCGGGCCGGCGTGGTCGCCAAGCTCCTCGCCTTCATCGCCGCCCCGCCGCGGCGGTTCGACGTGGTGATGCTGAACCACGTGTACCTGGCGATGTTCGGCCGGCTCGCCCGGGCGCTGCGCGGCAGCCCGTACATCCTGAACGTCTACAACATCGACATTCTGGCGAAGCTGCCGCCGGCGCGCGAATACGCGTTCACCCGCGCCAATCTCGCCATCGCCGACTGCCGGTACACGATCGAGCACCTGCCCCGCTTCCACGACCGCATGCCGCCCATCGGGCTCCTCTACGATCCGGTCGATACGGGCTTCTTCCGGCCGATCCCGAAGGCCGACGCGCGCCTGGAGATAGCGCGGCCGTTCAAGCTCGACCGCCTCGACGAGCGGTTCATCGCGGTCACCGTCGCCCATATGGCCGCACCGCCCAACAACAACAAAGGCCACCGCCAGACGATCGACGCGCTGAAGCTGCTGGCGGACCCGCGCATGCTCTACCTGATCGTCGGCGAAGGCCCGGACCGGCCCGCGATCGAGGCCTATGCGCGCCAACAGGGCGTCGAGCCGTGGGTGAAATTCCTCGGCCTCGTGCCGCAGGAGTCCCTGCCGTACCTCTATGCCGCCGCGGACGTGGCGATCCTGGTGGCGCGCGGCGGGCCCGGCCTGGGCGAAGCGGTGCCGCTCGGACTGATCGAAGCCGCGGCCTGCGGTACGCCGTTCATCTGCGGCAACGAAGACGGGTCGGTGGAGGCGATCGACCCGGCGCGACCGAACGGGTTCGCCATCGATCCGGCGCGGCCCGACGAGCTGGCGGCGAAGCTGCACCAGCTGGCTGACGACCCGACCCTCGTGACCGCCATGGGCGGCAATGGCCAGGAAGTCGTCGCGGAGCTGTTCGCGTACGACCGGTTCGTCGCCCGGCAGCGCGAGCTGCTGACCCGCGCGCTGGTCCCGTAATGGCGAAATACCGGTCCCGGATCTATGGCCGCTATGTCGAGGCGGCGACCGCCCAGCTGGCGCCCGCGACGTTGGATGGCCTGGCGCCGCGGCGCGCCACCCTGACGCGGCTCATCGCCGATCATTTCCCGCCGCAGAAAGAGTCTGCGATCCTCGAGATCGGCTGCGGGCACGGCGCGCTGCTGTATTTCGCGCGCGAGGCCGGCTACCGGAATTTGCAGGGCGTCGACGGCAGTCCCTCGCAGGTCGACGCGGCGCGGCGGCTGGGCATTCACGAAGTGCGCTCCGGCGAACTTCTCCCCACGCTCTACGGCATGCCAGCAGCGAGCCAGGACGCGGTCATCGCCTATGACGTGATCGAGCATCTCACCAAGGACGAGCTGATCGACGTCGCCGACGAGGTCTTGCGCGTGCTGAAACCGGGCGGACGCTGGATCGTGCATGCACCGAACGCCGCGTCGCCGTTCTGCGGAGTCATCGCTTATGGTGACCTCACACACGAGCAGGCGTTCACGCCGGAATCGCTGACCCAGGTGTTCCTGTCGTCCGGGTTCCGCTCCGCGACGTTCCACGAGGACCCGCCGGCGGCGCACGGCCCAGCCAGCACGGCGCGGGCCCTGCTGTGGCCGCTCGTCCGCTTCGCCTACAGGGCCGCCCTGATGATCGAGACCGGCGCGGATCACCGGATCTTCACGACCAATCTCATCGCCGTGGCGACGAAGTAAGCGATGTGCGGCATTGTCGCCATATTCGCTTACGGTGCCGGCGCCCGGCCGGCCGACCCGGACGAGCTGCGGCGGATCCGCGACCGCATGGCCAGGCGGGGCCCGGATGGCGCCGGCGAATGGCTGTCCGACGACGGCCGCGTGGCGCTCGGCCACCGCCGGCTGTCGATCATCGACCTGCGCAGCATCGCCGACCAGCCGATGGCGCATGACGGCGGCCGGCTGCGCATCGTCTTCAACGGCGAGATCTACAATTACAAGGCGCTGCGCGACGAGCTGACGCAGAAGGGCCATGTGTTCCGCACGACGTCGGACACCGAGGTCATCCTGCAGCTTTACGACCGCGAAGGGCCGGCCTGCGTGCGCCGCCTGCGCGGCATGTTCGCGTTCGCGCTGTGGGACCAGGTGCGCGGCGGGATGCTGCTCGCCCGCGATCCGCTCGGCATCAAGCCGCTCTATGTCGCCGATGACGGCAAGACGCTTCGCATCGCCTCGCAGGTGAAGGCGCTGCTCGCCGGCGGGGCGATCGACACGCGCCCCGAGCCGGCGGGGCATGCCGGGTTTTTCCTGTGGGGCAATATCCCGGATCCCTACACCCTCTATCG
>DASWFO010000207.1:0-20993 GCA_036394195.1 Alphaproteobacteria bacterium | reverse complement strand
TCGAAGCTGGATGTCGAGCAGCAGAAGAGCCGCGCCGAGGAGGCCAGCGCCGCCAAATCGAAGTTCCTCGCCGTCATGAGCCACGAGCTCCGCACGCCGCTGAACGCCGTGATCGGTTTTTCCGAGCTCCTCCTGCACGGCGCGGGCACCGACGCGCCGTCGGCGAAGCAGTCCGAATATCTCCGCGATATCGCCGGCAGCGCCAAGCATCTTCACGGGCTGCTCACCGAGATCATGACCATGGCGCGCCTGGAAAGCGGCAAATTCGAAGTCATGCCGCGGCGGATCAACCTGAGCGGCGTGGTCAACGACGTGATCGGCATGATGCAGTCTTCGGCGACGGCCGCCGGCGTCGAATTGATCCACCACGCCGACGTGTCGCTGCCGGTCGACGCCGATCCCGCCGCGGTCCGGCAGATCATGTTGAACCTGTTGTCGAACGCCCTGAAATTCACGCCGGCGGGGGGACAGGTCCACATCTCGACACACGCCGACAACGGCATCGCCCAGATCGTGGTGGCCGACAACGGCATCGGCATACCCGCCGAGAAGCTGGAGACGGTGTTTCTCCCGTTCGAGCAGATCGAAGACGCCCTGTCGCGCAAGACCGGCGGCATCGGCCTCGGGCTGTCGATCGTGAAGTCCTTGCTCGATCTCCACCGCGGCTCGATCGACATCGAGAGCGACGTCGGCCGCGGCACGCGCATCGTGGTCTCCTGGCCCGCCTCCCTGGACCTCGACAAAACCGACCGCGAAGCCGCCGATTGACGGCGCGGCGCCGCCGCTCCCTCTCCTTCGTCATGCCCCGCTTCATGCGCTTCATGCGGGGCATCCACGAAATCGGGGTCAGAGTGAGGTAGCCCGGGTTCTCCGTGACCTCCGTGGTGAATCCTCACACCCCCGCGTACTGCCTGAGCTTGTCGTAGTCGCGCGACAGGGCTGCCGAATCGCCGCTCCATTTCACGCGCCCGCGCTCGAGCAGATAGTGGCGGTCGGCCAGCTTCGCCAGGACCTTCAGGTTCTTGTCGATCAGCAGGATCGACTGGCCGCGCGCCTTGAGCCGGCGCAGCACGCGCCAGATCTCCTGCCGCACGATCGGCGCCAGGCCCTCGGTCGCCTCGTCGAGGATCAGCAGCTTCGGATTGGTCATCAAGGCGCGGGCGATGGCCAGCATCTGTTGCTCGCCGCCCGACAGCTGGGCGCCCATCTGCCGGCGGCGCTGGCGCAGCCACGGGAAGAGGGCCGCCACCGTCTCCACCGTCCAGTCGCGGGCTCCGTCGGGGCCGGCCGCCGCCGTCGCCGTCAGGTTCTCCTCGACCGTGAGATTGGCGAAGATCGCGCGCCCCTCCGGCACCAGCCCCAGCCCGCGCCGCGCGATGCGGAAGCTCGGCAGGCCGCCGAGCTCCGTGCCCTCGAAGGTGACCCGGCCGGCCCCCGGCGGCGTCAGGCCCATGATCGAGCGGATGGTGGTCGTCTTCCCCATGCCGTTGCGGCCGATCAGCGTCACCACCTCGCCCCGGCGCACCTCGAGGCTGACGCCGAACAGGACCTGGCTTTGCCCGTAGCTGGTCTGTAGGCCGTCGACCGTCAGCATGTCGATCTCAGCATGGGGGCCCGCTCCGGCGCGTCTTACGCATCGTCGTCCTCGCCCAGATACGCGGCGCGCACCTCCGGATGGGCACGGATTTCGTCCGGTGTCCCCGTCACGATGATCCGCCCGGCGACCAGCACCGAGATCCGGTCGGCCAGCGAGAACACGACGTCCATGTCGTGCTCGATCAGGAGGATCGTGGTGCGGCTCTTGAGCTGTTCCATGAGGGCCGTCATCGCCTGCGTCTCTTCGCTGCCGAGCCCGGCCATCGGCTCGTCGAGGAGCAGCATCGCCGGATGCCCGGCCAGCGCCATCGCCAGCTCGAGCTGACGGTGCTCGCCATGCGACAGGCCGGCGGCGACAACCTCGCTGCGCCCGGACAGACCCAGCTGGTCCAGCAGACGGTAGGCGGGGCGACGCAGCTCGTCGATCCGGTCGGCGCGCGTCCAGAACCGGAAGCTGTGCGGCCGCGTCGCCTGCACCGCGAGCGCCACGTTTCCGGCGGCGGAAAAGCTGTGGAACACGCTCGAGATCTGGAACGTGCGTGCCAACCCCAGCCGCGCGCGCTCTGCGGTCGAGAGGCCGGTGATGTCGCGTCCGGCGAAGCGCACGACCCCGGCATCGGGGGCGAGCTCGCCGGTGAGCTGTCCGACCAGCGTGGTCTTGCCGGCGCCGTTCGGGCCGATCAGCGCGTGCACTTCGCCGGCGCGGATCGCCAGCGACACGTCGTCGGTGGCGCAGAGCGCGCCGAAATTCTTCCGCAAGCCCGCCGCTTCGAGAAGAGCCGGGCTCATGGGCCGCCGGCCGCCGGCGATTCGGCGTGTGCCCCCGGGGCTTCGGCGGCCCAGTCGAGCGGCGGCGGGGCTGCTGCAGGGCCGCCGACGGCGCGCACGATCACGCCCCAGACGCCCTCGCGAACGAACAGGACGCGCGCCACCAGAAGCGGGCCGAAGAACAGCATCCAATGGTCCGTGTAGTCGGACAGCACCTGCGCGAACAGCAGATAGATCGCGGCCCCGAAGATCGGCCCGACCAGCGTGCCCGCCGAGCCGAGAATGACCATGGCCAGCAACTCGCCGGACATCTGCCAGCTCATCAGCGCCGGGCTCACGAACATCGCGTGGTTGGCGATCAAGGCCCCGGCGAGGCCGGCGATCCCGCCGGCGATCGTGAACGCCGCCAGGCGGTAGCGAAACGGCGGAAACCCGATCGCGGCCAGGCGCCGCTCGTTGTCGCGGCCGCCGCGGATCACCATGCCGAACTGCGAATGGACGATGCGACTTGCCAAGTACAACACCGCCAGCAGGAGTCCGAGCACGACGTAATAGAAGGCCACGTGATTGCCAAGGTCGAGCAGCCCGCCCAGGTCGTTCCGCCGCGGCAGGATGAAGCCGTTATCGCCGCCATAGGCGCGCAGGCTCTGGCCGCCGTAATAGACCATCTGGGCGAAGGCCAGGGTCACCATGATGAACTGGAAGCCGGAGGTGCGCAGCGACAGCACCCCGATGACGAGGGCGAACGCCATGGCGACCAGCATCGCGGCCGGCCACACGACGAACGCGCTGGTGACTCCGGCGACGGTCAGGATGCCGGCGGCATAGGCGCCGACGCCGAACAGCGCCGCCTGCCCGAAGGTGATCAGCCCGGCATATCCCAGCAGCAGATCGACGCTGAGCGCCGCCAGGCCGTAGATCGCGATCTGGGTGGCGAAGCGCGTGTAATACGTCTCGCCCAGCGCCGGGACGGCCACGGCCGCCGCGATCAAGACCACGAGCAGAGCGGCACGTCGAGAAAAGCTCACTCTTTTCACCCCCGGCTCGCGTTGAACAATCCGGTGCGGCTGTAGATCAGGACGGCCGCCATCAGCACGTAGACCGCCATGCCGACCAGCGCCGAGCTGGCGTTGAGGCCGAAGATCTTCGGCACCAGGACGCGGCTGAACGTGTCGAACAGGCCGACCAGCAGGCCGCCGACCAGGGCGCCGCGCACCGACCCCAGGCCGCCGATGACGATCACCACCAGGGTCAGGATCAGGATCGGATCGCCGTTGCCGGATTCGATCGACAGGAGCGGCCCGGTCATCATGCCGGCGACGGCCGCGAGCCCGGCGCCGATGGCGAACACCAGCGTGTACAAGAGGCCGATATTGACGCCGAGCGCCGCCACCATCTCGCGCTTTTCGCTGCCGGCGCGGATCAGGGCGCCGACGCGCGTGCGCGTGATCAGGAGATACAGCAAGCCGCCGAGGACGATCGCCACGGCGGTGATCGCCAGGCGGTAGATCGGGTAGAAGACGCCCGGCATGATTTCGACATGGCCGGCCAGAAGGCGCGGGATGTCGAGGCTGAGCGGTTCGCGGCCCCAGATCACGATGACGAGCTCGTTGAAGAACAGGGTCAGGCCGAACGTCGCCAGCACCTGGTCGAGCGGACCCCGCGTATAGAGCGGCCGCAGCACCAGGATCTCCACGACCACCGCCACCCCGACGGCCGCCGCCAACGCCAGCGGCAGTGCCGCGAGCATGGAGCCGGTCGCCGCCACCGCGCTCACCAGGGCGTAACCGCCCAGCATGAACATCGAGCCATGCGCGAGGTTGATAATGCGCATGATGCCGAACACCAGCGTGACGCCGACCGCCATCAGGAACAGCATCAGCCCGAGCTGCACTCCGTTGAACATCTGTTCGATGAACAGCGGCAGGGTCACGGCACCTCCCCGGAGTTTTTGCTGTTGCACGTCTTTATTGCTCGCGAGCGTGACCGATCCGGATGGCGGTGGCTACTGGAAATTTAACCAGCGGTCGGCACGCCGACGGTCACCGGTTGATCACAAGGGAGCACGTCGCTTCGCCCCCACTTTTTCCTGCACGACGCGGAGGACTTTCCATGCTCCGAAGCATTTCCGATAGTAGTGGATCCGAGCCAACCGTCCGTGAACCGATGAGGCGTCCGCGACGCCGGCCGCCGATCCGATTGCGCGAGACGGCTGTCGAATGGCTGGCGCGACGCAAACGTGGTTATCGTCTGTTTCAGAAGCTCGGTCGCTTGTATCGGGTGCAGGACATCCGGGTCGCCGGCGACTACGGGCCCGTCGAGGGCGCCCTCGACGATTCCGGGGTTCTCCAGGTTTATGCGCGGAGCGGCGGCTGGGCCCGCACCGCCACGCGGTTCTTTCAGGAGATTTTCGAGAGCGCCGGCGGCGGCAGCTATCTCGACATCGGCGCCAATATCGGGTTGATGACCATTCCGATCGCGGACAATCCGCGCGTTGCGTGCAAGGCGTTCGAGCCGGCGCCGCGGAACTTCGCATATCTCGAACGGAACATCCGGGCCAATTGCCCGCACGGCAACGTCGAGCTGTTTCCATTGGCGCTGTTCGATCGGCAGACCACGGTCGATTTCGCTCTGTCGCTGGAGAATTCCGGCGATAACCGCATCCGCCTCGACCGGCTGACATCGGATGGCGACCAGGCCGTCAAGGCGATCGTGAGGGTGCCGGCAAACCGGCTCGACGACGTGCTGGATGCAACGTCTTTACGCCGGCCGCTGGTGGTGAAGCTCATCGCCCAGGGCGCCGAAGGGCGCATCATCGCCGGCGGAGCGCGCGTGCTTGGCGAGGCCGAGGCCTTGCTGCTCGAGTTCGATCCCGGCCTGATCCTGGCACTCGACTCGGGCATCGATGCCATCGTCACGTTTCTTCGCGAGCATTTCCGTACCGCGGCCCTCGTGGAGGGACGGGTGTCGGAGACGGCCACCGTCGACCAGCCGCTTTTGTGGCGACCCGTGTCCGAAGTCATCGCGGACCTGCGGACAAGGGTGCGTGACGCGCGCGCCCCGGGCCTCGCCTATGCTTTCCTCTACGCGCGCCGATAGCAGGGACGGGCGGGACTGAGGCGGCGGCGGCGCGCGGCCTGTATCACGGGAGACAGTTCTGTCAGCTTTGTAAGGCGCGGCCGATTTTCGATCCGCGATGATCCCAGAGCATGTACAATCCACGGTTGGATCATGCCCGACGTCAAGTCCCCATCTTTGCGGAGACTGTTTCAGGACTGGGAGCAGCGGCGGCGCGGCCGCGCCTTCCCGACCCGGTCGGATTTCGATCCGCTGGATCTGAAGTACATCCTGGGCGATCTGTCGCTGATCGACGTCCTGCACGACCCGCAGCGGTTCCGGATGCGGCTTCATGCGACGAACGTGGTGGATCGCGGGGGAATCGATCTGACCGGCAAATTCATCGAGGACATGCCGGACGAGCGCCGCCGCAGCAACATGATCCGGCACTGGCAGCAGGTGGTCGCGGACCGCCGTCCGTCCGTGGTCAGGTTCAACAATGAATACAGCGATCAACGGCGATGGAACTGCGAGATCCTGCTGCTGCCGCTGTCGAGTGACGGGACCACCGTTGACATGTTGATGGCCGCCTTCGCCTGGTCCGAGCCGGGCGGCTGAGGGCCGCTGGCCCTCCGCGCGTCTGAGTGGAATTTGCGCAAGGCGGATCGGAGTACGGCGCGTGCTCGCGCCACGGCTTGGTCACACCCTGCCGATCGGCCGTCCGCTATCTTGTCGGCGCGGTCGTCCGCCTCTCGCGCGAGCAAGTCATGCACCCGCCTCAAACTCCGCCGGTGGCGATAGCGCGGCCGCGCCATCGGCGGCGGCCGTGGTCCGTCGACTTCCACGCCGCGCTCGCGATGTCGCGCTCAAGCGGCTCGCTGAAAGCAATCTCGGATATCGGCTATTCCGCAAGCTCGGGCAGCTTTATCGGGTTCAGGACATCGGGGTCTTCGGCGAGTACGGGCTCATCGAAGGGGCGTTCGCCGATGCGGGGGTCTTGCAGATCTACGCCCGGAGCGGCGGCTGGGCCCGGACGGCCATGGGATTCTTCCGCGACATATTTGAGCGCGCCGGAGCCGGCACTTACATCGACATCGGCGCCAATATCGGGCTGACGACGATTCCGATCGCGCGGAATCCGCGCGTCGCCTGCAAGGCGTTCGAGCCGGCGCCGCGCAATTTCGGCTATATGGAGCGCAACGTGCGGGCGAATTGTCCGCACGGCAATGTCGAGCTGTTTGCCATGGCTTTGTTCGACCGTCGGGCGACCCTCGAGTTCGCTCTGTCGTCGGAAAATTCCGGCGACAATCGTGTTCGCATCGACGGTGCGGCGCCGCCGCATGCCGCCACAACGGTCCAGATTGCGGCCGAACGCCTCGACGACGTGCTCGACCCGGCGTCGCTGCCGCGTCCGATCGCGGTCAAGCTTGTCGCGCAGGGCGCCGAGGGACGGATCATCGCCGGAGGCCAGCGCGTGCTTCGGGAGGCCGAGGCCATGCTGCTCGAATTCGATCCGGGCCTCATCCTGCAGATAGAGCCCGGCATCGAGGCGACCACGGCCTTTCTCGGGGCTCAGTTCCGGCAGGCCGCATTTGCGACCGGCCGCCTGTCGGAGATCAACCACGCTGAGCACCGCCTCGACTGGCGCCCGACCGCCGAGATCATCGGCGAGATGCGGACCAAGTTCGGGCAGGCGCGCGCCCCCGGCCTCGCCTACGATTACATCTACGCGCGCCGGTAGGCGCCCTCTAAGCAGATTCAGATTTGACTGTCATTGCGAGGAGCGCAGCGACGAAGCAATCCAGCGAATCTGGATCGCTTCGCTTCGCTCGCGATGACGAGACCTCGTAATTGGGGTCGTAATTGGGGTCAGAGTGAGGTTCTCGCGACCGCGGCCATCATCCCACTCGTCACCCCGGGGGAGGCCGGGGTCCAGTCCGATCCGTGACATGAACCACGGAGACACGGAGGGCACGGAGGCGAAGAGGAGTCTCTGTCTCACCTCTGTGCTCTCCGTGTCTCCGTGGTCTAATTCTCTGGACGCTCGCGGCGTGCGGTGACTCCGAATAATCCTATTCCGCCGCCTGGGCCGTCGTCGGGGGCGCCGGATTGCGGAAGCAGGTGAGCAGCTCGGCCTGCCGCGCCTTGACCTTCTCGATCGTCGCGTCCTTCACGTGGCCGTAGCCGCGGATCTGCTCGGGCAGCGACGCCAGCGCCATGGCGAAGCGATGGTTTTCGGGCGACAGCTTGTCGAGCAGCTCGGCGACCAGGGCTTCATACTCGGTGATCAGGCGCCGCTCGGTCCGGCGCTCCTCGGTCCGCCCGAACGGATCGAGCCTGGTGCCGCGCAGGAACTTGAACTTCGCCATCACCCGGAACAGCGACAGCATCCGCGGGCCGAAGCTGCGCTTCTTGAGGTGGCCGGTGATGGGGTCGCGTTCGGCGATGGCCGGCGGCGCCAGGTTGAACTCCAGCTGATAGTCGCCCTCGAACTGTGCCGCGATCGTGCGCAGGAATGACGCCTCGGAGAGCAGCCGCGCGACCTCGTACTCGTCCTTGTAGGCGAGCAGCTTGAAATAGTAGCGCGCCACCGCTTCGGCGAGGCCGGTCTGCCCCTTGGCGCGGGCCCGTTCGGCTTCCTCGGCGCGGCGCACCAGCGCCTCGTAGCGGCGCGCATAAGCCGCATCCTGATAGGCGGTGAGGAACTCGACGCGCCGCGCCACGATCTCGTCGAGCGTGCGCGACAGCTTGTGGCCGACCGGCACGACCGAAGGCGCTGCCGCCCGCTCGACCGCGGCGCGATCGTGCGCCGCCAGCCGTCCCCAGCGGAACGCGCGCACGTTCATGTCCACGGCCACGCCGTTGAGCTCGATCGCCTTCTCGATCGACTCGGCGGAGACCGGCACCAGCCCCTTCTGCCAGGCGTAGCCGAGCAGGAACGGGTTGGTGGCGATTGAATCGCCGAGCAGCGCCGTCGCCAAGGTGGTCGCCTCGAGCTTGTCGAGCGACTTGGCGCCGACGGCGTCCTCCAGCGAGCGGATCAGCCCGGCGGTCGGCGTGTGAAGATCGGGATTGCGGGTGAAGGCGCCGGTGACGGTCTCGAAGGTGTTGATCACCGCGTGGGTGCGCCGGGCATCGAGCTTGGACAGGGATTCGTCGCCCGCCGAGACCACCAGGTCGCAGCCGAGCAGCACGTTGGCGTCGCCGTCGGCGATGCGCACGCCGTGCACGTCCTCCGGCCGGCGGCCGATGCGGATGTGCGAGAACACCGCACCGCCCTTCTGCGACAGCCCGGTCATGTCGAGCACCGAGCAGCCCTTGCCCTCGATATGGGCGGCCATGCCGACGAGCGCGCCGATGGTCACGACACCGGTGCCGCCGATGCCGGTGACCAGGATGTTGTGGGGCTGGTCGAGGCCGGGGAGCTTCGGCGCCGGGGGCGCGGTGAACGCCTCCTTGCCGCTGCTGAGCGCCGCACTCGGCTTGCGCAGCTTGCCGCCGTGCACGGTCACGAAGGACGGGCAGAAGCCCTTCACGCAGGAGAAATCCTTGTTGCACGACGACTGGTCGATCGCGCGCTTGCGGCCGAACTCGGTGTCGACGGGAACCACCGACAGGCAGTTCGACTGCACGCCGCAATCGCCGCAGCCCTCGCACACCAGCTCGTTGATGATCACCCGCTTGTCGGGGTCGGGGAACGTGCCGCGCTTGCGCCGGCGACGCTTCTCGGCGGCGCAGGTCTGGTCGTAGATCAGGACCGAGACGCCCTTATAGTCGCGCAGCTGCCGCTGCACGCGGTCGAGCTCGTCGCGATGGTCGATGGTGATACCGGCGGGGAAGCCGGCATCGCCCGGATATTTGTCCGGCTGGTCGCTGACGATGGCGATCCGCGACACCCCTTCGGCCGCCATCTGGCGGGCGATCTGCGGCACCGTGAAGCTGCCTTCGGCCGGCTGGCCGCCGGTCATCGCGACCGCGTCGTTGTAGAGGATCTTGTAGGTGATGTTGACGCCGGCGGCGATCGCGGCGCGGATGGCGAGGCTGCCCGAATGCGTGTAGGTGCCGTCGCCGATGTTCTGGAACATGTGCGGCGTCTCGGTGAACGGCGCCTGGCCCAGCCACTGCGCCCCTTCGCCGCCCATCTGGGTGAACGTCGCGGTGTCGCGGTCCATGCCGACCGCCATGTAGTGGCAGCCGATGCCGGCCGCGGCGCGGCTGCCTTCGGGGACCCGCGTCGAGGTGTTGTGCGGACAGCCCGAGCAGAAATAGGGGGTCCGCTTGAACGAGACATGCGGCGCCTTCAGCGCCTTCTCCTTGGCGTCCAGGAACTGCAGCCGCTCCTCGATGGTCGACGTGGTGAAATACGGTGCCATGCGCCGCGCCAGCACGCGGGCGATCTGCGCCGGCGCCAGCTCCGCCGCCGACGGCAGGATCCATTCGCCCTTCTCGTCGAACTTGCCGACGACGCGCGGGCGGACGTCGGCGCGCCAGTTGTAGAGCTGCTCCTTGAGCTGGTTCTCGATGATCGCGCGCTTTTCCTCGATCACGATCACTTCGTCGAGGCCTTCGGCGAAGGCCCGCGCACTCTCGCGCTCGAGCGGCCACGACATGCCGACCTTGTACAGCCGGATGCCGATCTCGGCGGCGCGCTTGTCGTCGATGCCGAGATATTCCAGCGCCTGCCGCGTGTCCTGATAGGCCTTGCCGGTGGTGATGATGCCGAAGCGCGGCTTCGGGCTGTCGAGCACGATCTGGTCGAACTTGTTGGCGCGCGCGAAGGCGAGCGCCGCGTACGCCTTGTAGCGGTGCAGCCGGTACTCCTGCTGGTTCCAGTCGTCGGGCCAGCGGATATGCACGCCGTCGGCCGGCATCTCGAAGTCGTTCGGGGTCACGACCGAGACCCGGTTCGGGGCGACATAGACCGACGCCGAGGCGTCCATCGTGTCGGCGATGCATTTCAACGACACCCAGCAGCCGGAATAGCGGCTCATCGCCCAGCCGTAGAGGCCGTAGTCGAGAACCTCCTGCACGCTCGACGGGTTGAGCACCGGGATCATGGCGGCGACCATGTGATGCTCGGACTGGTGCGGCAGCGTCGACGACTTGCTGGCGTGGTCGTCGCCCAGCATCACCAGCACCCCGCCATGCGGCGAGGTGCCGGCCATGTTGCCGTGGGTGATCGGGTCCATCGAGCGGAACACGCCCGGCCCCTTGCCGTACCAGATCGAGAACACGCCGTCGTATTTGGCGCCGGGGAAGAGGTTGGCCTGCTGGCTGCCCCACACCGACGTCGCGGCGAGGTCTTCGTTCAGCCCGGGCTGGAAGTGGATGTGATGGCGCTTCAGGAATTTGCTGGCGCGCCACAGCGCCAGGTCGTAGCCGCCCAGCGGCGAGCCGCGATAGCCGGAGATGAAGCAGCCGGTGTTGAGCCCGGCCCGCTCGTCGCGCCGGCGCTGCATCATCGGCAGGCGGACCAGCGCCTGGGTGCCGGTCAGGAACACGCGGCCGGATTCGAGCTCGTACTTGTCGTCGAGGGTGACTGCGGCGAGCGCCATTGGTCCTCCCGAACCAGATTCATCTGACAAGGTAATGCGGCCGGACGGGACAGACAATGCCAGCGCGTCCAAACACTTATGGTGGAAACACTCGGTCCGCTACCGCGCAGCCGCGGCACGAAAGTTTCAGGCGCTAGGGCCGGCGCGTAATTTCTGTGAGCGGCTTGCCGATCCACAGCGTATTCACCTCTCCCGTGGGGAGAGGTCGGCGCGAAGCGCCGGGTGAGGGGAAGCTTCGCCGCGACGCGATGTTGCCGAAGAGCGCGGCGCTGAAGCGTTGCCCCTCACCCGCTCGCTGCCGCTCGCGACCTCTCCCGGCGGGAGAGGTGACAATCCGCTAGAGCGGAATCGCCAGCAGGGTATCGATCCGCTTGTTGTCGAGGATCACCAGCTTCTCGGCGTATGTGCGGGCGTCGCCCGTGCCGACGATGCGGTCGGCATATTTGCCGGTGCAGAACAGGTCCATCGTCCCGTCATGCATGATGCGGATGACCTGGAAATTGGCCTGGGCGGTGACCGCGCCGCCGCTGTCGGCGGTGATCAGCACCGACGACACGATGTGCCGGTAGCGCTGCGGCTCGTAGATGTTCGCCTCGCGCAACGCTGACACGCGGTCCTGCAGCATGCCGCGCGACGTGGCGATGAAGATCCCGACCGGCAGGTTGCGCTCGTGGTTCTCGGCAGACGTGATCAGGTACTTGCACGGGTCGGCGAAAAACCCCGGCCACTCCTCGAGCTTGCCGTCGTCGATGCAATGGACATAGCGGGCGAGCAGCGCCTCGACTTCGATCTGCGTCGTCGTGTTCATCGCACTTCACCACCCCCACCCCAACCCTCCCCCCCAATCCTTAAAGAACTTGGCTCGGGGGAGGGGGTAAGAGAGAGGGCTCGCTTAAGTTCTTCACCCTCCCCCCTTGCGGGGGAGGCGCGAGGACGATCAGCGAACGCTCCAGTGGAGCGTTCGCCGGCCGAGCGGGTGGGGGGTGTGGCACTCATAGGAGCGACTCTCAAATCCCCATGATCTCGCGGTACATCTTCCAGTAGCCGCGCAGCGGGGCCTCGGTGGCCCGCGTGTCCTGGGTGGCCATCTCGTGGCCGCCCATCTCGATGACCTCCATCGCGTCGCCGGCCCCCGCCACGGTGCGCTGCACGAAGCCGCCGACCACGCCGTCCTCCATCGAGATGTAGCCGGCGGGGCCGACCAGGTTGGACTGCTTGACCCGGATCTCGGTCATCTTCTCGTCGTCGTCGGCATAGCCGAAATGCGTCCAGGTGAGGTTGCTCTTGGCCAGCCCGAGCGGCAGCACCTTGCGCACGGCCAGCGCGTTCTGGATCTGCTGCAGGATGAAGTTCGGGAACACGGCCAGGATCTGGAGCGTGATGCCGTCGCCGAACTCGTCGACGCCGTCGAGGATCGACGGGTCGGCCAGCCGGTAGTCCTCCTTGCGGGCACGCAGCTCGGTCTTGTCGTACTCGCTCGCGGTGTGCTGGCCGCGCTCGATCATCGAGTAGCTGACGTGATGGCCGGTCTGCTTGGCGTCGATGATGATGCCGCCCGGCTGCGACAGCCGGTTGATCTTGAAGGTGGTGAAGAACGTGTGCAGCAGGCTCGCGTGATAGGGGTCCTTCACGTTCTCCATGTAGAGCTTCCAGTTGTTCGGCAGCCCCTGGTCGCAATAGCCGAGCACCTTCACCGGCCGCCGCATCACCCGCATGATCCGGGTCACGATCTCGGGGCCGAGATAGTCTTCGAGGGCAGGGGCGCGGTCGGAGAACGTGCCGAACAGGATGCCGCCGATATTGCCGATCCGTAACGGGCGCGGGTGGTGCTCGGCCTTGTTGAACTCCGGCGGCATGCCGCCCTTGCCCTTGATGCCCTTCTGGAACGTGACGCCGGTCAGGTTGCCTTTCAGGTCGTAGGTCCAGTTGTGATAGATGCAGCTGATCTGCTTGGCGTTGCCGTGCGATTTGAAGCACAGCAGCGCGCCGCGATGGGCGCAGCGGTTCTCGAACCCGGTGACGCTGCCGTCGAGATCGCGCGCCACGATCACCGGTGCCGCGCCGACGAAGGTCGTCACGTAGTCGCCGGGCTTCGGCAGCTCCGCCTCGAGACAGAGGAAGTTCCAGGTCGGCCCTTCGAAGACGCTCGCCTGCTCGCGCTTGGCGACATCCTCGTCGTTGTAGAGCCAGTACGGCACCCGGGTGACGCCCTCGGGCCAACGGTTCGATTGCAGTGCCGTCATGCGTTCGCTCCTCGGTGACTCACTCCGGCTGGATGCCGGCCGTCTTGATCACGTTCCGCCAGCGCTCGATCTCTTCGCCGACGAACTTCGCCATCTCCTGCGGCGTGCTGCCGACCGGCTCGATGCCGATGGCGCCCAGCCGCTTCACGAGCTCCGGCTTGTGGACGGCCTGACGGATGATGGCCGAGATTTTTTCGACGATCTCGGGCGGTGTCCGCGCCGGTGCGGCGGCGGCGAACCAGGCGGTCGACAGGAAGCCAGGATAACCCTGCTCCAGCATCGTCGGCACATCCGGCAGCTCCGCCGAGCGCTTCTCGCTGCCGACGGCGAGTGCCAGGAAGCTCTTGTCCTGGATGTGCGACATCGAGGAGCCGAGATTGTCCCACATGATGTCGACCTGGCCGCCCAGCAGGTCCGCCACCGCGGGAGACGAGCCTTTGTACGGGATGTGGACGATGTCGAGCTTCGCCACCTGCTTCATCATCTCGGCCGTCAGGTGCGAGGTGGTCCCGCTGCCCTGCGAGGCGTAGTTCACCTTGCCGGGATTGGCTTTGGCGTAGGCGATCAGCTCCTTCAGCGTGTGATACGGCCGGTTCGGGTTCGCGACCAGCACGCTCGCCGATTGCACGACGATCGAGATCGGCGCGAAGGAGGTCTTGGGGTCATAGGGCAGCTGCTTGTAGAGGCTGATATTCACCGCGAACGGCGGCGGCGGCGAGACGAGCAGCGTGTAGCCGTCGGGATCGGCCTTGGCGGCGAGGTCGGCGCCGATATTGCCGGCTGCCCCCGAGCGGTTTTCGACCACGGCCGGTTGGCCCGTCGCTTCGTTCAGCATCTGCGCGACCAGCCGCGCCGAGATGTCGGCGGTGGCGCCGGCGGGGAAGGGACAGATCACGCGGATCGGGCGCGTCGGATAATCGAGGGCCGCGGCGTCACTGGCCGCGAAGATGCCAGCCGCCAGCACGACGCCAGAGGCAATCCGTCGCATCGCACCCGATCGCAATCCTCCCATCCGGCACTCCTTCGATTTTTCGCCGCGACCCTAACGCATCGTCCGTACACATACAATCGTGGCCGGGATCTTGCTATGCTCCCCAGCGCCAGCCTACCCCTCCAGCCGCGAGCGCAAAATGACCAACAAGCCCGTGCCGTTTTCCGCCACCCGGAACAGCTTCGCCGAGGGCCGCGAGACCCCGCGCGCCTATCTCGAGCGGCATCTCGAGCGCATCGCCAAGCGCGAGCCGGAGGTCAAAGCGTTCTCGGCCCTCAATCTGGACGGCGCCCGCGCCGCCGCCGATGAGTCCGCGGCGCGCTACCGCGCCGGCCGGGCGCTCTCCGCCGTCGACGGCATGCCGCTCGGGATCAAGGACATCCTCGAGACCGAGGACATGCCGACGACGTTCGGCAGCCCGATCTACGACGGCTGGCAGAGCCGTCGCGACGCCGCTTCGGTGTACGCGCTGCGCAGTTCCGGTGCCGTCATCGTCGGCAAGACCGTGACCACCGAGTTCGCGGCGCGGCATCCGGGCGCGACCCGCAACCCGCATGACCTGAAGCGCACGCCGGGCGGTTCGTCCAGCGGCTCGGCGGCGGCGGTCGGCGACGGCATGCTGCCCGCCGCGCTCGGCAGCCAGGTCATCGGCTCGGTGCTGCGGCCGTCGAGCTTCTGCGGCGTCGTCGGCTTCAAGCCGAGCTATGGCGCGCTCAACCGCGGCGGCGGCTACGACAATTTCTCGCAGAACTGCCTCGGCGTGCTCGCGGCCACGCTCGACGACGCGTGGATCGTGTCGCACGTGATCGCCGAAAAGGTCGGCGGCGATCCCGGGTGTGCTGCTTTTCAGGGCGGGCCGGTGCCGGCGCCAGCGGCGGCACCCGCCGTGCTCGGCTTCATCGAGACTGTCGGCTGGGACAAGGCGCAGCCGGCGGCGAAGGACCGGCTGGCCGAATTCCGGCGCTGGGCGGAGGGGCGCGGCGTGCGTGTGCTCGACCGCCGCAGTTCGGCGCCGCTGCAGGCGTTCGAAGCCGCCATCGCCGACGCGATGCCGGTGTGCTCGGCGATCAACGCCTGGGAATTCCTGTGGCCGCTGGCGGCTGTCGCCAAGCACTCGAAGCACCTGATCAGCGCCTCGATGCGCGAGCGGCTGGAGACGGCGCAAAAGATGAACGACGCCGAGTATCAGGCGATGCTGGCCCGCCGCGCCGCCATGCGCCTGGCCCACCAGGCGCTCAAGGGTCATGTCGACGGGCTGGTCACCCTGGCCGCCCCCGGGGCCGCGCCGGTCGGGCTGGAGACGACGGGTGATCCGATCTTCAACGTGCCGGCGACGGGGCTGGGCGCCCCGGCGCTGTCGCTGCCGCTGTTCCAGGTCGACGCGATGCCGCTCGGCCTGCAGCTGATCGGCTTCCCGGGCGAGGACCGCGCCCTGTCCGCCCTGGCGAACTGGGCGCTCGCCTTCGGCTGAGCTCTGACCCCCTCTCCGCCCTCGGGGGCGGAGAGGGCCGGGGTGAGGTGGGGAGGAATCGCCGCCCGCAACCGGATCACGCCACAGTCGTTTGACTGGGCGGACACGATCCGGGGCTCAGCGGGGCGATGACGGGCGCAAAGTATTGCACAATTGCATCCGCAAAAATCCGCGGTGCAATTCTTTTATCGGCAAATCTGCGAAGCGTTTCAGCGGCTTGCCGGAACAATTGCAGTATTGCACCGATTTCAGGGGGGCGGGCCCAAGCCCCTGGTCTAGCGCTCGTTCGGCATCGCGCTTTCGTGCCAGTTGCGCAGCAGGAGATAGGCGAGGCGGTCGAGCAGGAAGTAGATCGCGATGCCGGTCAGCGACAGCATGAGCAGGGCCGCGAACAGGCGCGGGATCTGCAGCCGGTAGCCCGCTTCCAGGATGCGGAACGCGAGGCCGGTCTCGACGCCGCCGCTGCCGGCCACGAACTCGGCGACCACGGCACCGATCAGCGCCAGGCCGCCGCTGATCTTGAGGCCGGCGAGGAAATACGGCAGCGCCGTCGGCATGCGCAGGTACAGCAGGGTCTGCCAGCGCGAGGCGCCGTACAGCCGGAACAGATCGACCAGCCCCCGGTCGGCGCTGTTGAGGCCGAGCGTCGTGTTCGACAGCACCGGGAAGAACGCGACGATGAACGCGCACACCAGGAGCGACAGGAACACGTCCTTGACCCAGATGATGATCAACGGCGCGATCGAGACGATCGGCGTCACCTGCAGCACGATCGCATACGGCAGGAGGCTCGCTTCGATCCACCGCGACTGCGACATCAGGATCGCCAATGCCAGGCTGAGCGACGCCGCCACGGCGAGGGCGGTGAATGCGATGCGCAAGGTGACCCACAGCGAGCCGAGCAGGCTCGGCCCGTCGGTCCACAGGGTCTTGAACACCAGCATCGGTCCCGGCGCGATATAGGGCGGAATGTCGTAATGGCGGACCGCCCATTCCCACAGCGCCAGCACCAGCAGCCCGAAGATGAGCGGCGCCACCAAGCGCAGGAGGCGGCCGTCGCTCATGCCGCCACACCGCTGGCGGTGGCCAGGCGCTGCGACACGTCGTGGCAGGTGCGGCCGTATTCCGCGGTGGTGCGCAGGACGGCGTCGCGTTCGCCGGCGAAGCCGATCGGCAGCTCCGCCGCGATACGGCCCGGGCGGGAGCTCATCACCACGACGCGCGTCGCCAGGAACACGGACTCGAACACGCTGTGGGTGACGAACAGGATGGTCAGCCGTCGTGTCCGCCACAGCCGCAGCAGGTCCTCGTTGAGCTTGAAGCGGGTCAGCTCATCCAGGGCGGCGAACGGCTCGTCGAGCAGCAGGATGTCGGGATCGGTCACCAGCGCCCGCGCGATCGAGGCGCGCATGCGCATGCCGCCCGACAGCTGGCGCGAATACGCGTCGGCGAAGTCGCTTAAGCCCACCTGTGCCAGCACGTCCCGGATGCGCGGCTCGGCCGCCCGGCGCGACACGCCTTGAAGCCGCAGCGGCAGATAGACATTGCCGGAGACCGTCGCCCACGGCATCAGCGTCGGCTCTTGGAAGACATAGCCGATGCGCGAGCCGCGTCCGTCGTCGCGTCGGCTCCACGTGACGCGGCCCGAATTCGGCTCGGTCAAGCCCGCGATCAGCCGCAGCAGCGTCGTCTTGCCGCAGCCCGAGGCGCCGACCAGGGCCACGAACTCGCCCGGATCGACGCTGAGACTGATGCCGCTCAGCGCCTCGACGCCGTTGGCGAATTCCTTGCCGACGTCGGCGAGAGTCAGGAGCGGCGGGGGCACAACAGGGGATCAGGCGGCGGTGCAGACAGCACCCGCACACGGCACGACCTCGATCGTGACGTGTGCCAGGTCGATGCCGGCCAGCAGCGACTTGTAGTGCGCGGGCGGCCGGACGTCGTGCGTCATCAGCGACACGATCGCCGCCAGATGATGCGTGCCGACGCGCCAGACATGCAGGTCGGTCACGCGGTTATCGGCGTCGTCCTCGATCCGCCGGCGGACCGTCTCGACCGTCTCGGTGCTGACGTCGGCATCGAGCAGCACGCGCTGGCAGTCGCGGATCAGGCCCCACGACCACACGAGGATCACCACCATGCCGACCAGGCCCATGATCGGATCGAGCCATGTCCACCCCAGGAACCGGCCGCCGGTCAGGGCGACGATCGCCGTGACCGAGGTGAGCGCATCCGCCATGACGTGGATATAGGCGGAGCGCAGGTTGTGGTCGCCATGTCTGTGACCGTGCGCGTGCCCGTGGTGATCGTCATGGTCGTGATCGTGAGCGCGGTCGTGATCATGGTCATGGTCGTCGTCGTCATGCGCATCATGGTGGCCGTGCGCGTGGTCGTGGCCGCCGAGCAAGGCGGCGCTCAGCAGGTTGACCCCGAGGCCGATCGCCGCCACCCAGGTCGCGGCGCCGAAATCGATCGGCACCGGCGTCACCAGGCGTTGGACCGATTCATAGCCCATCAGCAGCGCGATCATCGCCAGCACGACGGCGCTCGTATATCCGGCGAGGGCGCCCACTTTGCCGGTGCCGAAGCTGTAGCGCGCGTCATTGGCGTGCCGGCGCGCGTAGACATAGGCGAACGCGGTGAGGCTGAGGGCGGCGACGTGGCTCGCCATGTGCCAGCCGTCGGCCAGCAGCGCCATCGAGCCGAAGAGCGTGCCGCCGGTGATCTCGGCGACCATCATGACGGCCGTGAGCGCCACGACGATCTGCGTGCGGCGCTCGTTGCGGTCTTGCTGCGTGTCCAGGAACACGTGCTGCTGCATGGCGGCGGTGTGGATATGCATGTCGACTCTCCGGCGGCCCTGGCGCGGCGGCTATTTCCGCGCCTCGAGGCCGTGCTTCTTGTTGACGAATTGCAGGGTGTAGGCCTGGTGCCAATCCATGTTGCTTGGGTAGACGCCCTGCGCGGCCATGGTGTCGAAGAAGTCGTTCCATCGCGCCTCGGTCATGGCGCCGATGCCGAGGGTCAGCGAATCGCCGGAATCGACGATGCCGCGGTCCTTGAGCTGCGTGCGGCCGTAGGCGAGCAGCTCGTCGGTCATCTCCGGGTTGTCTTTCTTGATGAGCGTGTTGGCCGGCGTCGGGTCGCCGTAGATGTAGCCGTACCAGCCCTCGATCGAGGCGTCGACGAAGCGCTGCACGAGATCGGGCTTCTCGCGCACCAGCTTGACCGAGGTCTGGATGATCGCGGCGTAGCTCGTATAGCCGTCATCGGCAATCAGCAGCACCACCGGCTTGATGCCCTGCTGCTCGACGAGGAGCGGCTCGCTCGACGCGTAGCCCTGCTGGACCGCCTTCTTGTCGGCAAGGAACGGGGCGACGCTGAACGTATAGGGCCGGATCTGCTCGTCGGTGTAGCCGAACTTCGCCTTGAGGAAATTCCACACCCCGACCCGCGTGTCGCTGCTGATCATGATCGGCTTGCCCTTCAGGGCCTGCAGCGAATCGTTGCCGACACCGGGATGCGCGATCAGGACCTTGGGGTCCTTCTGGAACATCGCGGCGACGGCGATCATCGGGATGTTCTCGCGCACGAAATTCATGGAGCCGAACGAATCCGGCGTCTGGTTCAGGTCGAGGCGCCCCGCCGCCAGCAGCTGCGAATGGTTCACCTGCGGCCCGCCCGGCCGCAACGTCAGGTCGATGCCGTATTTCTTGTAAATCCCGGTCGCGATGGCCTGGTAATAGCCGCCATGCTCGGCTTCCGCTTTCCAGTCGGTGCCGAAGGTCAGCTTGTCGTCGGCAATCGCCGCCGGACCGCCGCCGAGGCTCGCGCCCAGCGCAATCCCCGCCAGAAAGAGTGCTCGCCGCATCCGCCCTCCGCCCATGTCGGCGGTCAAGCTAATGCATGGGCGCGGGGGAGGCTAGTCCGGCCCTGTCCGGCGGACAGGGCCGGCAGAGCCGGCCGATCAGGCCTTGAGCGCCGTCAGGACCCGGTCGGGCGTCATCGGGGTCTGGCGGAGGCGCACGCCGGTGAGCTCGGCGACCGCGTTGGCGATCGCCGGGGCCATCAGCGGGGTCGCCATCTGGCCGACGCCGGTCGGGTGGTTGTTCGTCGGCACCACGCCGACGAAGATCTCCGGGATCTGGTTCATGCGCGGCACGTGGTAGTCGTAGAAGTTCGACTCCTGCACCGCACCGTCCTCGATGGTGATCCGCTCGTACAGCGCAAAGCCGAGGCCGTAGACGGCGCTGCTCTCGGTCTGGGCGATGATGTTGTCCGGCTGCACCGTGATGCCGGGGTCGAGCGCCGTCCAGATCCGGGGCACCCGGAGGTCGCCGGTCTTGCGGTCGACCGCGACTTCGGCCACCAGCGCGATCTGCGTCCCCGAATAGTTCATGTAGGTGAAGCCGAGCGCGCTGCCGTCCCGCTTCTTACCCCACTCCGACATGCGGATGACGGTATCGATGATGGCGGTTGCGCGCGGGTTCGACTTGACCAGGTCGCGGCGGAACTGGGCGGGATCGATGCCGCGCTTCTTCGCCAGTTCGTCCATGAAGGACTCGATGGCGAAGATGTTGGTCAGATGCGCGATGCCCCGGAGGCTGGAGGTGCGCAGGCCGCTGACCTGCGGCACCGCTTCGCCCAGCCGGTTGGGGATCTCGTAATACGGCGCATCGAGGCCGTTGAACGCGATGCCGTCGCGGCCGTTCTGCCGCTCGAAGCGCACCGGGTCCTGGAACGCGGTCACCTCGTCGCAGGCCTTGCGATGATGGAACGCGGTCAGCTTGCCCGCGGCGTCGAACCCCGCCCGGCAATAATGCACCGACAGCGGATTGAAGCGACCGTTATGGACGTCGTCCTCGCGCGTCCACATCATCTTCACCGGCTTCTTCACCGCGTTCGACAGCACAACAGCGTCGTGGACGTACTCCTCGTCGCGGTGGCCGCGGCGGCCGAAGCCGCCGCCCATCAGCATGTCGTGATATTTGATCTTGTCCGGGGCGATGCCGAGCGCATTGGCCGCCACCGTCACGGCAATCGTCTTCGACTGCACGCCGCACCACACTTCGCAGGCATCGCCCTTCCGCGATACCGACGCGACCGCGTTCAGCGGCTCCATCTGCGCGTGGTACACGAGGTCGTTCCGGTACTCGGCCTCGACGATGTTGGCGGCCAGTTGCAGGGCCGCCGGCGCGTCGCCCTCCTTGGCCCAGATCTTGGTCGGCCGCGACATGTCGTGCACCGCGGCGGCAAACGTGACCAGCGCCTTTTCGCTGTCGAAGCCCCACGCCTTGCCGGTATGGGTCCAG
>DASWFO010000206.1:0-26332 GCA_036394195.1 Alphaproteobacteria bacterium | reverse complement strand
GCCTATAACGGCTCGGGCGCGGCGCCAAAAGCCGCGACCGCCGAGTGGTATCTCGACCACGGGATGAAGGCGATCCCGCTCACCGGCCCGCACTCCGTGAGCGTCCCCGGGGCGGTCGACGCATGGTCGACGCTGCTGGCTGAACACGGCCGGAGCGGTCTCGACGAGCTATTGCAGCCCGCGATCAAGGCGGCGGCGGACGGCTATGTCGTGGCGCCGCGCATCGCGCGCGACTGGAAGAACAACCTGGCCAAGCTCCAGAAGGGCACCAACACGCCGCAATATCTGCTGCCGGGCGGCAAGGCGCCGAACGCCGGCGACGTGATCCGCCAGCCGGAGCTGGCCGAGACGCTGCGCACCATCGCGCGCGAGGGCCGCGACGGGTTCTACAAGGGCCGCGTCGCCGAAGACATCGTCGAGACCTTGCGCGCGGGCGGCGGCCTTCACGCGGTCGAGGATCTCGCCGCCCATCGGACCGAGGTCACGACGCCGCTCAAGACCGGGTATCGCGGCCACGACGTCTGGCAATGCCCACCGAACGGGCCGGGCCTGACGATGCTGCTGATGCTGAACATCCTCGAAGGCTTCGATCTCGCCAAATTCGGGCCGCTCAGCGTCGAGCGCCTGCATCTCGAAGCGGAAGCGGCGCGCTTTGCCTATCAGGCGCGCGAAAACAACATCGGCGATCCGCGCTTCGTCCGCGTCGACGTCGACCGCCTGCTCGCCCCTGCCTTCGCGGCCGAGATCCGCGCCAAGATCCGGCTCGACCGGCTGGCCGACCTGCCGATGGTGCGGCCCCCGGCCCATCCGTCGACCGCGTATCTCACCGTGGTCGACAAGGACCGCAACGTCTGCTCGTTCATCAACTCGATCGCCTACGCCTTCGGCTCGGCCGTGGTCTCGGGCCGGACCGGCGTCCTGCTGCAGAACCGCGGCGCCGGATTCCGCGTCGAGCCCGGTCACCCGAACTGCATCGCCCCCGGCAAGCGGCCGCTCCACACCATCATCCCGAGCCTGATCACCCGCCAAGGGCGCGTCGTGCTGGGCTTCGGCGTCATGGGCGGCCAGTTCCAGCCGGTCGGTCAGGTGCATGTCGCAACCAACATCCTCGACTACGGCATGGACGTGCAGGCCGCCATCGATCTGCCGCGCGGCCTGCACTATGAAGGCGTCTACCAGCTCGAAAGCGGCATCCCGGAGGACGTGTTCCGCGGCCTCCAGGCGTTGGGCCACAAGGTCGTGCGCCATCCCGATCCGCACGGCGGCGGCCAGGCGATCTGGATCGACTGGGATAAGGGCACGCTGACCGGCGGCTCCGACCCGCGCAAGGACGGCTGCGCGCTCGGCTATTAAGCGTCCGCCTGCAGCGGCGCTCCGACTGCGAGATGTCGCGCGGCCTGATGACCCCCTCACCCTAGTCTAAGCCCCCTCTCTCGTGAGCACGGGCATCCGCCCGTGCTCACGGCCTCTCCCCCCATCGGAATGGGTAGCGAGAGAAATTTTTAATGGATCGGAGTCTAGGTGCCCGCGTTCAGCGCGGCGCAGATCGCCGCGACGATATCCTGCGGCGCGCCCGACACGTCGACGCTGACGGCGGCCTCGTCAGTGGCCGGCGGCTCGAGGGCCGCGAACTGGCTCGGTAACAGCGACGCCGGCATGTAATGTCCGCGGCGCGCGTCGAGGCGCGCCTGGATCAGCGACGGCGTGCCCTCGAGATGCACGACGCGCACCGCCGCCCGGCCGCCGATCAGGATCGTCCGGTAGGCGCGCTTCAGCGCCGAGCACGCGATCACGGCCGTCTCGCCGCGCGCGAGGCACCGGCCGATCTCGCCGGCGATGGCAGCCAGCCAGGGCAGCCGGTCGTCGTCGGAGAGCGGGGTGCCGGCGCGCATCTTCTCGACATTGGCCGCCGGATGAAAGGTGTCGCCCTCAATGAAGCGGGCGCCCAGCCGCTGCGCCAGCGATTCGCCGACCGTCGTCTTGCCGGCGCCGGCGACGCCCATCAGAATCACGATCATCGGCGCCGTCATCTCAGGATTTCGCCGACCAGTCGATGTGATGGTCGCCAGGCCGGTCCAGCCGCTCGACGCCGTGGGCGCCGAAATAATCACGCTGCGCCTGGATGAGATTGGCGCCCGAGCGCGCGGTCCGCATCCCGTCGGTCCACGCCAGCGCCGAGGCGAGTGCGGGAACTGCGGCCCCGTGTCCAATCGCCGCCGCGAGTGCGCGCCGCGAGCCCGGCTCCACCCGACGAAGCTTGGCCGCGATCTCCGGCAACGCCAGGAGATCGGTCGCGGCCGGCTGTGCCGCCAGCCCGGCGCGGATATCGTCGAGCAATCGGGCGCGGATGATGCAGCCGCCCTGCCACACCCGCGCCACCTCGGAGAGCGCCAGCTCGGGCCACGCGAATTCCTGCCGCGCCGCCGCCAGGACCCGGAACCCCTGGGCGTAAATCGCGATCCGCGCACCCAGCAGCGCCTCGGCCAGGTCGCCGACCAGTCCGCTGCCGCCGGCGTAGCGGGTCTGCGGCGAGCCGAGGCGATGTGCGATGTTGTCACGCTCGCCGCTGGCCGCCGACACGTGACGCGCCGCGACCGCTTCCGCGAGGGTCGGGGCGGCGGCGCCCAATTCGAGCGCTGCGATGCTCGCCCATTGGCCGGTGCCTTTCTGGCGCGCGCGGTCGGCGATGCGATCGATGAGCGGCGGCCCGTCCGCGCCGTCACGCCGGCCGAGAATGTCGGCCGTGATCTCGATCAGGTACGACGCGAGCTCGCCGCCGTTCCAGCCGGCGAACACCTCCGCCGCCGCCGCCGCCGGCTGGCCGAGCAGGTCGCGCAGCACGACGTAGACCTCCGCGATCGCCTGCATCTCCGCATATTCGATGCCGTTATGGATCATCTTGACGAAATGCCCGGCCCCGTCGCCGCCGAACCAGGCGCAGCAGGGCTCGCCGTCATGCCGGGCGGCGATCGCGATGAAGTCGCCGGCGACGCGCTGCCACGCCTCGGCCGGACCGCCCGCCATGATCGACGGGCCGAGCCGGGCGCCGGCTTCGCCGCCGGAAATGCCGAGGCCGAGATACGCGACGCCGTGCGGTGCCAGGCCCCTTGCGCGACGGATCGTGTCGCGGAAATGCGAATTGCCGCCATCGATCAGGATGTCGCCGGGGCCGAGAAGCGGCTCGAGGGCCGCGATCGCCTCATCGACCGCGGCTCCCGCCGGCACCATCAGCATCACGGCCCGCGGCGGCGCCAAAGCGTCAATCACGGCGGCCGGCGCAGCACAGGCCACGATCCCGCTCGCACCGGCTAGCGCCTGCAGCCGGGCTGCATCGCGGTCGAACACGGCCACCGCGCGGCCACGCTGGGCCAGGTTCAACGCCAGGTTGCGGCCCATCACGCCGAGCCCGATCATCGCGATATCGGCGGCCATATGTTAGGTAGAGGTCATGATCCGAATCACCCCCGATATCCTAATTGACGAGCGCGATATCGAGGAGCGATTCATTCGTGCGTCGGGGCCGGGCGGCCAGAACGTCAACAAGGTATCGACCGCGGTCGAGCTGCGCTTCAACACCGCGCGGGCGAATCTCGATCCCGCCACCCGGCATCGCCTCGGCGTCCTCGCCGGCAGCCGGATGGCGGCGGACGGCACCTTGGTGATCCAGGCGCAGCGCTTCCGCAGCCAGGCGCGCAACCGCGACGACGCGCGCGAGCGGCTCATCGCGTTGCTCCAGGCCGCCGCCGAGCGGCCGCGGCGGCGGCGAAAGACCAAGCCGACCTACGGCTCGAAGCAGGAGCGGCTTGCGAGCAAGCGCCATCGCAGCATCGCCAAGCGCGGCCGCGGCCGCGTGCGCGGAGAGGATTAGCCGCTCCGGGCCCGCTGCAGGATTGTGACGACCTTGGCCTCGAGCTGGGCCTTCTTCACCGGCTTCACGAGATAGCCATTGATGCCGAGCTTGATCGCCCATTGGACGACCTCGGTCTCATTGCGCGCGGTGAGCATGAGCACGGGAATATTCCGGTGATTGGGCGGCGCCCCTTTGCGCAGCTTCTCGACGAAGTCGAGGCCGTCCACCGGCTCCATGTCGATGTCGCAAATGATCAGCTCAGGGCTGACAGCGACGGTCTGGGCCAGCGCCGACTCGCCCTCGGACGCATGGAAAATCTGCCGGAAGCCCATCTCATGCAGCATGCTGGCGATGAGAGCCCGCATGAACTCGTTGTCGTCGACGACCAGGACCCGGGTTTTGGCGACGTCCAACGTCATGAGCCCTGCACTCCGAGGCGGAGGACCGTCTCCCTGACACGCGCAAACGCGAGATCGAGCCGCGCATCGAGCGATGCCGCTTCGCTCCACGCTTCCGCCTTGATGGCCGCCTCGAGCTCGGTGCAAAGGGCCGCGAGCTCGTCGGCGCCGGCCGAGCGCGAGGCGCCTTTGGCGGAATGGACCGCCCGGCGTGCCTCGTCGGCCCGGCGATCCGCCACCGCCGCCCCGATCTTGGCCAGGAGCGGCTCGGTCGAGTCGAGATAGCGGCGCAACAGCGTGACGGCGCCGCCGTCGATCGTGCCGAAAATCTCGCGCATCCGCTCGAGATCGAGCACCTTGGCCTCACCCGCCGGAGCCGCGTTTTTCACCGGCTTTGCGGCAGATGTCGGCGGTGCTGCGACCGTCTTGCGCGGCAGCCACCGGCCCAGCGCCTCGTTCAACTGGGCCAGCGACGTCGGCTTGCCCAGATGATCGTCCATGCCGGCCGCGAGGCAGCGCTCGGCCTCGCCGCTGAGCACGTTGGCGGTGAGTGCGATGATCGGCGTGCGGTCACGCCCTTCGCTCCGCTCGAAATCGCGGATCGCCGCGGTGAGCTCGAGCCCGTCCATTTTAGGCATGTGCACGTCCGTGATCACCAGCCCATAGCGCGACACCCCGAACAGCTCGAGGCCGAGGCGCCCGTCTTCGACCAGATCGGCCGCATAGCCGAGCCGCGCCAGCTGCCGCTGAATGACCATCTGATTGGTCGGATTGTCCTCCGCGACCAGGATGAGCCGCCCTTCGGCGAGTGCCGTTTCGCGATCGGGTGCCGCTTCGGCCGTACCGTCGGCGGCGGCGAGCGGCGCCGTCAAATCGTCGCTGCGGCCGCACGCCTCGGCGAGGGCCCGCAGGATGGTGCTGCGGCGCATCGGCTTGGTCATGTAGGCCGAAAAGCCCGCGGCCAGCGCGGCCCCGCGTTGACCAGGGTCGTCATACGCGGTGAGCAGGATGCACGGCTTGGCGTTCAGCGCCGGCTCGGTCGATAGCGCCCCGCGGAAGGCCAAGCCGTCCATCCCGGGCAGCTTCAGATCGACGATGATCGCATCGACGGGGAGACTCGCGGCCGCGTAGCGCCGCAGGAGATCGAGGCCCTTCTCGGCGGTGTCCACGACCTCCACCTGAACCGCCTTCATGCCGAGATACGTCGAGAGCACGTCCTGAACGGTCGGATTGTCCTCAATGATCAGCACGGTGAGGCCCGCGAGGTCCGGCTCGTCCGCCACCGGGGCGGCGCTGGGTGCGACGGAGAGCGTGAACCAGAACACCGACCCCGCGTCCGGCGCCGTGTCGACGCCGATCTCGCCGCCCATTCGCTCGACCAGGAGCTTGGAGATCGACAGGCCGAGGCCGGTGCCGCCAAAGCGGCGCGTGGTCGTCCCGTCGGCTTGCATGAACGGCTGGAACAGCCGCTCGCGCGCCTCGGCGGTGAGGCCGATGCCGGTGTCGCGGACCATGGCGCGAAGCATCATGCCGCCGGGTGCCGCGGAATCGACGGACACCCGGACCACGATCTCGCCGCGCTCAGTGAACTTGATGGCGTTGCCGACCAGATTGAACAGGATCTGGCGGAGGCGGACCGGATCGCCCTCGACCATCGGCGGCACCGACGCGTCGACGAAGGTCGTGAGCGACAGCTTCTTCTTGTGCGCGTTCGGCGCCAGCGTGTCGGCGACGCCCTCGACGAGGGACAGCGGCGACATCGCCACGCGCTCGATCTCCAGCTTGCCGGCCTCGATCTTCGAGAAGTCGAGGATCTCATCGATGATGGTGAGCAGCGAGGACGCAGAGTCGCGCACGACGGACGTGAGCTCGCGCTGCTCGGGATTGAGCTCCGTCTGCTGGAGCAGCTCCAGCAGCCCGAGCACGCCGTTCATCGGCGTGCGGATCTCGTGGCTCATGGTCGCGAGGAAGGTCGATTTCGCCTGCGTCGCCGCCTCGGCGTTTTCCTTCGCGAGCCGCAGCTCCTCCGCCACGCGCCGGCGCTCGGAATAGTCGTAGTACCAGGCCAGCGTCGCCGGCTCGCCCTCGAAGGTGATCCGCTCCATGGTGACCAGGAGCCACAACGGGGTGCCGTCGAGTGCCGTCACCTCGATCTCCAGATCCCGCACCCGCCCCTGTGCCTCCAGAGCCTCCGCGATCCGCCGGCGGTCGGCCTCGGACCGAAAGAACATGCGCACGTCGAGGTCCTTGATCCGATCATCGGGAACGCGGCCGAGCTGCCGCCAGCGGGCGTTCGAGAACAGATGCCGGCCGCCGCGCCCCGCGATCAGGACCCCGATCGGGCTCGCTTCGAGGATCTCGCGCAGCACCTGCTCGGCGCGCCGCCGCACCGTGACGTCCTCGACCGAGCCCTCGTAGTGCGCGATCCCGCCCAGGCCGTCGCGAATGGCGCGCGCACTCTCCGAAATCCAAATGAGGCTGCCGTCGCGGCGGCGGATCTCGGATTCGAAGCCCCGCACCACGCCGTGCTCGACCATGTGGGCGACGAACGCCTCGCGGCGGCGCGGATCGACATAGAGCATGTTGCCGATGTCGGAAAGCTCCGCCATCAGCTGGTCCGGCGTCTCATAGCCGTAGATGCGGGCCAACGCGGGATTGGCGCGCAAATAACGGCCATCCGGGCTGCTCTGGAAAATACCCTCGACCGCGTTCTCGAAGATGCCGCGGAAATCCCGCTCGGTCGCCTGCAACTGTTCCTCGAGCTGCTTGCGGCGGTCGATGACGGTGATCACGGTCAGCACGGCATCCTCGCCCAGATACATGAGCCGGCTGGACGAGATCAGCGCCCAGAAGAGACTGCTGTCCGGGCGGCGCAGGCGGACTTCGAAATCGGTGACCGCCCGATCCTGGGCGAGCATGGTCAGCAGGCGGTCGCGGTCCCACGGATCGACATAAATGTCGCGGATATCGGCGCCCACCGCCTGCTGCGGTGCCAGGCCGAACAGGTCGATGGCCGACTGGTTGATATAGAGGATGCGGCTGCTGAGGCGCGTCGTGACGGTGACCGGAACCGGCAATGCCGCGATCAGGCCGCGCTGCACCTCATCGCGGTTCGCCTGCGCCTCGCGCTGGGCCACCCGATCGGCGACGTCGCGCACGGCAAAACGCATGCCGCCCGCGTCGCCATTCCCGCCGCGTAATTTTGCCCAGATACTCGTGACGGCCCCCGCCTTTCGCGACGCGATCAATAACACGGACGGCGGGCCGCCTTAAAGCATTGGCCCCTAAGCTCCGAAGCGCGGTATCCCCCGGTTAATTTTCCGGCGGGATGGGGCGCGGCCGGCGATCGGGGCCGATGGCGACATAGGTGAACACGCCCTCCGTCACCTTGGTCCGGGAACCGCCGTCGCTGGGCCGGGTCCAGGTCTCGACATGGATGGTAATCGAACTGCGGCCGACCTTGCGGATCACGGTGTAGCAGCTCACCTCATCGCCGATATGCACCGGCTTGTGGAACGTCATCGCCTCGATCGCCACGGTGGCGACGCGCCCGCGCGCGCGCTGGTGCGCCGTGTTCCCGCCGGCGAGGTCCATCTGCGAGAGCAGCCATCCGCCGAAGATGTCGCCGTTCGGATTGGCGTCCGCCGGCATGGCAATGGCGCGCAACGCCGGCTCCGTGCGGGGGTGATCGCTGCTGGTGACCATGGCTAACTCCTTCAAATCCCATCCAGATGCACTATATCTTGTGGGTGGACGGCGACTCCAATACCTTGGACAGCCGTTTGTTTACCCTTTCCCTCTGACTACTTAACCAGCCCCATGGCCGATCTGTTCAACGCCGCCCGCAAAGATCAAAGCTACACCGCCAAGCATATCGAGGTCCTGGAAGGCCTCGAGCCGGTCCGCCGCCGGCCTGGCATGTATGTCGGCGGCACCGACGAACGCGCCCTGCACCATCTGGTCGCCGAGGTCCTGGATAACGCGATGGACGAGGCGGTCGCCGGCCATGCCGACTGGATCGAAGTCGAGCTGACGGCCGACGGCTATTGCACCGTCCGCGACAACGGCCGCGGGATCCCGGTCGATCCCCATCCCAAGTTCAAGAAGAAATCGGCGCTCGAAGTGATCATGACGACGCTGCATTCGGGCGGCAAATTCGACAGCAAGGTGTATTCGACCGCCGGCGGCCTGCACGGTGTCGGCGTCTCGGTCGTCAACGCGCTGTCCGACGACCTCACGGTCGAAGTCGCGCGCGACAAGAAGCTGTGGACCCAGACCTACAGCCGCGGCAAGCCCAAGGGTCCGCTGAAGGCCGCGGGGGCGGTCAGCAACCGCCGCGGCACAAGCGTGCGCTTCCATCCCGATCCCGAGATCTTCGGCAAGACGCTGCATCTCCGCCCGACCACCGTCTTCCGGATGATCCGCGCCAAAGCCTTCCTGTTCAAAGGGGTCGAGATCCGCTGGTCCTGCGACAAGAAGCTGCTGAAGCCGAACGACGACATTCCGGCCGAGGCGACGCTGCACTTCGAGGCCGGGCTCAAGGACGCGCTGGCCGAGATCGTCGGCAAGCGGCCGAGCTACACGCCGCAGCCGTTCACCGGCGAGGCACAGCTTCCCGACAAGGTCGGACGTCTCGAATGGGCGGTGGCGTGGCCCGGCGATTCGGAAGGCGAAACGCATTCTTATGTGAACACGGTGCCGACCCCGCAAGGCGGCAGCCACGAGCTGGGCCTGCGCGCGGCCCTGTCGCGCTCGATGCGCGACTACGGCGAGCGCGTCAACAACCGGAGAGCCGGCCAGATCACCGCCGAGGACGTGGGGGACGGCAGCGTGGTCCTGCTCTCGCTGTTCATCAAGGACCCGCAATTCCAGGGCCAGACCAAGGACCGTCTCGGGATGCCGGAGGCGCAGCGCCTGGTCGAGGCGATCATGAAGGACCATTTCGACCACTGGCTGTCCGACGACGCGGGCGCCGCCAGCAAGCTGCTCGAGCACGTGATCGAGCGCGCCGAGGAGCGGCTCCGCCGCCGCCAGGACAAGGATCTCGCGCGCAAGACGGCAACCCGCAAGCTGCGCCTGCCCGGCAAGCTCGCCGACTGCTCGCGAACCTCGCCCGAAGGAACCGAGATCTTCCTGGTCGAAGGCGATTCCGCGGGCGGCTCGGCCAAGTCGGCGCGCAACCGCGATACCCAGGCGATCCTGCCGCTGCGCGGCAAGATCCTGAACGTCGCCAGCGCCTCGTCGGACAAGCTGCGCGGCAACCAGGAGCTCGCCGATCTCATCCAGGCGCTGGGCTGCGGCACCGGCGAACATTTCAGCGAGGAGAAGCTGCGCTACGAGCGGGTCATCATCATGACCGACGCCGACGTCGACGGCGCCCACATCGCCTCTCTCTTGATGACCTTTTTCTATCGCGAGATGCCGCAGCTGATCGAGACCGGGCACCTCTTTCTCGCGATGCCGCCTCTGTACCGGCTGGCGTCCGGGGGCCACGTGATCTATGCCCGCGACGACAAGCACAAGGACGAGCTGATGAAGAGCGAGTTCAAGGGCAACGGCAAGGTCGAGATCAGCCGCTTCAAGGGCCTTGGCGAAATGCCGCCGGCGCAGCTCAAGGACACGACGATGGATCCGGGCAAACGCGTCCTGCTCAAGGTCGAGATCCCCGAGAGGGGCGACAAGGAGGCCAAGCGCACGGCCAAGCTCGTCGAGAGCCTGATGGGCCGCAAACCCGAGCTCAGGCTCGCCTATATCCAGGAAAACGCGAAGTTCGCCCACGACCTCGACGTCTAGGTCGGCCGGCCCTCGGCCCTAGGTAATTCCCGCCCCGCCTTTCAGGGTTTTCCCGGAGTGCGGACCGGCGCCATCGGGCGCAGGAAGGGCTGGTCACGATCCCGCCATAGTTCATGTCCATGATTCCGCTTGATTCGGCCGGAGCGGAATACCAATTCACGGCCATCCGTTATTCTCGCCACTGCATTTTGTGAAAGGGAACCCTCCCATGTCGCAGATCACCATCGCCTCGCGCGTGCTGGGCGCCGCGGCGCTTGCCTCGATCCTCCTCCTCGGAACGCCGCTCACGGCGGACGCGCAGAACAGCACGGTCACGCCGTCGACGTCGAACCCGCCGGCGACTGCACAGGCCCCGGCCCCTGGGGCTACGGCCAAGCCGCGTCGCGGCGGCGCCAACAGCGTCGAACAGCGGATCGCCGACCTCCACAAGCGGCTGCAGATCACGCCGGCCCAGGAAGACCAGTGGAAGCAGGTGGCGGCCGTGATGCGCCAGAATGCCAGTGACGTGGAGGCGGTCATCAAGGAGCGGGCTCAGAACTACAAGAACATGACCGCGGTCGACGATTTGCGGTCGTACGAGAAAATCTCGGAAGTCCATGAGGACGGCATGAAGCGGCTCATCCCGGCGTTCCAAAGCCTGTACGACAGCATGTCGGACACGCAGAAAAAGAACGCGGACAACGTCTTCCGTTCGCATCAACGCCGCGCCGCGCGCGCCAACCAGGCGTCCTGACGGAGGAGGTGGTCATGAACATGCCGACACGCTGGATCGTCCGCCTCGGAGCCGTGGCTCTGGCGAGCTTTTTTATCGTTGCGGGCGCCGCCTCCGCGCGCGCCGATGACGATGAGGGTCGTGGTCGAGGGCACCGCGAGTGGCGCGAGCACGAAGGGTACGAGCATCACGAATGGCGCCCCTACTACTCCTACGGTCCCCAGGTCTACGTGGCTCCGGCCCCGGTCTATGCCCCGCCGCCGGTGATGTACGCACCGCCGCCGGCGGTCGTGTACGCCCCGCCGCCGGCACCATCCGTCAACTTCGTCTTCCCGTTCCGCTTCTAAGCGCCGTTGCGCCGCCCGCCCCATCGGCGGGCGGCGCCTCTCCAAAACGTGACCGGCCGCGCCCACCTGGGGCGCCCTGCGACCCTTTGGCCCTGCCCTCGTTTGACTAGATCTGGGGAGGGGGCGCACGGGCCTGCCGTATAGGCGCCGGAACGCTGGAGCGCTGAGCGGTGTATGCCGATCAATCAGGAGCTACGCTGCTGCCCGGACGCCCCAGCGCGGCGCAGGACGACGCCGGATATCCGAGATGCAGGACAGCGCGGGGCGCGACAGCGACACAGCGGGTGATGCCGCTGATGCGGGCTGCGCTCGCCGTCCTGGTCGCAGCAGCGACGCTTGCCGGCTGCAACGGAATTGTGACGTACCGGTCCGAAGGTGCTGGCAATCCCAGCGCCCAGACATACGCGCCGTACGCGGCGATGAACGGGACCACTCTTCTCGTCGTCCGCAACAACCCGTTTCCGAGCGACCGCAACAGCGAAGCCGTCCGGGCGGTGGTGAGCACTCACAACCCGATGCGGGGATACCGGTTCTCGCTGACCATGCCGCCCGACTGGAACGGCTATACGGTCATGCTGGGGTTCGGCCAATCGCCGATCGGCAATCAGAGCCTGTGCCAGAACGCGCAGCTTCCCCTGCGGCCGACGCCGTCCGGGCGAACCGCGCTCATCGCCGATCTCTGCTATGGCCCGCAGCTCGTGACCGAGGCCTACGGCCATTCGCCGGCCGTGAGCGGACCCGACGATCCGAGATTCGGATCGCTGGTCGGCCAGGTCATGACCGAGCTGTTCCAGCTTCGCTGGCAATTCGAACGACAAGGCTCGGCGTCTCCGGTCTTCGTGCGCTTCTAAGCGCCATTGCGCCGCCCGCCCCACCGGTGGGCGGCGCCTCTCCAAAACGTGACCGGCCGCGCCCTGCCCTCGGCGCGATGCAACCCTTTGGCCCTGCCCTCGTTTGACTAGGTGTCGGGCGGCGCGCACCGGCCTGCCGGCCCGGCGCCGGAATGCGGGAGCGCGGAACGGTGTATACCGATCGATCAGGACCGAAGGCGGTGCCGGCGCGCCCGGGCGCCGCGCATGGTGACGCGGGATACCCAAAATGCAGGACGGCCCCATGCAAGACGACGGGGGGCGGGATAGCGAGACTGCGCATGACCCTCGCCCGGGCGGCAATCGCCGTCCTGGTCGCCGCGGCGGCGCTCGCGGCGTGCACCAACGGGATCGTGACGTATCGGTCCGAAGGCGCGGGCAATCCGAGCGCACAGACTTACGCGCCCTACGCGGCGATGAACGGGACCATCCTTCTCGTCGTGCGCGACAACCCGTTCCCGAACGACCGCACCAACGAAGCCGTCCTGGCGGTGGTGAACACGCACAATCCGGCGCAGAGATACCGGTTCTCGCTGACCATGCCGCCCGACTGGAACGGCTATACGGTCGTGCTGGGGTTTGGCGAAGCGCCGGTCGGCAATCAAAGCCTGTGCCAGAACGCGCTGCTTCCCCTGCGGCCGATGCCGCCCGGACGGATGGCGATCATCGCCGATCTCTGCTACGGGCAGCAGCTTGTCACCGAGGCCTATGGTCATTCGCCGGCGGTGGGCGGACCCGACGATCCGACATTTCAGTCGCTGGTCAGCCAGGTCATGACCGAGCTCTTCGCGGAGCGCCGCATATTCGAAGACCGCGGGTCGCGGCTGTCGCCCTTCAGGTTCTAGGCGGAACCGTTCGCCGCGCGGTCATGGCGGCGGGCCTTATGGCGGGGCTCGCCGGCTGCAGCGATCAGGGCACGACCACGCATTCCTTTGTTTACGCCCATGACATTCCCGGCCATGTCCAGTACGCCGCCGCCAACGGGCCGGTCCCGGTCGCGATCTTCCGCGATCCGTTTCCCAACGACCCGGCGAACGCCGCGGTCCTTGCGGCGATGCAGCATCGCAATCCGGGACCGCCGGTCACGTTCGTGAATGCCACGTCGGCCCCGGGGAGCGGTGCGTATCGGGTGATTGTCGCGTTCGGCACGCCGCGGGTCGCCGGTTGCCGCGCACCGGCCGCATCGGCGCCGGCGCCGGAAGGCACCGACGTCAGCGCGGCGTTCTGCACCGGCGACCACCTGATCAGCGAGGCATGGGCCAGTGGGGGGCGCATCGACACGGCGGAAGATCCACGCTTCGCCCGGCTGATGCAGGATCTGCTGTCGGCCTTGATGCCCTACAACGATCCGAGCCTGAACAACACGGGCGGGAGCGGCGGCGCGATGTAAATCGCCCACTCCGCCACGTTGTAGAGGCCGCTCACACCATATGAGCCACGTCCGACGCACCGGTCGGATAGCCGAAGATCGTGTCCTTGAGCGCCGACGCGGGGAGGCGCTGCCGCATCGTCAGCGCAAACAGGTTGATGACCTCGTCGGCATGCGGGCCGAGGAGGTGGGCGCCGAGGATAAAGCCGGTCGGCTCCTCGATCAGCACCTTGAAGCCGGACACGCGTTCGGCGAGCCGGCGCGACGAGTACCAATCGCCGGTGTGTTCGCTCTTGACGGTGAATTTGAGCCCCTGGGCGCGCGCCTCGGTTTCCGACAGCCCCACCCGGGCCAACGGCGGGATGGTGAACACCACGCTCGGCACGGCCGCATAGTTCGGCCGGTGGCGATTGCCCTCCAGGAGGTTCGCCGCAACCACCTTCCCATCGTGGCTCGCCACCGGCGTCAAAGGCGGCCCCTTCGCCGCGGCATCGCCGGCGGCGTAGACCTTTGGGTTCGACACGCTTTGCAGGAACTCGTTGAGGCGCAGCCGCCCGCCCTCGGTTTCGATGCCGGCCCCGGCGAGGTTCAGACCACCGAGCGCCGGTGCCCGTCCCGCCGCATGAACCACAAGGTCGGCCGCGAGCGTCACGCTGCCGCCGTCCCCCTTGATGCGGACGGCAAACGCCTCACCGTCTCTCTCGATGCGCTCGACCGCGGTCCTCAGCCGCACGTCGATGCCGACCGCGCGGAATTTCTCATCGAGCCAGCCGACGAGGGTGGAATCGAACGTCGGCAGCAGACGGTCCCGCCGCTGCAGGACGTGGACCTCTGCCCCGGCCCGGGCCGCGAGATGCGACAGCTCGGCCGCGATATAGCCGCCGCCCACCAGGACGAGGCGGCGTGGAAGCCGGTCGAGGTCGAGGAACACGTCGCTGCCTACGACGTGCTCCGCCCCGGGAAACTCCAGCGGCACCGGAGCGTTACCCGTGGCGATGACGAAAAACCGGCTTTGCAGCGTCTGTCCGTCGAGCGCGATCGTGTCCGGGGCGGTGAAGCGCGCATGCCCTTGCAGCGCGTCGATCCCGATCTCGGCGAAGTGCCGCGCCAGCCGCTCCGGCACGGGCTCGGTGAAGCTGCGCTTGAAGGCCATCAGCTCCGCCCAGTCGATCCGGATCTCGCCGGCAACGCCATGGCCGTGCAGGCGTCGGGCGAGATCGACCGCCTCGGCGCCGCTCATCAGGACTTTTTTGGGGTCACAGCCGCGCAGCTCGCACGTGCCGCCGAACGGCCGTTCGTCCACGATCGCCGTCGCCCAGCCGGCCGCCCGCACCCGCTCCGCCACGGTCTGGGCGGCTGCGCCGCTGCCGATCACGATCACATCGTACTGCTTCATGACGCACCGTCGCGGAAAGAATGTTTGCGGACGCCGCTCGTTCCACGAACCGTCAGCACCGTCCCCGTCAATCGCCGGTGAGCCACGTCCGCAACTCGCGGCTGACGATCCCCGGCCGCTCGAGGGTCGACAGATGGCCGCATTCGGGAACCACCACCAGCCGCGCGTTGGCGATGTCGGCCGCCATCTCGCGGTGCAGCTCCACCGGCGTCGACTGGTCCTCGTGGCCGCACAGGACGAGGGTCGGGCACTCGATCTGGGGCAGGGTCGGTCGGCTGTCGGCACGGTTCATGATCGCCATCTGCTGTCGCAGAAAGGCCTCGCGGCCCACGCGCTGCGTCATCGCCATAACGGTGTCGGCCAACGCCCTGTCAGTCACCCGGGAGGGATGGACCCAGCGCGGCAGCAGGCGCGGCGTGACGCCCTTGAAGTCGCCTTTGCGGGCCAGCGCCATGAGCTCGTGCCGCTGTTTGGTCTGCTGCGGCGTATCGGGCCGGGCCGAGGTATCGAGCAAGGCCAGCCGCAGCACCCGCTCGGGGGCCCGGCGCATGATCTCGAACGCCACGTAGCCGCCCATTGACAGCCCGGCGAGGGCAAATTGCTCGGGCGCGGTATTCAGGACCGCTTCGGCCATGCCGGCCATGGAATCGTGCTGGGTCGGATCGCCCACCCGTGCGACCGCAATATCCGCCAGGGCCGCGATCTCCGGCGCCCACAAAGCGTCATCGCAAAGAAGCCCCGGGAGCAGCACCAGCGGTGTCTTAGCGTCGCTCATCCGCGGGACGAAGGTCTGCCAGCGGCGGGTTCTGCTACCTTAAAGCCGCGGAAAAGCCCAAGTTTCATTGACTTTTAACCGCTTTGCCCTTATATGTTGCGTTGCGAAAGCTCCCGTGAGCCGAGCGCCCGGACAAGAGATCTATGACAGATCAGCGGGCCATCCCCCAAAACCAAGGGGGCCCCCCATTATGGGGCGGCTGCGGATGATATGGAGCGCCCCGCTTTCCCGGTCCCGCGCAATCTTGCGCATAGTCCGGCCTGGGTGCGCTAGATGTGATGAACCAAGGCATAAATGACATTTTCTGATCTCGGCCTTAGTGCCGAAGTATTGCGTGCCGTCTCCGACGCCGGTTACGAAACCCCCACCCCGATCCAGCAGAAGGCGATCCCCCACGTCCTGATGGGCCGCGACATCCTCGGTTGCGCCCAGACCGGGACCGGCAAAACCGCCGGGTTCACCCTGCCGATGATCGATATCCTGGCCCAGGGCCGGGCCCGGGCGCGGATGCCGCGCTCCCTGATCCTCGAGCCGACCCGCGAGCTGGCGGCCCAGGTCGCCGAGAACTTCGAGATCTACGGCAAGTACAACAAGCTGACCAAGGCGCTGCTGATCGGCGGCGTCTCGTATGACGACCAGGAAAAGCTGCTCGACCGCGGCGTCGACGTCCTGATCGCCACACCCGGCCGCCTCCTCGACCATTTCGAACGCGGCCGGATCCTTCTCAACGACGTGAACATCCTCGTCATCGACGAGGCCGACCGGATGCTCGACATGGGGTTCATCCCGGACGTCGAGCGCATCGTCAGTCTGCTGCCCAAGAAGCGCCAGACGCTGTTCTTTTCAGCCACCATGCCGCCCGAAATCAAGCGCTTGGCCGACGCGTTCCTGTCCGAGCCGCGCGAGATCACCGTGGCGCCGCCGGCCTCGCCGGCCGCGACGGTGACCCAAGGGCTGGCGATCGTGCCGCATGCCGACCACGCCAAGCGCGACGCGTTGCGGCGGCTGATCGCGGCCGAGACGGTCAGGAACGCGCTGATCTTCTGCAACCGCAAGCGCGACGTCGACACGCTGTACAAGTCGCTGAAGCGGCACGGCTTCAGCGTCGGCTCGCTGCACGGCGACATGGACCAGGGTACCCGCACGCAGACCCTCGATGCGTTCAAGCGCGGCGAGATGACCCTGCTGGTCTGCAGCGACGTGGCCGCGCGCGGCCTCGACATCGACGACCTGTCGCATGTGTTCAATTTCGACGTGCCGATCCACGCCGAGGACTACGTGCACCGGATCGGCCGCACCGGCCGCGCCGGGCGCAGCGGACGGGCCTTCACGCTGGGTACCGGTGAAGACCGCCGGTACATCGACGCGATCGAGCGGCTCATCAGCAAGGCCATTCCGCGGATCACCATCGAGGGCGTCGCCGCCGCCAGCGCCGAGCCCACCGCCGACGAAGCCGAGCAGGGCCGCCCCAGCCGCGGCCAGCGCGGCCGCCGTGGCGGACAAGGTGGCGCACCGAGGGGCCGCAGCCGCGGCGACGATCGGGTCCACGATCAGGCCGCGCCGCCGCAACACGAGAAGCCGCCGGTCCGCGCCGACAAGCCGCACGGCCCCTCGCCGCTGCCGCATCACCCGTTCGATGACGCGCACGCCAATCCGGCGGCCGCCGCGGCCGCCGCTCATACCAATCACGCCAACGGCAAGAAGCACCCGGCCCATCCGCAAGCCCGCGCCGAAGAGCGCCCGCATCACGAGGACCGCCATCACCAGCGGCGCGGCCGCGAAGAGCGCGACGACGGCCCGGCCCAGGTCGGGCTCGGCGATCACATGCCCGCCTTCCTCATGCGGGGTCGACGCGCTATAGGTTAGGGGCCTGGGCCGGATCAGGTCCGCTACGGTCCGTTCCCAGGCAACAACCCTCGGGGGAACGGACGTCGATGCAGACCATTTTCGTCATGGTCAAATGCGATCTCGGCAAGGCCTACGAAGTGGCCGACGAGGCCGTTCAGAACATCGACCAGGTGTCCGAAGTCTATTCGATTTCCGGGCAGTACGATCTCCTGATGAAATGCTATCTGACCGATGAGCAGGACATCGGGCACTTCGTGATGGGCGTGCAACGCCTGCCCGGCGTGAAGGACACATTCACGCTGATCACCTTCAAGGCGTTTTCATGAGCCCCTGCGGGCGCGGCGCCGGCAAATCGCGCTCCGCGATTGTGCCTGCCGCGCCGCTTGCGTCCGCGCGCGTTAGCGCGCGCGGTGGCGGTCGCCACCGTTGATGACGTCCTCGAAGCCTCGGCCTTAATACCTCATGATCGAGAGCTTTATCGCCGATTGCCGCGCCTGTGCCATGGGCTGCCCCGACCCCGCCGATTGCATCCAGGCCATTGCACCGCTGATGGCACGGTTCCTCGGCCATGCAGGCCGCTTCCTCAAGCCGAGCCACTATCGCAGCGATCCCGCGCAATACACGCGCAATGCGATCCACATCTCACCCGAGCACGATCTGTCGCTCTACACGCTGGTCTGGCTGCCCGGCCAATGGACGCCCGTGCACGACCATGGAAGCTGGGGCGTGGTCGGCGTCGTCGAGGGCATGCTCGAGGAACGCGCCTACATGGCGATGGACGGCGAGATCACGCGCGACAGCGGAATTCGCCTCAAACGCGGCGGCATGGTCCTGCTGCCGCCGGGCGCGGTGACAACCTTCGTCCCCAATCCCGACCACATCCACAAGACCGGCGTGGCCGCCGACCGCGAGCGCGTGGTGTCGTTACACCTTTACGGCCGCATGATGAATTCGTTCCACGTCTACGACGTCGAGCAGGGCACCCGCCGCCTCGTCGACGTGCCGCACTAGGACAGCTAGAGAGCCGGCGTCGTCACTCCTGCCGAACTAGCGCCGGGGGATGTCGTCCCACGGGCCGGTCGTCAGACCGTGCGACTGGTTCTGCTGCTGATCCGCCGGATCATACGGATCCATCTGGTCGTCGCGATGGGTGGCCTTGCCCGGCGCAATGTCGAAGTCCAGCGGCGGTCGGGACTCCGGCACCTTCGCGAGCTGTGGTACGGGCTCGATGATGATCGCCTGAGGCTGTGGACGGGCGCCTTCGTCGGCCGCCGCCGGAATGTCCTCGGCAAGGGCGGAACCGGCGCTCAACAGAAACGCGATCGCGAAACTCAGCCAGCGCATATTGACCTCCAAAGGTCCCCCACCGGCTTTCCGCTAAAGACATAGGCGCGGCCGTCGAGAAAAAAACGCCCACCGCGCTGCGAATCGACGGTTCGCGGTAGCCTGACGCGTAGTGTGTGACCTTGCTGTGCCCCACCTGTGTCAAATCTGCGACCGGGCGGCCACTTTGTTGACCTGGCGTGTCAGCAACGTGTACGACTCGCGCCCGGCGCTGACATGCTGGCAAAAACCTCCGCTGCCTTTCCGTTTTGTTAACCATCCTCCGGGATAGTGCTCGCCAGGCTGTCGCCCGATGCAACAGGAGAAAATAATGCGGGCGCTTTCCCAGATCGATACCGCTCAGCTCGTCGAGACCGGGCACCTCGAGATCGACAGCGACACCAAGCATCCGTACCGCGCCTGGATCTGGCTCGGCGTTTTCGTCGTCGGCGCCGCCTTCTGGGTCGGCGTTGGCCTCGGCATCCACGCCCTCGTTCAGTGATCCGCCCGTCCGGGCGATCCCCTCACCGACAAAAGAGCTGACCCGCCGTCCCTTGCTCTCCGCGGCCAATTATTTTAAACTTAAAATAATTGCGCCCCGCGGAGACAAAGGATGGCCATGTCAGGGGCATCTCCATCAGGCAGTCGGCCCGGCAGTCCGCCCTCGCCATCGGACCGGCCGCTCAGCGGCCGCCATGCGGTCATCACCGGCGCGTCGCGCGGCATCGGCGCCGCCATTGCATTTGAGCTCGCCCGTCTCGGCGCCGACCTGACTCTCGTCGCGCGCGGCCTGCCGGCGTTGCGGACGATCGCCGGCCGGCTCCGCGACCAGACCGGCGCCCGGGTGGCCGAGCACGCCCTTGATGTGACGGACGACGCGGCGGTCGCGAAGCTCGCAGGCGCTCTGCAGGCGCCGGCGATTCTGGTGAACAATGCCGGTGCCGCGGACTCGGCGCCGTTCGCCAGGACCGACGGCGCGCTGTGGCGCCGCATGCTCGATCTCAACCTCACCTCCGTCTACGCCGTGACGCGCGCCGTGGCGCCGGCCATGATCGCCGCCGGCTGGGGCCGGGTCGTCAACATCGCGTCGACCGCCGGCCTGAAGGGCTATCCCTATGTCAGCGCCTATGTCGCGGCCAAGCACGGCGTGGTCGGGCTGACGCGGGCGCTGGCGGTGGAGTTCGCCAGGACCGGCGTCACCGTGAATGCGGTCTGCCCGAGCTACACCGATACGCCGATGCTGGACGGTGCCATCGCCGCGATCGCCGCGAAGACCAAGCGGTCGACCGAGGACGCGCGGGCGCAGCTCGCCGCCTCCAATCCGATGGGGCGTCTTGTGACTCCACAGGAAGTGGCGACGGTGGTTGGCTGGCTGTGCCGGCCCGAGGCGGCGTCGATCACCGGCCAGGCGATCCCGGTCGCGGGGGGCGAGATTTGACCATGGACGACGTGAAGCCCGCCGAAACCGGGTCGGCCGACCGCGAAAGCGCCGTCGCCCGCGGCGACAAGCTCGAGCTGCGGGTGTGGCTCCGCCTCCTCACCTGCTCCAACCTGATCGAGACCCGGGTGCGCGCCGGATTGCGCGAAGAGTTCAGCGTGACCTTGCCGCGCTTCGATGTGCTGGCGCAGCTCGACCGCGCGGCCGACGGGCTGTCGATGGGTGAATTGTCGGACCGCCTCATGGTGTCGAACGGCAACGTCACCGGCCTCATCGACCGGCTGGTCGAGGAGGGCTTAGTGGCGCGCGTCCCCTCGCCGCAGGACCGGCGCCAGAGCCGGGTCCGGCTGACCCCGGCCGGCAAGCGCGCCTTCGATGCGATGACGCCGCGGCACGAACGCTGGATCGACGACCTGCTCGCCGGTTTGTCGCGCCAGGACATGGGCCAGCTGCTGGAACTGCTGGCCAAGCTCAAGCATTCCGTCACCGCGGCGCAACGACAGGGCAAGGGAGACACGCCGTGACGGCACCACTCACCCAGTTCTCCGCCGACCGGTTCCGGCCGCAGCATTTCGGCTGGTCGGTGCAGGGTCGCGTCGCGACCGTCACGTTGAACCGGCCCGAGCGCAAAAATCCCCTGACCTTCGAGAGCTATGCCGAGCTGCGCGACCTGTTCCGCGACCTCGTCTATGCGAGCGACATCAAGACCGTCGTGATCGCCGGCGCCGGCGGCAATTTCTGTTCCGGCGGGGACGTCCACGAGATCATCGGCCCGCTGGTGAGCATGGACATGCCGGACCTGCTGCGCTTCACCCGCATGACCGGCGATCTCGTGAAGGCGATGCGGGCCTGCCCGCAGCCGATCGTGGCGGCCGTCGACGGCGTGTGCGCCGGGGCGGGCGCCTGTATCGCGATGGCGGCAGACCTCCGGTTCGGCACGGCGCGGGCCAAGGTCGCGTTCCTGTTCACGCGCGTCGGCCTCGCCGGCTGCGACATGGGCGCCTGCGCGATCTTGCCGCGCATCATCGGCCAGGGCCGGGCCTCGGAGCTCCTGTTCACCGGCCGCGCCATGCCCGGCGACGAAGCCGAGCGCTGGGGCTTCTTCAACCGGCTCTGCGACCCCGACAAGCTGGTCGACGAGGCGCACGCGATGGCGCGCGAGCTGGCATCGGGCCCGACCTTCGCCCACGGCATCACCAAGAAGATGCTGCACCAGGAATGGAATATGGGCGTCGACGAGGCGATCGAGGCCGAGGCCGAAGCCCAGGCGATCTGCATGGAGACCAAGGATTTCGAACGCGCCTACCGCGCCTTCGCCGCCAAGCAGAAGCCGCAATTCGAGGGGAATTGAGCGATGCCTGAAGCGCCGCGCCGGTTGACACCCCCACCCCAACCCTCCCCCCTCAAGGGGGAGGGAGAATTTAAGTGCGCTCCTCTTCGCCTTCCCCCCTTGCGGGGGAAGGTTGGGATGGGGGGTACGGGTTGGAGCCATGGCTGATAACACGTTCCTCGCCTGGCCGTTCTTCGACGATGCGCATCGCGCGCTCGCCGACAAACTGGAGGCGTGGGCGCGGCAGAACGTCGGGACGGAGGCGTACGATGACGTCGACATCGACGCGCAGTGCCAGGGGTTCGTGGACCGCCTCGGCCGCGACGGCTGGCTGCGCTACGTCGTGCCGAAGGCCTATGGCGGCCATTTCGACAAGCTCGACGTGCGCTCGATCTGCCTCGTCCGCGACACACTCGCCCGGCTGAACGGGCTGGTGGAATTCGCGTTCGCGATGCAGGGGCTCGGCAGCGCCTCGATCTCGCTGTTCGGCTCGGAAGATCTCAAGCGCAAATACCTGCCGGAGGTGTGCGCCGGGCAGCGGATCGCGGCGTTCGCGCTGTCGGAGCCGGACGCCGGCTCCGACGTCGCCGCGATGACGACGACCGCGCGCGCGGACGGCGACCACTACGTGATCGACGGCAGCAAGACCTGGATCTCAAACGGCGGCATCGCCGGCCATTACATCGTGTTCGCAAGAACCGGCGAGGCCCCGGGCGCCAAAGGCCTGTCGGCTTTCGTGGTGGATGCGGATGCGCCGGGGCTCAGCATCGCCGAGCGGATCCAGGTCATCGCCCCCCATCCGCTGGCCCGGCTGTCGTTCAAGAATTGCCGCGTGCCCAAATCGCATCTCCTCGGCAAGCCGGGCGAAGGCTTCAAGATCGCCATGGCCACGCTCGATATCTTCCGCTCGACGGTGGGCGCCTCGGCGTTGGGCTTCGCCCGCCGGGCCCTCGACGAAGCGGTCGACTATGCGAAGCGGCGTGACGCCTTCGGCCAAAAGATTGCGGAGTTCCAGCTGACGCAGGCGAAGCTCGCCGACATGGCCGTCGACATCGACGCCGCGGCTCTGCTCGTCTATCGCGCGGCGTGGACCAAGGACAAAATCGCCGACCGGGTCACGCGCGAGGCATCGATGGCGAAGCTCTTCGCCACCGAGGCGGCACAGCGCGTCATCGACGCGGCCGTGCAGATCCATGGCGGCGTCGGCGTCGTGTCGGGCCAGCCGGTCGAGCGTCTCTATCGCGAGATCCGCTCGCTGCGCATCTATGAAGGCACCTCCGAGATCCAGAAGCTGGTGATCGCCGGCCAGGTGCTGGCGGCGCATGGCAACGACAGCACCGCGCAGAAGGCGGTCGAATGAGCACGAAGCCCGCGACCATCGCTGCGATCCTGCGCTGCGCCAAATGCGGCGCCGAGTTCGCCTGCGATCCGGCTGGTGCCTGCTGGTGCAAGGACGAGAGCGTACGTCTGCCCATGCCCGCGGGTCCCGCCGAAAGCTGCCTGTGCCCGAACTGCCTGCGTGCGACCGCAAGGAAACACGCAACGTGAAAGCACGGCGCTTTCCATCACCCCCCACGCTGCTTGTAAGGTCCCCCTCGGGCTCGCGCGGCCGTCCGACCGCGCTCACGGCCTCCCCCTCAAGGGGGGAGGGGATAAGACATGGGGCGCTCCTCCGACCCCTTCCCCCCTTGCGGGGGAAGGTTGGGATGGGGGGTAGCCGATGAAACTTCTCGAACCCATTACCATCAACGGCATGACAGTGCCGAACCGCGTCGCGGTGCCGGCGATGGTGACGCGGCTGTCGGGCGAGGACGGCTTCATCAACCAGAACGTCCTCGACCGCTATGTGCGCTATGCCCAGGGGCATGTCGGCCTGATCGTCGTCGAGGCGATGGCGATCCACGGCTCGAAATCGGGACCGCTGCTGCGCATCTCCGACGACAGGTTCATCCCCGGCCATGCCGAGCTGGTGAAGCGGGTGCACGATGCCGGCCCGTCCAAGATCGTGCCGCAGATCATCCATTTCATGAAAGTGGCGCGGTCGGGCTGGCGGCAGACGATCGACCAGCTGTCGCTCCAGGACATCGACCAGATCGTCGAGCAGTTCGGCGCCGCCGCGGCGCGGGCGCGCGAAGCCGGCTATGACGGCGTCGAGCTGCACTCCGCGCACGCCTACACGCTGTCGTCGTTCCTGTCGCGCCACAACAAGCGCCGCGACGACTATGACGGGCGCACCTTGGAAGGCCGCCTCCGCATGTTCGGAAGGGTGATGACGCGGGTGCGCCGGATGGTCGGCGCCGATTTCCCTGTGGGCGTACGCTTCCTCGCCGAAGAGGCGATCAAGGACGGCTACGCCCTCCCCGATTCGCAGCGCATCGCGCTCCGCATGGCGCAAATGGGCGTCGACTACATCTCGCTGTCGATCGGCGGCAAGTTCGAGGACGCGATACACAAGCCGGGCGAGCCGCTCTACCCCTACACCGGCTATAGCGGCGACCGCTGCATGCCGGGCGACAGTTATCCGCCGCTGCCGCACGCGCATCTCGCCGCCGGGATCAAAGAGTACATCAACGGCAAGGGCTACGCGGTGCCGGTGATCTCGGTCGGCAAGATCAGCGATCCGGCCGATGCCGAGCGCCTGTTACAGGAGGGCAAGGCCGACATGATCGGCATGGCGCGCCAGCTGCTGTCCGATCCCGACTGGGTGAAAAAGGTCGAGGAGAGCCGTCCGGACGCCATCGTCCGCTGCATCTACTGCAACGTCTGCAAGCAGCTCGACGAGAACTTCAAGCTGGTGGCGTGCTTCCTATGGCCCAAAGGTGCCATCCAGGCGCCGCAGGAGGACTTGGGGGCCGACCGCCCGCACTGGCCGGCCGGCGAGGCGACGCTCCGCGCCGCGATCAAGGACGGCACCGTTCACCTGACCTGGGCGCGGGCCGACGGCAGCGACGTCATCGGCTACGACATGTTCCGCGCCGAGGACGGCGGTCCGGCGGGCATCGTCGAGGCCGTGAAGGCGCCGAAATTCACCGACCGGCTTGTGCTCGGCGGCTTGCACTACACCTATTACGTCATGGCGTTCGACAAATCCGGCCGGCACAGCCCGCCGTCGAATGCCGTGCGGGTCGACATGCCGATGCCGGATTTCGGCGCCCCGGCCCGCGAGACCAGCCACGCGTGACGACGACGATGCTTCGAGGAACCGGCCACATCGACACCTTCGCGCGCGACAACCTGCCGCCGCTCCCGGAATGGCCAGTGATGAGCTTCGGATTGCCCGAGCTGCAGTATCCGCCGCGGCTCAACTGCGGCGCCGAGTTCCTGGACACCATGGTCGGCGCCGGCCATGGTGACCGCCCGTGCGTCTGGTTTGGCCCCAAGATGTGGACCTACCGGGACCTGCTCGCGACCAGCAACCGCATCGCCCGCGTGCTGGTCGAGGATCTCGGTCTCGTTCCCGGCAACCGAGTCCTGCTGCGCTCCGCCAACAACCCGATGATGCTCGCCTGCTGGCTGGCCGTGTTCAAGGCCGGCGGCATCGCAGTCGGCACCATGCCGCTCTACCGGGCGCGCGAGCTCGGCTACATCCTGAACAAGGCGAAGGTGAACTTCGCGCTGTGCGAGGCGAGGCTGGACGGCGAGCTCAGGGCGGCGGCCGAGCAGGCGCCGGCACTGAAGCAGATCCTCTATTTCAACAGCGACGCCTCGGACAGTCTCGACGCGCGCATGGCCGGCAAGAGCGCCGAGTTCAAGAACTGCGACACGGCCGCCGACGACGTGGCTCTGATCGCCTTCACCTCGGGCACGACCGGGCCAGCCAAGGGCACGGTTCATTTCCATCGCGACGTGATGGCGATTTGCGACGCCTTCCCGCGCTCGACCTTGAAGGCCACGCGCGACGATATTTTCTGCGGCTCGCCGCCGCTCGCCTTCACCTTCGGCCTCGGCGGGCTGGCGCTGTTCCCGATGCGCATCGGCGCCAGCACGGCTCTTGCCGAGAAGGCAACGCCCGAAATCCTGCCGCAGATCATCTACGATCGCAAGGCGACGGTCGTGTTCACCGCACCTACCGCCTATCGCATCATGGCCGATACGGCGGAGGCTAAGCATCTGGCCAGCCTCAAGAAGGGCGTCTCCGCCGGCGAGCATCTGCCGCTCGCGATCTTCGAGGCGTGGCGGCAGAAGACCGGCCTCAAGCTGATCGACGGCATCGGCTCGACCGAGATGCTGCACATCTTCATCTCCGCGGCCGAGGACGATATCCGGCCCGGCGCCACCGGCAAGGCCATCCCGGGCTACGAAGCGATGATCGTCGACGATGAGGGCCGGAAGCTGCCGGCGGGCGAGATCGGGCGGCTGGCGGTGCGCGGACCGACGGGCTGCCGCTATCTCGACGATCTGGAGCGGCAGCGCAAATACGTGCAGAACGGCTGGAACGTCACCGGCGATACCTACCGGATGGATCACGACGGGTATTTCTGGTACCAGGCGCGCTCCGACGACATGATCATCTCGGCCGGCTACAACATCTCCGGCCCGGAGGTCGAGGGCGTGCTGCTCGAGCATCCTCAGGTGCGCGAGTGCGCGGTGGTGGGCGCCCCGGATGCCGAGCGCGGCATGCTGGTGAAAGCGTTCGTGGTGCTGCGCGAGGCCAAGGACGCGACAGCCGATACCGCCAAGGCGCTGCAGGATTTCGTGAAGGCGCAGATCGCGCCCTACAAATATCCGCGCGCGGTCGAGTTCGTGGACGCGCTGCCGCGCACCGAGACCGGCAAGGTGCAGCGCTTCCGGCTGCGCGAGCAGGAACGGGAGAAGGCTCGGCCCTAGGCGTTCGGTCTGCGAACCGCGCGCAGCCTCTTCCCATCCGATGACGGCGGGTGCATA
>DASWFO010000205.1:0-6429 GCA_036394195.1 Alphaproteobacteria bacterium | reverse complement strand
CGGCCGCCGAGAACGAGGCGGCACAGGCGGCGCGGACGTGGCGCCAACAGCATGAGCGGGCGATTCTGGAGGAGTATATCGAGCTCCTGCGCATCCCGAACGTGTCGCGCGATCGCGTCAACGTTCGGCGCAACGCCGAGCACATCCTGAAAATGATGGAGCGGCGCGGCATCGCTGCCCGCCTGCTCGAAGTGCCCGATGCCAGTCCGACCGAGACCGTCCCCGCCGTGTACGGCGAGATCGCGACGCCGGGGGCTGCGCACACCTACGTCTTCTACGCCCACTATGACGGCCAGCCGGTGGACCCCAAGGAATGGGCGACGCCGCCCTTCGAGCCGACCTTGCGGTCCGGTCGCCTCGACAAAGGCGGCCAGGTGGTCGCCTTTCCGCCCGCGGACGGACGCTTCGATCCGGAGTGGCGGATCTACGCGCGCGCCGCCTCGGACGACAAGGCGCAGGTCTTTGCCCTCATCACCGCGGTCGACGCGCTGCGCGCGGCCGGGCTGAAGCACCGGGCCAACATCAAGTTCATCTTCGAGGGCGCGGAGGAGATCGAATCCGAGAACCTCGACAAGATACTGCGCGCGAACCAGGCGCTGCTGAAAGGCGACCTGCTGCTGATCTGCGACGGCCCGGAAAATTCGACCGGCCGGCAGACGATCATGTTCGGCGCGCGCGGCATCCAGAAGCTCGACATCACCGTGTACGGCCCGAATCGCGAGCTGCACAGCGGCCATTACGGCAACTGGGCGCCCAACCCGGCCCTGATGCTCGCCAGCCTGCTCGCGTCGATGAAGGATGCGAACGGCCGGGTTCTGGTGAAGAATTTCTACGACGGCGTGGTGCCGCTGTCGGAGATCGAGTTGAAGGCGATCGCCGACATGCCGCAGAACGACGCCGAGTTGAAGCGCGAGTTCGGCCTCGCCGCGACCGACGGTGACGGCAAACGGCTCGCGGAGCTGATCAATCAGCCGTCGCTCAATATCCGGGGATTTGCTGCCGGCAAGACCGGTGAGCAGGCGGCGAATGTGATTCCCTCGACGGCGACCGCGGCCCTCGACCTTCGTCTCGTGAAGGGCGTCACGCACGAGGGCCAGGTGGCGCGCGTGGTCGAGCACATCAAGGCGCAGGGCTATGTCGTCACGAGCAGCGAGCCCGACGAGGCGACACGGCTGGCGCATCCCAGGATCGCCAAGGTCGTCGCCGAGGCGGGCGGTTACAACGCCGTCCGCACCCCGATGGACCTGCCGATCGCGCGGAAGGTGGTGGCCACGGTGGCAGGCGTGCGCAGCCCGATCGTGGCCCAGCCCACCTCGGGCGGCAGCGTCCCGCTCGACATGATCGAGGACATCCTGAAGGTGCCGACCATCTCGATCCCGCTCGTCAACTACGACAACAATCAGCACGCCAAAAACGAAAACATCCGGCTGCAGAACCTGTGGAACGCGTTCGAAGTCCAGGCGGCCCTGCTGGTGATGGACTGACCGCGGCGTCGCGACGTCAGCGCGGCGGCGCCTTTGCCGCCCGCCCCACCAGCTCGACGAAGCGGCGCACGGCCGGCGCCGTTTCGCCACGCCGGCAGGCGAGCCGCAGCGGCGCCTTGACCGGCGCGCCGCTCAGCCGGCGGTAGACCACGCCGTCCATGTGCAGCGCCTGCATCGACGCGGGGATGATCGAGACGCCAAGCCCCGCGGCGACGAGGTTGAGCGTCGAGAACATGCGCGGCGCTTCCTGGCCGACGCGCGGGCTGAAGCCGGCGCGATGGCAGGCCGCGATGATCGCATCGTAAAGTCCCGGGCCGAGACGGCGCCGGTACAGGATGAACGTCTCGGCGGAAAGTCCCGACAACGGCAAAGCGGTCGTCCGCTTGCGCCGCACGAGAGCGTGACCCGTCGGCAGGGCCGCGACCATCTCCTCCTCCAGGAGGGGCATCACCGTCAGCGCCGACGCATCGCCGACCGGCGTGCGGATGAACGCGGCGTCGAGCTGATCCTGCCGCAACGCGTCGACCAGTTCCGCCGTGCCGCCTTCCTCGAGCGCCAACGACACCAGCGGATACGCATCGCGATAGCTCCGGATGGCCCGCACGACCAGCGGGTGGAACGACGCCGAACTGGTGAAGCCGACCGCGATGCGCCCCTGTTCGCCGCGCGCCGTCCGCCGCGCCGTCGCCACCGCGTGCTCGACCTGGCTCAGCACCGCGCGCGCGTCGTCGAGCAACGCCCGCCCGGCCTCGGTCAACTCGACGCCGCGCGGCTTGCGGCGGAACAGCTGTACGTCGAGCTCGCTTTCCAGCGCCCGGATCTGCTGGCTGAGCGGCGGCTGCTGCAGGCCGAGCCGCTCGGCGGCGCGGGTGATATGACCCTCTTCGGCCACGGCGACGAAATAGCGGAGATGACGCAGCTCCATGGCATATGTTTAACATATGGATAATGTCATATCCATATATTGGACAGATGCTCAACCGGCGCCTACCTTGGCGGCATGAACGTCGCCATCCTCGACGATTATCACGACACGCTGCGGACGCTGCGCTGCTTCGGCAAGCTCGCGGGTCATGAGGTGACGATCTGGAATGATCACGTGCAGGACGTCGACGCGCTGGCGAAGCGGCTCGCCGATGCCGAGGTCCTGGTTCTGATCCGCGAGCGCACGAAGATCCGGGCTCCGCTGCTCGAGCGTCTGCCCAAGCTCCGGCTGATCAGCCAGCGCAGCGTCTACCCGCATATCGACGTCGAGGCCTGCACGCGGCAGGGCGTCGTCGTTTCCTCGAGCCAGCACCCCGGCACGCCGTCCTATGCCACCGCCGAGCTGACCTGGGGCCTGGTGCTGGCGGCGATGCGCCAGATTCCGCAGCAGATGTCGGCCCTCAAAGCCGGGAACTGGCAGATCGGGGTCGGCACTACGCTGCGTGGCAAGACGCTCGGCGTTTTCGGCTATGGCCGGATCGGCAGCGTCGTCGCGGGCTATGGCCGGGCGTTCGGCATGAACGTGCTGGTCTGGGCCCGGCCGGCCTCGCTCGCGCAAGCGCGGGCGGACGGCCATGCCGCCGCGTCCGGCAAGGATGCGTTCTTCGAGGCCTGCGACGTCGTCTCGCTGCACATGCGGCTGGTCGACGCGACGCGCGGCATCGTCACCTCGGCCGATCTCGCGCGGATGAAGCCGACGGCCCTGCTGGTGAACACCAGCAGGGCGCCGCTGATCGCGCCGGGCGCCCTGGTGGCAGCGCTGCGCGCCGGCCGGCCCGGCTTCGCGGCGGTCGATGTGTACGAAGAGGAGCCGCTCCGCGACACCGCGCATCCGCTGCTCACGATGCCCAACGTCGTGTGCACGCCGCATATCGGCTACGTGTCGCGCGAGGAATATGAAATCCAGTTCGCCGACATCTTCGACCAGATCACCGCCTATGCGGCGGGCCGCCCGATCAATGTCGTCAATCCCGAGGCGTTGAAGGCGAGGTGCGCATGAGCCCACCGGTCAGTCTGATCACGATGCAGTTCCTGGCCTGGGTGGCCGAGCGCCTGCGCAGTTACGGCGAGGCCATGGAGGCGTGGCGGACCAGCTGTCCGCGGCTGTCGGTGTGGGAAGACGCGACGTTGGACGGCCTGGTCCGGCTCGACATCGACCCCGACGGCCGCACGGTGGTCCGGCTGACGCCGCGCGGCCGCGCGATCCTGGACGGCGAGGCGCTCCCGGTGGCCCGGCCGGACCGCCCCGACGCCGCACTTCAAAATTTAACCTAAACCGTGTAATCCAGGGGCCTCACCCGGCCATCCGCATGACGGCGCCGGGGCCTCTTTTTTTCGCATCCACATCCTCTCCGACAGGAGTCGCCCGTGCCCGCCATTGGCCATGACAGCTTGAAAACCCGCCGCACGCTCGACGTCGGCGGCAAGTCTTACGACTATTTCAGCCTGGAGGCTGCCGCCAAAGCGGGAATCGAGGGCATCGCGACCCTGCCGGTGTCGCTGAAGGTCCTGCTCGAAAACTTGCTCCGCTACGAAGACGGCCGCAGCGTCACCGTCGACGACGTGAAGGCGGTGGGAGCGTGGAGCAAGACCCGCCACTCGGATCGTGAGATCGCCTATCGCCCGGCGCGCGTGCTGATGCAGGACTTCACCGGCGTCCCGGCGGTGGTCGACCTCGCGGCCATGCGCGACGCGATGGTGCACATGGGCGGCGATCCGAAAAAGATCAATCCGCTGTCGCCGGTCGACCTGGTCATCGATCACTCGGTGCAGATCGACTTCTTCGGCAACAAGGATGCGTTCGACAAGAACGTGAAGCTCGAATACGAGCGTAACGGCGAGCGCTACAACTTCCTGCGTTGGGGCGCGCAGGCGTTCGCGAACTTCCGCGTCGTGCCGCCGGGGACCGGCATCTGCCACCAGGTCAATCTCGAGAACCTGTCGCAGACCGTGTGGACCGCCGATATCGACGGCAAGACTGTCGCCTATCCCGACACGCTGGTCGGCACCGACAGCCACACGACGATGGTCAACGGCCTGGCCGTGCTCGGCTGGGGCGTGGGCGGCATCGAAGCCGAGGCGGCGATGCTCGGCCAACCGATCTCGATGCTGATTCCGGAGGTCGTCGGCTTCAAGCTCACCGGCAAGCCGAAGGAAGGCATCACCGCGACCGACCTCGTGCTCACCGTGACCCAGATGCTGCGCAAGAAGGGTGTGGTGAACAAGTTCGTCGAGTTCTACGGCCCGGCGTTGGACGCGCTGTCGCTTGCCGACCGCGCGACCGTCGCCAACATGGCGCCGGAATACGGCGCCACCTGCGGCTTCTTCCCGATCGACAAGGAGACGCTGAACTACCTGAAATTCACCGGCCGCGATCCGCAGCGGATCGCGCTGGTCGAGGCCTACGCCAAGGCGCAAGGCATGTGGCGCGACGCCTCGTCGCCCGACCCGGCGTTCACCGACACGCTCGAGCTCGACATCGGCACGCTCGAGCCGTCGCTCGCCGGACCGAAGCGCCCGCAGGATCGCGTCCCGCTCGCCGGCGCCAAGGCCGGCTTCGAGAAGGCGCTGCCCGACCTTCTGGGGCCGAAGGCCGCCCAAGGACCGGTCAAGGTCGACGGCGCCAATTTCGAGATGAAGAACGGCGACGTGGTGATCGCGGCGATCACGTCGTGCACCAACACCTCGAACCCGAGCGTGCTGATCGCGGCCGGCCTGCTCGCGCGCAACGCGCGCGCCAAGGGCCTGCAGGTCAAGCCCTGGGTGAAGACGTCGCTGGCGCCGGGCTCGCAGGTCGTCGCCGACTACCTGCTGCAGAGCGGCTTGCAGGCCGATCTCGACGCGCTGGGCTACAACATCGTCGGCTTCGGCTGCACGACCTGCATCGGCAACTCGGGACCGCTGCCGGACAACATCTCGGCCGCGGTCGAGGACAACGACCTCACGGTGTGCGCCGTGCTGTCGGGCAACCGCAACTTCGAAGGCCGGGTGCATCCGCTGGTCAAGGCGAACTATCTCGCCTCGCCGCCGCTGGTCGTCGCCTACGCGCTCGCCGGCTCGCTCCTGAGCGACATCACGAAGGAGCCGCTGGGCCAGGGCAAGGACGGCAAGCCCGTCTACCTGAAGGACATCTGGCCGTCGAGCAGCGAGATCCAGGACACCATCCGTAAGTCGCTGACGCCCGACATGTTCAGGAAGCGCTACGCGAACGTCTTCAAGGGCGACGCGCTGTGGCAGAAGATGGCCTCGTCCAGCGGCATGACCTACAAGTGGGACGAGGGCAGCACCTATGTGAAGCTGGCGCCCTATTTCGAGAACATGCCGAAGGAGCCGGCGCCGCTCAGCGACGTCAAGGGGGCGCGGCCGCTCGCGATCCTCGGTGACAGCATCACCACCGACCACATCTCGCCCGCGGGCTCGATCAAGAAGGACGGCCCCGCCGGCAATTACCTGATGGAGCATCAGGTGCGGCCGCAGGACTTCAACTCCTACGGGGCGCGGCGCGGCAATCACGAGGTGATGATGCGCGGCACCTTCGCCAACATCCGCCTCAAGAACGAGATGGCGCCGGGGACCTCGGGCGGCATCACCCGCCACATGCCGGACGGCCAGCAGATGTCGATCTTCGATGCGGCGGAGAAATACAAGAAGGAAGGCGTGCCGCTGGTCGTCATCGGCGGCAAGGAATACGGCACCGGCTCGTCGCGCGACTGGGCGGCCAAGGGCACCTTGCTGCTCGGCGTCAAGGCGGTGATCGTCGAGAGCTTCGAGCGCATTCATCGCTCGAACCTGGTCGGCATGGGCGTGCTGCCCCTGCAGTTTAAGGACGGCATGTCGCGCCAGACCCTGAAGCTCGACGGCACCGAGATGCTCGACATCACCGGCATCGCCGACGGCATCAAGCCGCACCAGGACATCAAGTGCCGGATCACGCGCGCCGACGGTAAGGCCGAGGACATCA
>DASWFO010000204.1:0-8533 GCA_036394195.1 Alphaproteobacteria bacterium | reverse complement strand
TGATGTCGGGCTTGAAATCGGTGATCAGCTGGACCTGCCGCTCGGTCATGCCGCCCGACACCGGGACCACGGTGCAGCCGAGCCGCTCGGCGCCGGCATGTGCGCCAAGGCCGCCGGTGAACAGGCCGTACCCATAGGCGACGTGCACCACGTCGCCGCGCCGCCCCCCGGAGGCCCGGATCGAGCGCGCGCCGAGCTCCGCCCACACATCGAGATCGCGCCGCGTATAGCCGACGACCGTCGGCTTGCCGGTCGTCCCGGATGAGGCGTGGATGCGCAGCACCTGCTCGCGGGGCACGGCGAACATGCCGAACGGGTAGGTGACGCGGAGATCCTCCTTGGTGGTGAAGGGAAACTTGCGGAGATCCTCGAGCCGCTTGAAGTCGTCCGGATGCATGCCGGCCGCATCGAACTTCTTCCGATAATGCGGCACGTGCTTGTAGGCGTGCTGCAGGGTCCATTTGAGACCTTTGGCCTGCAGGGCCGCGATCTCGTCGCGGCTCGCGATCTCGATCGGATCGAGCGCGCGCCGTTCAGCGCCGGCGCGCAGCGTCTTGCCGGCCACGGCCGGCGCTGCCCGTTCGACGAGCTTGAAGGCGGGCGGCCGCGAGCGTCGTGTCGGGCTGCTGCTCGACCGCCGGCGTTTGGGCTTTGGTTTGCGGACGGTCATGGGCGATGCGTCCTCCCTTTAGGTCTTATCAGGGAGATTTAGCACAGCCGGCGGGCCGGGTTGATGCGGGGGATTACTCGCCGACCTGGCGCGGCGGCCCGACCGTCCCGGGCGGCAGCGTGCGCAGCGGCGGCCAGCTTGGCAGCGGCTCGAAGAACATCGGGCACAGCAGCAGCATGTTGATGGTTTGGCCGTCCTCGGCCAGCGGCAGGCGCAGGACTTCGAACTGCCGTGGCCGGCCCTCGATGGTCTGCTCGTAGAGGGCCGTGTTCGGCAACCCGGTCTCGATCGCCTGGCGATACGCGGTGAGCAGCAAATCCCGGTACGCCGGATTGGGCAGCTCGTCGACCATCTTGCCGGTCAGGTCGCGGCCGACGCGCTGCGCCATCAGCGAGCCCATGAGGCGGAACTTGAAGCGCACCGGATTGTAGAGGACCTCGATCAAGGTCACGTTGCCGAGCGCGAAACTGAACTCGACCGGGTCGATGTCGCTGCGCGCTGGGTAGCGCCGGCCGGCCCGCCGCGATTCCCAATAGTCATAGAGGCGGCGCAGGTCCGCGTGGCGGATCTGATCGCGAAACTCGCCGGTCGGCTGGCCGTCTTCTTTTGTCAAAACTCGCCCCGCCCGGCTGTTTGACGGCCAGGCCTGTCCCCGCAAACCAAAGGCTAGGGTCCGCTCTTTCTGGTTAACGAAGCGTAAAGGCCCGTTAACCTTCGGGCGAAAGGCCGGGAACGAGCTCACCTTTTATCTGCGTGGAATGGCCGCGGAACAGGGCGATCACGCGGCGCGCCTGATCGGTGACCGTGACGTCGGTGACCCCGGACCGGCCACCGCGGTGGCGCTCGGCGGCCTCGGCGATCAGCACGTCGCCCTTTTTCGCCGCCGCCAGGAACGAGATGCTGCAGTTGTTCGCCACGGTGACCTTGTTGTGCGAGTTGCAGGCGAACGCGAAAGCGGAATCGGCCAGCGTGAAAATCATGCCGCCATGGCAGCTGCCGTGGCCGTTGCACATGTCGGGTCGCACCGTCATGCGGAGCGTCGCCAAACCGGGGCCGACGGCGATCACCTCCATGCCGAGCGCCTGGCTGGCCCGATCTTGCGCCCACATGGCCGCCCGGGCGGCTTCGGCAATCGCCTGCGGGCTCGGCGCCTGCTTGGTCACGAGGTCATCGGCCTTTGAAGCCCGGGGCGCGCTTCTCGAGGAACGCCGCCACGCCTTCGCGGTAATCTTCGGTGCGGCCGGCCAGGCGCTGCAGGTCGCGCTCCAGGTCGAGCTGGCGGTCGAGATCATTCGCCGCCGACTGGTTCAGCGCCTGCTTGATCAGCGCCAGCCCGCGCGTCGGCTGGGTCGCCAGATGACGCGCCACCGCCTGCGCCTCGTCCATGAGCTTGTCGTCGTCGACGACCTTCCAGATCAACCCCCAGGCCGCCGCCTGGTCGGCGGTGATCTTCTCGGCGAGCATGGCAAGGCCGCGGGCGCGCGCGTCGCCGGCGAGCCGGGGCAGGAAAAACGTCGAGCCGGCGTCCGGAATCAGGCCGATCTTGGCGAACGCCTGCAGGAAGGTCGCGGACCGGGCGGCGAGCGTGATGTCGCAAGCGAGCGCCAGGCTCATGCCGGCACCGGCGGCGACGCCGTTCACCGCACCGATCACCGGCAGCTCGAGACGGCGGACGGCGCGGATCAGGGGATTGAACATTTTTTCGATGGTGTCGCCGAGATCGGGTGCGACGGGTCCGGCGCGCTGCGACAGGTCCTGTCCGGCGCAGAAGCCGCGGCCGGCCCCGGTGATGAGCAACGCCCGTATGCCGCCTTCGGCAACTTTCGCGAGCGCATCCCTGAGCTCGCCATGCATCTCGGCGGTGAACGAATTGAGCTTGTCGGGCCGGTTCAGGGTGAGCGTCGCCACCTGGCCGGCGGTCTCGAGCTGAATGGTCGCATACGCCATGCGGCAACTATGCAGGGCGCCGCCCCGGACGGCAATGGCCGGCGGCCGGGCTCGGCATTCAGCGGTTGATCGGGCCGCCGGCCCGTTTAAAGTCGGGCCAGGTCCGTTCGCCGCCGGAGAGCCCTGCCATGCCGCATCCGCTGTTCGAAAAACATCGCACGATTCTCGATGGCGCGCTGAAGGCGATCGCGACGCGCGGCTACTGGACCCCGTACCCCGAGGCGCCGAGCGGGAAGATCTATGGCGAGACCGCGAACGCCGAGGCGCGCGCCGCCTTCGAGGCGATGCGTGACAAGCCGTTCGAGCTCGAGCAGCCCGGAACGACAGGCCGCGTCGGCAATGAAGTGTCACCTTACGGGTTCGCGCTGGGCATCACCTATCCGAAGCCGGATACGGACGCGCTGATCGCGGCGGCGAAGGCGGCGATGCCGGCCTGGCGCAAGGCGGGCATCGAGGCGCGCGTCGGTGTGTGCCTCGAAATCCTCTCGCGCCTCAACAAGCAATCGTTCCTGATGGCCTATGCGGCGATGCACACGACCGGCCAGGGATTCGCCATGGCTTTTCAGGCCGCGGGTCCGCACGCGCAGGACCGCGGCCTGGAGGCGACGGCGTACGCCTATTCGGAGATGAGCCGGACACCGGCATCGGCGCACTGGGAAAAGCCGGCCGGGCGGGGCGATCCAATCCGTCTCGCCAAGAGCTACACGATTGTCCCGCGGGGCATCGGTCTCGTGATCGGTGTTTCGACCTTTCCGACCTGGAACGGTTATCCCGCGATCTTCGCCGATCTCGCGACCGGCAATCCGGTGATCGTCAAGCCGCATCCGGCCGCGATCCTGCCGCTCGCGTTGACTGTGCGGATCGCGCGTGCGGCCCTCGCCGACGCCGGCTTCGATCCCAATCTCGTCCTGCTGGCCGCCGACGATGCCGCGGCGCCGATCGCCCAGGACCTGGCGCTGCGGCCCGGCATCGCGTTGATCGACTACACCGGCGGTCCGGCGTTCGGGGCGTGGCTGGAGACGAATGCGCGCCAGGCCACCGTGTTCAGCGAAAAGGCCGGCGTGAACACCGTGGTGATCGATTCGACCGCCGACTTCGAGGGCATGCTGCAGAACCTTGCGTTCTCGCTGTCGCTCTATTCGGGGCAGATGTGCACCACGCCGAAGACCATCTTCATTCCCAGGGGCGGCATCGAGACCGAACAAGGGCATGTGTCGTTCGACGACGTGGCGCGCGGTCTCGCCGCCGCGATCGACAAGCTGCTCGCCGATCCGGCGCGGGCCGTCGAAATCCTGGGCTGCATCCAGAACAAGGCGGCGCTCGAGCGCATCGACCGGGCGGCGCGCGACGGCCTGGTGGTGCTGGCCACCCGCGCGATTGCGCATCCGGCCTTTGCGGCGGCGACAGTCCAGACGCCGCTGGTCGTGCGCGTCGATCCGGCGCGCGAGGCGGTGTACATGGCCGAGACATTCGGGCCGGTGACGTATCTCGTCGCGATCGAGACCACCGAGGAGGCGCTCGCTAGAGCGCTGCGCACGCATTCCACCAAGGGCGCCATCACGGCGGCGCTGTATTCGACCGACCAGGCGGTCATCGAGGCGGCGGTCGACGCCGCCGCCGAGGGCGGTGTTGCGCTGTCGTGCAATCTCACCGGCGGCATCTACGTGAACCAGTCGGCCGCGTTCAGCGACTTCCACGCAACCGGCTGCAATCCGGCGGCCAATGCGTCGCTCACCGACGCCGCGTTCGTGGCGCCCCGTTTTCACGTGGCGCAGTCGCGCATCCCGGTGGCGGCGGCGTAACGCCATGCCGTTCTACGCGATCGACGGGATCTCGCCGGTGGTCGACCCGACCAGCTTCGTGCATCCGACGGCCAGCTTGATCGGCGACGTGGTCGTGGGCCCCGGCTGCTATATCGGGCCCGGCGCCAGCCTGCGCGGCGATTTCGGACGCATCGTGATGAAGAGTGGCAGCAATTTCCAGGACGGCTGCGTGGCGCACAGCTTCCCGGGCATGGACGCGACCATAGAGGAGAACTCCCATGTCGGCCACGGTGCCGTCCTGCACGGCTGCACGGTCGGCCGCCACGCCCTGATCGGGATGAACGCGGTGGTCATGGACGGCGCCGTCGTCGGCGAGTCCGCCTTCGTGGGGGCCATGACCTTCATCAAGGCGGGGTTCGACGTTCCCGCGCGGCATCTCGTCCAGGGCGTGCCCGGGCGGGTGCTCAGGCCGCTCACCCCGCAGGAGATCGACTGGATGCACGAAGGGACGCGCGTGTATCAGGAGCTGGCCCGCCGCTGCCTCGCCTCGTTCAAGGAGGTGACGCCGCTGTCCGCCCCGGAGCAAAACCGGCGGCGGCTGAATGTGGGGCCGATCCAGCCGTTATATAAGGCCAAGTCGAACGGCGAACGGACTGGTTAACAACCTTTAACGTCGGATTAAGGGATTTCTGGAACCGTGGTCCTGGAAGGCCGAGCGACTCGGCCGCGGCTTGGCCGTGTTCCCGGATGGGTCGAGTATGTCTGCCCCTGAGCCGAAAGAAGCGGTAACCAGACCCTCGCTGACGAGGCGCCTCAGCCTGCCCGGTCCGGTGGCGGCCCTGATCGGCGCGCTGGCGGCGCTGATCCTGTTCGGCATCGCCAACGACGTGTTCGAGCTGCTCGGCGACGAAGCGTCGCCGGAGCGGGGCGGGTTCCTTGCCAACGTGGACGTCATTTGCGCGGCCGGCGCCTTGTGCCTGGTGGTGGCGCTGACCGCGGTGCTGATGCGGCAGTTCAACCGACTGCGCGCGCTGTCGCGGGAGCTCATCCGCGAACAGGACCGGCTGCGCATCGTCGCCGAGCTCGGCTCGGACTGGTTCTGGGAAACCGATGCCGAGGATCGCTTCACCGTTATGAGCGGTTCACATCCCGTGGAAGTCGGGCTGCGGCCGAGTGAGCAGCTCATCGGCAAGAGCCGGCGCGACTTGCTGCGCGAGGGACCCCTTCTCGGCGACGCCGAGGACGAGTCATGGCGCCGGCATTTCGCCGATGTCGCCGCACGGCGCCCGATCCGCAACTTCGTCTACTCCACCAAGGCGAAATCCGGCGAGGTCGTCAGCGTGTCGATCAGCGGCGCGCCGATGTTCGACGAGAAGGGCGTCTTTCTCGGTTATCGTGGGATCGCGAGCGACGTGACCGCGTCCAACCGCGCCGAGCGGGAGCTGCGCGAGGCCAAGGACGTCGCAGAGGCGGCGAACCGCGCCAAGTCCGAGTTCCTGGCCAATATGAGCCACGAGTTGCGAACCCCGCTGAACGCCATCATCGGCTTCTCCGACATGATGGGCAGCGAGCTGTTCGGACGGCTCGGCCATGGCAAATATCTGGAATACGCGCGCGACATCCACACCAGCGGCAGCCACCTGCTGGCTCTGATCAACGACGTGCTCGACATGTCGAAGATCGAGGCCGGGCGGATGGAGCTCGACGAAGGAATCGTCAATCTCGGCTCCGTCGTCGAGGCCTGCCTTGCGATGGTCGAGTGGCGCGCCACGCAGGCCGGCGTCGGTCACGGCGAGCGGCCGCGCTTCACCGTGCCGAACATCGTCGGCGACGAGCGTGCGATCCGCCAGGTCATGCTCAATCTTCTGACCAACGCGGTCAAATTCACGCCGCGGGGCGGCCATGTCACGGTCAGTGGCGGCGTCGACGCCGGCGGAGACGTCGTGGTGACGATCGCCGACACCGGCGTCGGCATCGCCCCCGACGTGCTCCAGCGCCTGTTCGCGCCGTTTCAGCAGGGCGCCGCCGGATTTGCGCGGCGGCAGGAGGGGACCGGACTTGGTCTCGCGATCAGCCGCAACCTGATGCGGCTGCACGGCGGCGAGCTCGAGATCCGGAGCGAGCCCGGCGAAGGCACGGTCGCGACGGCGCGCTTCCCCGCTTCGCGCGTCGTCTCGCTCCCGCTCGACAAGATCAGCTGATCGGCCTCAGCGGCCGACCGCGTAAGCCTGCTGCAGGCGCGGCGTCGCGGCGGCGCGCAGTATCTGGCCGTCACGCTCGGCTGCACAATTGCGGCCGAGCGACCACGGATCGCAGGTCTGGGCGTCGTGACCGCGGCGCTTGAGCTCGGTCACGGTCGCGTCCGGGAAACGCTTTTCCAGCGTCACCTTTCCGGGGTTGGGCTGGCGTGGATAGAACGAGTTCGGCCAGTGGTCGGTCTGCAGCATCGGCGCATCGATCGCCTGCTGCAGATTGAGCTTGTGGTCGACATGGCGCAGGAAGAACTGGACGATCCACTGGTCCTGGTTGTCGCCGCCCGGCGAGCCGAAGGCCAGCACGGCGTTGCCGTCCTTCAGCGCCAGGCTCGGCGTCAAGGTCGTGCGCGGCCGCCGGCCGGGGGCCAGCGACGAGGGGAGACCCTCTTCGAGCCAGAACATCTGCGCGCGCGTGCCGAGGCAGAAGCCGAGGCCGGGCACCACGGGCGAGCTCTGCAGCCAGCCGCCCGATGGGGTGGCCGCGACCGTGTTGCCGTGCCGGTCCATCACGTCCAGATGGCAGGTGTCGCCTTCCGCCGGCCCGCGGGCCGCCCGGCTGCGCGCGGCGAAGGCCGCCGCACCGCCGGAGCGGTCGTAGGATTCGTTGAGCTCGCGCTCGACCCGCGTCGGCTCGCCGACCCCGGCCGCCGCGGCTGCGGGGGCGCGCAGGGTCGCCATGCGCGGCGCCCGCCCGTCGGGAGCGCCTGGCCGCAAGTCGAAGGACGCGCGGTCGCCGATCAGCTTACGCCGTTCGTCGTTGTAGGCGTCGCTGAGCAACGCCGCGAGCGGTACGTCGACGAACTTCGGATCGCCGTACCAGGCGTCGCGGTCGGCGTAGGCGAGTTTTTTCGCCTCGACGAGAGTGTGCACGAAGTCGGGCCCGGTCGTGTCCATGGCCGCGACATCGAACCCCTTCAGCAGGGCCAGCACCTGCAGCATCACCGGTCCCTGGCCCCACGGCCCGGTCTTGCAGACGGTGAGGCCGCGATAGTCATAGGTGGCCGGCGCCTCGAGGCTCGCCTGCCAGGCGGCCATGTCGGCGGCGGTCAGCACGCCCTTGCGGCGCTGGCCGGTCGCGTCCATCGCCGCCGTCGTCGTGCAGAACTTCTCGATCGTCTCGGCGACGAACCCTTTGTAGAAGACGGTGCGCGCCGCCTCGATCTGGCGTTCGCGGTCGGGTCCGGCGGCACTGGCCTCGCGCAGGATCCGCGCATAGGTCGCGGCAAGGTCGCGGTTGGCGAACAGTTCGCCCGCCTTCGGCACGCGGCCGTCCGGCATGTAGACCGCCGCCGAGCTCGTCCATTCCTGGCGGAACAACGGCTCGACGCTGGCGATCGTCGCCGCGATGCCGTGGATCACCGGATAGCCGTTCTGCGCGTACGAGATGGCCGGGCCCATGGCTTCCGCCAGCGTGATGGTGCCGTGATCGCGCAGCATCAGCATCCACGCGTCGAAGGCGCCGGGGACCACGGCGGCAAGGAATCCAGTGCCCGGCACAAGGTCGAGCCCTTCGTTCTTGTAATGCGCGATCGTGGCGCCGGCCGGGGCGACGCCCTGACCGCAGATGACCTGCGGTGCTTCGCCCTTGGCCTGGATCAGCATGACGGCATCGCCGCCCATGCCGTTCATGTGCGGCTCCACGACCTGCAGCATGAACCCGGCCGCGACCGCGGCATCGAACGCATTGCCGCCCTTTTCCAGGATCGACATGCCGACCTGCGAAGCGAGCCAATGGGTCGACGAGACGACTCCGAAGGTGCCGGTGATGACGGGTCGCGTGGTGAAGATCGGCGGCAGCGGCGGCGGCATGCTTGAGCGTCCGTTTGGAGGGCGGGAGAGTGGTCGGGACTATAGGGGTTTCCGGCATCGTGCTGCAACGCCCGGTGGCGTCGCGTGCG
>DASWFO010000203.1:0-11161 GCA_036394195.1 Alphaproteobacteria bacterium | reverse complement strand
GACCGCCTGCGCGTTCTGCTGGTGACCGGCGAGCCGCATCCCGGCGAGCGCGCCTGGCGCAACCTGCTGAAATCCGACCCATCGGTCGATCTGGTCCATTTCACCATTCTGCGGCCGCCCGAGGCGCAGGACTTCACGCCCGTCAACGAGCTGTCGCTGATCGCGTTTCCGATCCGCGAGCTGTTCGAGGTCAAGCTCCACGAGTTCGACCTCGTGATCTTCGACCGATACCGGCGGCGCGACGTGCTGGCGCAGGTCTACCTCGACAACATCGTCCGCTATGTGCGCGGCGGCGGCGCCTTGATGGTCGCTACCGGGCCGAACATCGGCACCTCGAACAACCTGTTCAACTCGCCGCTCGGCCAGATCCTGCCGGGTGTGCCGACAGGGACCACCTTCGAGGAAGGCTTCCGTCCGAAGGTGAGCGCGGTCGGGCGGCGTCATCCGGTGACCAGCGATCTGCCCAGCGCCGGCGCAGCGAATGGTGAGCCGAGCTGGGGCCGCTGGTTCCGCCATATCGACATCGACCCCAGGCGCGGCCAGGTGCTGATGTCGGGTGCTCGCGACCGCCCGCTCCTGATGCTCGACCGCGTCGGCGACGGGCGGGTGGCGCAGATCATGTCCGACCAGATCTGGCTGTGGGCGCGCGGCTTCGAGGGCGGCGGCCCGCAGGCCGAGCTGCTGCGCCGTATCGCGCACTGGTTGATGAAGGAGCCGGAACTGGAAGAGAACGATCTGCAGGCCGTGGTCCACGGCGACCGCATCGAGGTCATCCGCCGCTCGCTCGAAGAGAATAACAAGCCGGTGGAAGTCACCCTGCCGTCGGGCGATAAGCAGACGGTGACGCTCACCGAAGGCGAGAACGGGCGCTCATCGGGCAGCTTCCAGGCGACGGCCCCGGGGCTCTATCACGTGACCGATGGCGACCGCATGGCCATCGCCGCGGTGGGCGCGCTGAACCCGGTCGAGTTCGCCGACGTGCGCACCACCGAGGACGCGGTGCGCGTCGCCGCCACTGCCACCGGCGGCCAGGTGCTGTGGCTCGCCGATGGGCTGCCGGACCTTAGGCGGGTGCGCGCCGGCCGCGACGCCGGCGGACGCGAGCCTGGCGGCCGCGGCTGGCTCGGCCTGCGCACCAATGGCGACTATGTGGTGGCGGGAATCACCCAGCTCTCGCTGCTGCCCGGCTTCGCGCTGTTCTTCCTCGCCCTCGTTACCCTCGTCCTGGCTTGGCGCCGCGAAGGCAGATAAGCGCCCTCGCTAGAGGTTGACCCACTCTCCGGAGCGGGCAATCCTGCGCCCGATGCCCGACGTCTTCGATTCGCTGCGCGAAGCCCTGGCTCATCATCAGGCGGGGCGGCTGACGGACGCCGAGAATATTTACCGAAGCGTGCTGGCGGCCGAGCCCGGCCAGGCGAAAGCGCTCTACCTGCTGGGCGTGCTGTGCATCGCGGCGGGGCGTCTCGACGAGGCGATCGAGCTGCTGACCCAGGCGACCGTGGCGGCACCCGACGACACCGAAGCCGCGTTCAATCTCGGCAATGCGCTGTACCGGAAGGGCGATGTCGAGGCGGCGCTGACGCATTATCGGACCGTCGCCGAACGGCGTCCCGGCTACGCCGAGGTCTTCGCGAACATGACGCGCGCGTACCAGGATGTCGCGCGGCTCGACGACGCGATCGCGGCGGGACAAACGGCGATCAGGCTCAAGCCGGCGCTGGCCGAGGCGCACACCAATCTCGGCCGCGCGTATCTGGCGGCCGAGCGCCTGGGCGAAGCTGTCGACGCCTTCCAGGCCGCCGTGATCCGCCAGCCGAATTCCGCTCCGGCCCAGGCCAACCTCGCCAACGCGCTGCATCGCGCCCGCCAGCATCAGGGGGCGGTGGAGACGGCACGCGCGGCGCTGGTGCTGGACGATCGTTTGGCGGAAGCCTGGATGACGCAGGGCGTAGCACTCCGCGAGTTGGGACAGCTCGACCCGGCGGTGGAGGCGCTGCGCCGCGCGGTTGAGCTGAGCCCGGACGACGCCCCGGCGCACACCAATCTCGGAAATGCGCTGCTCGATCAGGACAACCACGCGGAGGCGGACGCCGCGTTCCGCCGCGCGATCGCCCTCGATCCGACCCTCGCCGAAGCCCATTCGGGCCTGGGCTATCTGCTCAGCAATGAGCGGCGCTACGACGAGGCCATCGCGTCCTGTGAGCGCGCGATCGCGCTGCGCCCCGACTTCGCCGAGGCGCACTGGAACCAGGGCTTTGCCTATCTGCTCGCCGGCGATTTTGCGCGCGGGTGGGAGAAGTATGAATGGCGCAAGCGCCATCCGCGCTACGCCGCCGCCTATCCGAGCTTCCCGGCGCCGACCTGGGAGGGTGAGGACCTGAGCGGCCGTACGCTCCTCATTCACGCCGAGCAGGGGCTCGGCGATTCGATTCAGTTCATCCGTTACGCCGAGGAACTGGCGGCACGGGGCGCGCGCATCATCGTCGCCTGCGACAAGGCGCTGATCTCGCTCTTCGCGCCCGTCACCGGCGTCGCCCAGGCGGTCGACAAGGCCGGCGCCCTGCCGGCCTTCGATCTGTGGGTCGATCAGATGAGCTTGCCGCGGGTGACACGAACGCGGCTGGACACGATTCCGGCGCCGATCGCTTATCTCGTCGCCGATGAGGCGCGCGTGGCGACGTGGCGCCTGGAGCTGGGGAGCGGCGTCAACGTCGGCCTGGTGTGGGCCGGCAATCCGCAGCATTCGAACGACCGCCGGCGCTCGCTGCCGGTCGATGCGATCCGGCCGCTGCTCGATGTCGCCGGACTTCGCTTCGTCAGTCTGCAGGTGGGCCGCCGGGGCCGCGAGGTCGAGCAGTTCGCGTCAGCGGCCGTCGTCGATCTCGCGCCACGGCTGAGCGATTTCATGGAGACGGCGGCGGTGGTTGCCAATCTCGATCTGGTGATCGCGGTCGACACGGCGGTGGCCCATCTCGCCGGCGGCCTGGGTCGGCCGGTGTGGACGCTGTTGCCGTTCGATCCGGATTGGCGGTGGGTGATCAGCCGGCCCGACGACACGCCGTGGTATCCATCGATGCGCCTGTTCCGCCAGCCGCATCCCGGCGACTGGGCGGCCCCGATCGCCCGCGTCACCGCCGATTTGCGGCTGCTTGCGGGCGGTGATCGATCGGTGCTACTTCCCAGGCGCGGGTGAGCCAGGACGCAGCGCCGCCGCCCGCCGCGACTTTCGACCACTCGGGCTAGAGGGTAAGTGGATGATAAACAGCGACAATCCGCCTCCGGACGACCCTGCCTCGCCGCCTGATCCGGACGCCGCCGCCGAGGCGGCCAAGCTCGCCCTCAATGAGAAGGCGCCGGCGGTCGTTGCCATGCGCATCCTTCAGCAACTGGTCCTTGAGGCGCGCAAGGACCCGGCGCACCGCACCTATGCCGACCTCGACCTGCGGAAGATGAACGAGCTGCAGATCTCGCTGGCGAAGAACGCGGCCGATCCGTCAGCGGTGCAATGGCTGCGTCAGATGGCCCTGTCATGGAATACGAAGCTGCGCGGCAACCCGGCGCTGCGCTTTCGCCGGATGTTCGACCTGATCGAACAGGTCCGGCGCTGAGGCGCCGGTTCAGGTCGACGGCCTGAGGTCTGCGAGCGGGTAAGCGCCGACCAGCAGCATCGCCACGTCGGCAGCGGCACCGCCCAGCGGCAGCACCAGCCGCTCCCACGTCACCACCTGCGGCGCCCTGAGTCCCCCTGGAGGCGGCGGGCGCAGGCCGGTGGACGTCGCCTCGAACAGCGCCGTGTAGAGCCGGGCGCGCGGCTGGCCTCCGGCGCGCACCGCTTCGTAATCGGCATGCACGCGCTCACGCTGCTCGGCCGGGAGATCGTCGACGCTGCGTCCGGTCATGTCGATCCCGAAGCTGTCGACGAACACCGTGCCATAGAGGCGATAGACGAAGCGGCGATCGGGCGTCACGTCGATCAGAACCAGGTTGCCGAGCCACGCCCGCATTTCGAGCGGATCGAGATCGGCGCGCGTCGGCATCGGCCGGGCGCAGCGCTTGCCATCCCAATAGTCGTACAGGGCGCGAAGGCGGGGCTCGCTGAGCTCCGGTCTGGTCGGCGATGGATGGTTCGACATGACAGCCCTGCCAGAGCCGGACTGGCTAGCTTGCCAGCCGAAGCCGCGACGCGGCGAAGGCTGGTTGGGGCGCTAGGATTCGAACCTAGGAATGGCGGAATCAAAATCCGCTGCCTTACCACTTGGCTACGCCCCAGCAGCCGGCTCGCGGCTTTGATACTAGAGCGCTTTCGGAAAGTCCAATCGGCGACGCTGCGGACGCGAAGGGCGGCTCAGGCCGCCTTGGACGCGACGTTCTGAAGGAACCACTCGTAGGTTCTGGCGAAGCCTTCGTCGAGACCGGTCTTCGCGCGCCAGCCGAGTGCGGCGAGCCGGCCGACGTCGAGCAGTTTCTGCGGCGCGCCGTCCGGCTTCGACGTGTTGAACGTGAAGTCGCCGCGATAGCCGACCACGCGGGCCACGATTTCGGCCAGCTCACGGATCGTGACGTCGGTGCCGGTGCCGACGTTGACCGTCTCCTCGTCCGAGTAGCGCTCCATGAGGAAGACGCACGCCTCCGCCAGGTCGTCGACGAACAGGAATTCGCGGCGCGGCGTGCCCGTGCCCCACACCTCGATGGCCGGCGCATTGGCCATCTTCGCGCGATGCGTCTTCAGAACCATCGCGGCGGGGACATGGCTCTCCTGCGGATCGAAGTTGTCGCCCGGGCCGTAAAGGTTGGTCGGCATCGCCGAGATGAAGTCGCACCCGTGCTGCCGGCGATACGCCTGGCACATCTTGAGGCCGGCGATCTTGGCGATCGCATACCACTGGTTGGTCGGCTCGAGCGGTCCGGTGAGCAGTGTCTCTTCCTTCATCGGCTGCGGGGCGAGCCGCGGATAGATGCACGACGAGCCGAGGAACAGCAGCTTCTTGACGCCGGCGAGCTTCGCCGCCTGGATCGTCGCTATTTCGATGGCGAGGTTGTCATAGATGAAGTCGGCGGGCCGCGAGTTGTTGGCGTGAATGCCGCCGACCTCGGCCGCGGCGATCACCGCCGCATCGGGGCGCTGAGCGGCCACCCAGTCCTCGACATCCTTCTGGCGCGTGAGGTCCAGCGTGCGCCGGTCGGCGGTCAGGATTTCGCAATCGCTCTGGCGCAGCCGCCGCACGATGGCCGAGCCGACCATACCGCGATGGCCGGCGACCCAGATCCGTTTGCCGGCCAGCGGAAACAGGATTTTGTCAGACGTTGCGGTCATAGCGGGTCTGTTCCTTGTGCACTTCCTTGCGATCGGCGTTCACCATGTCGCGCACCAGATCCTTGAAGCTGGTCGTGTGCGTCCATCCGAGCTTGGTCCGCGCCTTGGCCGGATCGCCGAGCAGGAACGCGACTTCCGTCGGGCGGAAATACCGCGGATCGATCTCGATCAGGACCTCGCCGGTCTTCGCATCAACACCCTTCTCCTCCACACCCTTCCCGCGCCAGCTGATGTGCCGGCCGATTTCGGCGAACGCCAGCTCAACGAATTCACGCACGGTGTGGGTTTCTCCTGTGGCCAGAACATAGTCGTCCGGCTGGGCCTGCTGAAGAATCCGCCACATCCCGTCGACGTAATCGCGCGCGTGGCCCCAGTCGCGCGAGGCGTCGATATTGCCGAGAAAGAGTTTCTTTTGCAGTTTGGCTTCGATTGCCGCCACGGCGCGGGTGATCTTGCGCGTGACGAACGTCTCGCCGCGAGTCGGGCCCTCGTGATTGAACAGGATTCCGTTCGAGGCGTGCATGCCGTAGGCCTCGCGGTAGTTCACCGTGATCCAATAGGCATAAAGTTTCGCCGCCGCGTAGGGGCTGCGCGGATAGAACGGCGTCGTCTCGCGCTGCGGCGTCTCCTGGACCAGCCCGTACAGCTCCGATGTCGAGGCCTGGTAGAAACGCACGGTCTTCTCGAGGCCGAGGATGCGGACCGCCTCCAGGAGCCGAAGCGTGCCCAGCCCGTCGGCGTTGGCGGTGTATTCCGGCGTCTCGAAGCTCACCTGGACGTGGCTCTGGGCGGCGAGGTTATAAATCTCGGTCGGCTTGGTCTCTTGAACCAGGCGGATGAGGTTCGTCGCATCCGTCATATCGCCGTAATGCATGAAGAACCGCACACCCATCTCGTGCGGGTCGGCGTAGAGGTGATCGACGCGGCCGGTGTTGAACGACGACGAGCGCCGCTTCACCCCGTGCACCACATAGCCTTTTTTCAGCAGAAGCTCGGCGAGATAGGCGCCGTCCTGGCCGGTGACGCCGGTGATGAGGGCAACGGGCGGTTGCGCCATGAGCAAACGATCCAATTAGCTGATTTGGGACTAGACTATAAGGGCTTACCACCGCATCCCGGCTGAAACAATCGGGTGACCTCAGCTAACGGTGAGACGGGTCGCCATAATCCACCAGCCGTGGTGACGATTCAGCAGCCAGTCGGCAGTCGTCCCGGCGGTCACGGTGTTGTCATAGAGGCCAAAACAGGTCGCACCGCTCCCCGACATGCGGGCGAGCCGGCAGCCCGGGCTGGCCGCGAGTGCCGCCAGGACCTCCGCGATCTCTGGAACGATTTCGGTCGCGGCGGCTTCAAGGTCGTTCCGCCGAGTGCCGAGCAGTCGGGCGAGCTCGCCGGCATCGCGCGGTGCCTCCTTGAATGGTGCCGGCGCCGAAAACGGACCGCGCCGGGCCGCGAAGACCTGGGGTGTGGGCAACGGAATGCGCGGATTGACCAGGACGAGCCCGGCCGGCGGCAGTTTCGGCGCCGAAACCAGCACCTCGCCGATCCCCTGGACAAAAGTCGGGGTACCGTGCAGGCACATCGGCACATCGGCGCCGAGCCCGCTGGCGATGGACGCCAGGGTCGCGTCGTCGATGCCCGCCCGCCACAGCCGGCGGAGGGCCTTAAGGGCCGCCGCCGCGTCCGCCGACCCCCCACCGAGACCGGCAGCGACCGGCAGATTCTTGCTCAACGACAGCGCCGCTGCCCCCGCCTCGCCGTTTTTTTCGGCGAGCCGCCGCGCCGCCTTCAGGACCAGATTGTCGCTCTCGCCGGCGAGTGCCGCGGCAAACGGCCCGTCCACCGACAGCGAAAGGGTCGCCGCCGGTGCGGCGCGTAGCACGTCGCCACATTCGGCGAAGGCGATCAGGCTGTCGAGGAGGTGATAGCCGTCGGCACGCCGGCCGACCACGTGGAGATAGAGATTGAGCTTGGCGGGCGCGGTCTCGACGACGCTCTCGGGCGCCGGGCTCAACTGCCCTGCCGCGCCGGACGGATCGGCGGACCGCGCTCCAGCTTGCGCTCGATTTCGGCCTTCACGTCCGGCTCCGGCTTGTGCTGCAACGCGCGGCGCCACTGGAACCGCGCCTCGTTCGCGCGTCCGACCTGCCAGTAAGCGTCGCCGAGATGGTTGAGGAGGACGGGATCTTCCGGCTCGATCTCCACCGCGCGCTCGAGGATCTCGACCGATTCGGAGTAGTAGCCGGTCCGGAACAGCACCCAGCCCAGGCTGTCGATGATCGCGCCCGAGTTCGGCCGAAGCGCCACCGCGCGCTCGAGCATCCGCCGCGCGTCGGCGTAGTGTTCCGTCAGACCCTGGTCGACCCACGAATACGCGAGATAGTTCAACACGTCCGGCTGCTCGGGCTGCAGCTGTAGCGCATGGCGGAAATCCGCCTCGGCCCGCGGCCATTGCTTCGAGCGCTCGAGCGCGATCCCGCGCGCGTAGTACAGCGACCAGTAGCGCGGATCGTTCGCTGGCACGCGCGCGATCGCCCGGTCGTAGACCTTCGCCGCGTCGGCGTAGCGCTCCTGCACCCGCATCAGCTGCCCGAGCGAGACCAGCGGCTCGATGCGGTCCGGCCGCTCAGCCGCCATCTTTTCGAGCATCCTCTCGGCGTCGTCGTTGCGTCCGAGGAAGTGCAGGTTCTCCGCGATCCGGATGCGCGCCGACCACGCCAACGGCGAGGACGCCGGGATACGCGCGTAGATGTCGTTCGCCTGGAGGCGCCGGCCGCTGCCGTCGAGAACGTCAGCCACCAGCAGCAGGTCGACCGGCATGTCGGGCACCAGCGCCAACGCGAGACGCCCGTAGACGAGGGCCGTCAGCTCGTTGTTGTCCTGGCGCAGCGCGCCGGCGACGTTGAACAGCGCCTCGGCCAGGCCGGCGGTCGGGTTGCTGATGAGCGGGGCCGGCGGCGGGGCGCCGCGCTGGATACGATCCGCCGCGGCGGCGATGGTCGCCGACTCGCGGTTGTCCGTCTGGAACCGGGTATAAAGGGCCCGCGCCTCGTCGGCATGGCCGGTGCGCTCGTAAAAATTGCCCGCCGCCTCGATCAGCCGCGCCGGCGCCCCGCCGTCGATTTCGAGCGAGTGCTTGTAATGATCGGCGGCCTGCTCGGGATGGCCGACATAATCTTCAATCAGTGCCGCGTGATACTCGTAGAGCGGACGAAAGCCGTTAACCTCGAGGATCGGCCGCAGCGCGTTCAGCGCCGCGGCAGGACGATTCTCCGCCGCTTGGATCCAGGCATTCATCAGCGGCAGCACGACGCGATTGATCGAGGCGAGCGGCTGATCCTTGAGCCAGGTCGCGGCACCGGCGAAATTGCCCTTGCGCACCTCGTTCAGGGCCATCAGCAGCACCGATTGCGGATGGCCGGGGGCGACCCGCAGCGTGCGCTCGGCGAGCTTCACCGCCTCGTCGAACCGTCCGTCGATGACGAGGAACGTCTCGGCACGGACGAGCATGTCGTAGTTGTCCGGATTCTGCTCAAGCGCCTGCATCATGAAGCGCGCTGCCGCACCAAAATCGCGCTCGCGTTCAGCGTGGCGCGCCGCCAGGAAATCACCGAGCTCGGCTTGCGGCAGCGGGTCGTCCGGCGGCGAACCCGAGTCGGCGCAACCGATCAGCGCCAAGATTACGGAAAAGGCGGTCAGCGCCCGCCAGCCACGGGGGGCGATCATGCGGAAAATTCGCGTCTTCACGAGGTGCTGGATCCTATCGGCTCGGCGGGGTCGGACGGGCCCCGGCGATATAGCGGCCCAAGATAGCGAATCCCAGCAAATTCCGCCACGAATGCCGATGGAATTTGTGGATTTCAGGGGTGTCCGCGGACCGCCAAACCGCAGTGCCGCGACCCCGCAGCCTTACATATTCGGATAGTTGGGGCCACCCCCGCCCTCGGGCACGACCCAGTCGATGTTCTGGGCCGGGTCCTTGATGTCACAAGTCTTACAATGCACGCAGTTTTGCGCGTTGATCTGGAACCGCGGCGGCCGGTCCGGCGCCTCGCTCACGACCTCGTACACCCCGGCCGGGCAATAACGCTGCGCCGGCTCGTCATAGAGCGGCAGATTCTGAGCGATCGGCACTGACGGGTCTTTGAGCCGCAGATGGACGGGCTGGTCCTCCTCATGATTGGTGTTCGACAGGAACACCGAGGACAGCCGGTCGAAGGTGATGCGGCCGTCGGGCTTGGGATAATTGATCTTCAGCGACGATGCCGCCGGCTTCAGCGTTTCGTGATCGGCCTTGGTATGTCGGGCCGTCCACGGGACCAAGGCGCCCAGGCCGAACTCGTTCAGCCACATGTGGATGCCGCCGATGAGTGTGCCGGCCCACAACCCGTACTTGAGCGCCGGCTTGACGTTGCGGACCTTGTGGAGGTCGCGCCACACCCAGGATTTCCGCCATGCATCGGGATAGGCCGCAAGCCCGCCGGTCCCGCCGGCGCGCAACGCCGCGACCGCGGCTTCCGCCGCCAGCATGCCCGTTTTCATCGCATTGTGGGTGCCCTTGATCCGCGGCACGTTGACGAATCCAGCCGCGCAGCCGATCAGGCAACCGCCGGGGAAGACCAGCTTCGGCACCGATTGCAACCCGCCTTCGCTGATCGCGCGCGCACCGTAGGCGAGGCGTTTGCCGTTCTCGAAGAAGCGGCGGATCGCCGGATGAGTCTTGAAGCGCTGGAATTCCTCGAACGGCGCCAGATACGGATTGTCGTAATCGAGATGAACCACGAATCCCACCGCGACCTGGCGGTCCTCGGCGAGGTGATACATGAACGAGCCGCCGCCGGTATGTGCATCGAGCGGCCAGCCGACACTGTGCATCACCAGCCCGGGCTTGTGTACGCCGGCATCGACCTGCCACAGCTCCTTGAGCCCGATGCCGTATTTTTGTGGCGACACGCCGGCGCGGAGCGCGAAGCGGTCGACCAGGGTCTTGGTCAGCGAGCCGCGCGCCCCCTCGGCGAAAAACGTGTATTTCGCGCGCAGCTCCATGCCCGGCGTGTAGGTCGGTTTGTGTTCACCATTGCGTGACACGCCCATGTCGCCGGTGGCGACGCCGACGACGCGCCCGTCCTCGTAGAGGACTTCGGCCGCGGCAAAGCCGGGATAGATCTCGACACCCAACCCCTCCGCCTGCTTGGCGAGCCAGCGGCACAGATTGCCGAGGCTGATGATGTAGTTGCCGTGATTGTGCATCAACGGCGGCAGCAGGAAGCCGGGCACGCGGAGATGACCCTTGGCACCGAGAATCAGGAACCGGTCGTCGGTCACCGGAGTGGTCAGCGGCGCGCCCTTGTCCTTCCAGTCCGGAATGAGCTCGTTGATCGCGATCGGATCGATCACCGCCCCAGACAGGATATGCGCGCCGACCTCGGAGCCTTTTTCGATGACGCAGACGCTGATCTCCTGGCCGGTCTCGGCGGCGAGCTGACGCAGGCGAATGGCGGCCGACAGTCCCGCCGGTCCGGCGCCCACGATCACCACGTCGTATTCCATCCGCTCGCGCGCCATCGGCTCGCATCCGCTCCGCAAAAACGGCCCGCGTCTCTATACTCCAGCCGGTGGGTGCGTGCTACGGTCGCGGGCTTTTGCGACCATGACGACGACTCCGCAACATGCGGCCCTCAGCTGGCTCGCCGAGATGGGCGCCGATGAAGCGATCGGCGATACGCCCGTCGACCGCTTTGCGCTGCGCCAAGCCGAGCCGACGGCGGCGCGTCCGGTTCCCGGACGCCTGCCGCCTCGTCCTGCCGCCGCACCGTCGGCACCGCGTCCGGTCGCGGCCGCGAGCCC
>DASWFO010000202.1:0-17465 GCA_036394195.1 Alphaproteobacteria bacterium | reverse complement strand
GCGCCGCGATCCCGCCGCCGTCATGCGTCATGTCGATGCGGGGAGCGTCCGGCCGCATCTCGACGTTCTCCTGCTGCGCCTGGATGATCTCCAGGTCCTCCAGGAACGCTGTATGGACGTTCTGGTACAGGAGCTCCGTCATCCACGGCTTGTCGGTCTTGAAGTTGTGCGCCTGCGCCCAGAAGTAATGCGTCGTCTTGTCGGTCTCCGGCGTGATGGCGTTCAGGTTCCGCATCTCGATCCCGCGGCTGCGGTTCCCGTCGCGCGCCCCCGTGCCCGACACGGCGGCGCCGACGTCCAGCCTGACGAACGCCGGCGCCGTCCAGTCGATGATCTGCCAGCGGTCGACATTCTCGTCGGGCTTGAACCCGCCGGCCTTCTGGAAGAAGGGCGGGGCGGGGCTCTCCATGATCCAGCGGGTGACCCGCACGCCCGTATTGAGCTTTTCCCACTTCATCGGGGTTTGCGCGATCTTGTCGGTGCCGAGCGTCGTCGGGTGCACGAAGGTGAGATGCGACAGGTCGAGGAGATTTTCGACCAGGAGCACGTAATTGCCCTTGAGCTGGAGCCGCTCGCCCTGCGCCCGCCAGTCCGGATCGTCCATCCAGTGGAAATCCTCGATCTTCGCGGGGTCCGCCAGCGCCGGGTCGCCCATCCAGATCCAGATCCACCGGTAGCGCTCCACCGTCGGATAGCTCTTGACCCGCGCCTCCGACGGCACCTTGGCCTGGCCGGGAATGAGAACGCAGGTCCCCGAGGGGTCGTAGGTAAAGCCGTGATAGGGGCACTGCACGTTGTCGCCGACCAGCTTGCCGCGCGAGAGCTGCGCGTGACGGTGGCAGCAGCGGTCCTCGAGCGCGACCGGGCGGCCGTCCTCGGTACGGTAGAACACGACGGGTTCGTTGAGGAGCGTCCGCCGCAGCATCTTCTGGCGGGTGACCTCGTGGTTCCAGGCGGCGACGTACCAGCAGTTCCGTAAAAACACGGCGTTGGCTCCCGGGTGTTGGCGATTTTGTTCAGTGTACGGACCGAACGGCGCCCGAACAATCGCTTTTTAGTCAGGCATTGACCGGCGCCGGCGGCGCGCGTCCCCGGATCAGGTCTGCCGCTTTCTCCGCGATCATGATGACGGCCGCGTTGATATTGCCGCCGACGAGATCGGGCATGACCGACGCGTCGACGACGCGCAGGCCTTCGGTCCCGCGCACCCTAAGCTCGGGATCGACGACCGCGGTCTCGTCGGCATCCCCGCCCATTTTGCAGGTGCCCAGCGGGTGATAGACGGTCGTCGCGGTGGCGCGCGCGTAGGTGTCCAGGTCGGCGTCCGACCGCTTGTCGGGGCCCGGCGCGATCTCCTTGGCAATGAAGCCCCGAAGCGCCGGCTGGTCGAACATCTCGCGGGCCATGCGGAGACCGGCCCGCATCGTTTTCAGGTCGGCGTCAGTCGCGAGAAAGTTCATCTCGATCCGGACCTTCCGGCGCGGGTCGGATGATTCAAGCCGCAACCGGCCGCGGCTCTCCGGCCGCAGCGGGACCGGGCGGCAGGCGAACCCATCCACAAACGCAGGTTTGAACGGGGGCAGATACGGCCCGGCCTCCCACGGCGCGGCAATGAAGAGGAACTGCAGATCGGGCATGGTCTCGTCGGGTCGGCTCTTCAGGAACGCCATCACGTTGTTCGGGAGGCTGGCGGCGATGCCGGTGCCGAAGAAATGCGCTTGCGCCAGGGCTGGAACGATCCGGTCGAGGCGGAGGGAGCGATGCAGAGGGCCGGGCTCCTTGCGCGCATAGTGCAGGCTCGCCGAGAGATGATCCTGCAGGTTCCGCCCAACGCCTCTCAGGGCGACCCTGACGCCGATGTCGTGCGCTCGCAGGTCCTCGGGATCGCCGATCCCCGAGAGCATCAAGAGCTGCGGCGAGTTGATGGAGCCGCCGGCGAGGATGACCTCGCGTTCCGCCCGAGCCGTTTTCATCTCGCCGTTCTCTTCATAGTGCACGCCGGTCGCGCGCTGGCCCGCGAACAGAAGTCCTGTCACCAAGGCGCGCACCGCAATCCGGACATTGCCGCGGGCGAGGGCAGGCCGCAGATACGCGACCGCGGTGCTGCAGCGCCGCCCGTTGCGCACCGTCGACTGGGCGCGGCTGAAGCCCTCCTGGCGCGCGCCGTTGTAATCCGGTGTCGCGGGATGTCCCGCCGAACGGCCCGCCTCGAAGAAGGCGTCGATCAATGGGTCGGGGAACTTGGGCGAGCAGGTGGTGAGCGGCCCGTCGCCGCCGCGATATTCATCGGCGCCGCCCTGCCAGCTTTCCTGCCGGCGGAAATAAGGCAGCACGTGCGCGTAGGACCAGTGCGGCAGTCCGGCCGTGGCCCACCGCTCGTAATCCTGGCGATGGCCGCGCACATAGGCCATGGCGTTGATCGACGACGATCCGCCGACGACACGGCCGCGGAACATGGGGATGCGCCGGCCGTTCATCGTCGGCTCCGGCTCGGTGTCGTACATCCAGTCGTGCCGGCGGCCCAGCACATTGCGGCCCCAGGCGAGCGGAATGCCCAGCATCGGGTCGCGGTCCCAGCCGCCGGCCTCGAGGACCAGGATGCGGACAGACGGGTCCTCGCCCAGACGATAGGCGAGCGTGCAGCCGGCCGATCCGGCGCCGACAATGATGTAGTCGTAGGTCTGTTCGCCACTCATCCGAAATGTCCTCGCACGGCGCGCCCTAACGTCCCGCGGCCCTGGCCTTCTGGCACGCCCGCCAGACTTTCTCGCGGGTCGCCGGCATGTCCAGGGGGACGCCGAAACCGCCGGGGATGGCATTGGCGATGGCGATCATGATGGCGGCCAGCGACGCGGTCGTGCCGGCCTCGCCGACGCCTTTGACGCCGATCGGATTGGTCTTGGCGGGGACGACGTGCGCATCCGTCACGATCGCCGGCATGTCGTCGGCGCGTGGCATCGCATAGTCGGTGAACGAGCCGGTGATGAGCTGCCCGGTCTCGTCATAGCGTGTCGCCTCGAACAGCGTCTGGCCGAGGCCCTGGGCGACGCTGCCGTGCAGCTGCCCGTCGACGATCATGTGATTGAGGATGTTGCCGCAGTCGTCGACCGCCGTGTAGCTGACGACGTTCACGGCACCGGTGTCAGGATCGATCTCGACCTCGGCGACGTGGCAGCCGTTGGGAAATGTCTGCGGCGTGTCGCGGGTCGTATTCGTGTCGAGGCTCGCGGCGATGGTGCCCGCCTTGGCAAGCTCCGCCGCCTTGGCCGCGACCTCGAACAGGGACAGCGACCGGTCTGTCCCAGCGACTTCAAAACGCCCGCCGCGATAGACGACGTCGGACTCCGCCGCCTCGAACAGCCTGGCGGCGACGGCTTTGCCCTTGGCCAGCACCAGATCGACGCTGTGGACGATGGCACTGCCCGCCGTGATCGTGGAGCGCGACGCGACCGATGGGAAACCGGTGATGTTCAAGTCGGTATCGCCGTGCCGATGCTGGATCTTGTCCGCCGGAATGCCGAAGCGCTCGGCCGCGAGCCGCGGGAAGACGGTCGCATGCCCCTGGCCGGTCGACTGGACGCCGAGGCCGAGAACCATCCGCTCGCCGCCGGGAAACGCAATCGAGGCGCCTTCGGTCGGCTGCGCGCCGGCGTGCTCGAGAAAGCAGGAGACGCCGAGGCCGCGCCACAGACCGCGCTTGGCCGAAGCCTCACGGCGCGCGGCAAAGCCCCGGATATCGGCGCGCGCCAGCGCCTTGTCGAACACCGTCTCGAATTCCCCGCTGTCATAGGTCGTCGCGACGGCCGTCTTGTAGGGCATCGCGGATTTCGGAATGAGATTGCGCCGCCTGAGGTCCAGCGGATCGATCCCGATGACCCGCGCCGCCTCCTCGACCAGCCGCTCCAGCATGTAGTTGGCCTCGGGCCGGCCAGCGCCGCGATAAGCGCCGGTGGGCAGCGCATTGGTAAAGATACAGCGCACCGCGACGTCGATTTTCGGGATCAGGTACATCCCGGGAAAGCAGCGGGCGAAATTCGAGGTCGAGAGATTGCCGCTGGCATTGGTGAGGAACGCGCCCATGCTCACGGCGTGGCGGACGCGCAGCGCCAGGAATTTTCCGCTCTCGTCAAGGGCCAGCTCGGCCTCGGTGAGCGCATCGCGGGCCTGATTGTCGGACAGCATCGCTTCCGAGCGTGTCGACATCCAGTGCACCGGCCGTCCCAGAAGCTTGGCGGCGAGCATGACCACCGGATATTCGGGGTAGGCGCCCGTCTTCATGCCGAACGCGCCGCCGACATCCCCGGTGATGACACGAAGCTTGTCCTTGGCGATGCCCATGATCGCGACCATCTGGTCGCGCATCGGTCCGGCCGCCTGCGAGCAGACCGTCAGCGTGGTGTGTCCGCTGGCGGCGTCGCAGCTGGCGGTCGCGCCGCGCGGCTCCATGCTCGCGACCATCAGCCGCTGATTGACCAACGAGACGCGCGCGACCTTGCTTGCCCGCTTGATGATGCTGTCGATCTCGCGCGCGTTGCTGCCGTCGTCATTGACGATACCGGCCCAATCGAACGCGAGATTGACCGGGACCTCCGGATGGACGAGCGGGGCACCGGGCTCCATGGCCGCCCGCAGATCGGCGATCGCGGCGGTTTCCTCGTAATCGACGGCGACGAGCTCGGCGGCGTCCTGTGCGGCGCCGGCGCTCTCCGCGATCACCGCCGCAACGGCCTGTCCGATATGGACGACGCGGTCGCGGGCGAGGGCAGGGCGGAACGGATTGACGAACGGCATGCCGCCGCGTCCGGTCATCGGCGGATGGCGCGCCACGCTGCCGATCCCGGCCTTGTCCATGTCTTCAGCGGTCAGGACCGCCAGCACGCCCGGCGCAGCCCGCGCGGCCGCCGTGTCGACGGAGCGGATCCGCGCGGCGGCATGTGGCGATCGCACGAAGGCGACGATGGCCGCATCGTGCGGCTTCAGGTCGGCGAGGAAACGGCCGGCACCGCGGAGCAGGACGTCGTCCTCGACGCGCAGCTCATGGGGATCGTTCTCGGCGGATTGGGTCATGCGGTTCCTAGTGGTGCGACTCTGACAGATGACACCCAGTGCAGGACATCCTTAGTCGTCACCCCGGCCAAGCGGCTCAGCCGCGCGAGCCGGGGTCCATGCGCTCGTCCGGGGTGACGAGGGAAAAAGGATCGGAACTCATCAACTAGATGACGGCGGGGCGTGGCGCCGTCAACCTCCGCCGCGCAGCGCCCGGTCGAGGCCGCGCAGCAGCGGCAGGATGACGTCGATCGTGGGCGTGGCGACGCGGGCCTGCCGGGCGAAGGCCTGGACCTGGCCCAGGATGGCCTCCGCCTCGATCGGTTTCACCGGGTCGCCCGATCCTCTCCAGGGGTCCGTAGGTTTCGGCATCGGCACTCTCTGAAATACACCGCGATGCCAAGATTTCCAAACCGTAGGGTGGGACTGGTGACCGGCGCTGTTTTCGTCCGATTGCGGGCGCTGACTGACCGAAGTAGTGGGGCGGTAAATCGGTGAGCGGATGTCGGAAGATCGACCGACGTAGCAGATCCGGCCGAGGGATAAGCCGCGCCGAACCGATCGGCCCGCCAAAGGCCGGAATGGGGCTGTCACTTAACTACAGGCCGTAGTCCTGCCGCAAAGAAGCCACGAGCGGAGCGCCAACAGAGAAGTAGGCAGCGATCGCCTCGTTCGAAAGTCCCATGTCAACGAGGGCTGCCAGTGCCGGCCTACCGATGGGCCAGCGCTCGTCAGCCGCGAATTTTTTTGTAAGCGACGCTTCGACGGCGTCTCGTCGCGAGAGCTCGCTGATTTCCGTCATCGTTCCCTCCTATCGCCATGGGATGTTGGTCGATATCACGACCTCATTCCGTCATTCGCGAGCGCGGCGCGGACGTTACGCGGCCGCGTCATCACGGTCGCGTGTTGGGAGAACGCGCCGGCTGCGCGTTGACGGACGTCCGATGACTGCGGCTTGGCGCCCGAGAGTAGCCGTGTTGATTGACTTGCGCTTGCGCGAGCGCGGGAAGGGCGACCGCTGTGAGTCCGGCGGCGGCAATCATGGCGCCGCGTGTCATTTTTACCCCTGGCTAGCTATCGGGCCGTTGTCTTGCTACAGGAGCGTGGGCACTATGACGATGGCGGATGTGCATCACTGCTCGTCGGCCTGAAGCTTAAAGCGACGCCATTTATGCAGTATCGGAGACCGGTCGGCTCTGGGCCAGCGTCAAAAACATGGCCGAGATGCCTGCCGCAGCGGCGGCAATGGACTTCCGTGCGCACCATCCAGAACAATCTATCCTCTGTGGTACCGATGGCGTTCTCCAGCGGTGCCCAGAAGCTGGGCCAACCCGTGCCGCTCTCGAATTTCGTCTCAGAGGAGAACAGATCTAGGTCGCAACCGGCGCAGGCATAATTGCCCTGGCGCTTCTCATGCAGCAGCGGGCTCGTGAATGGGTGCTCCGTCGCGGATCGCCTCAACACCGCAAATTGATGGCCGGTTAAGCGCTTGCGCCATTCGGCGTCGCTGTAGGTAACGGCAAATACCTCGGCGGCTCTGGAATGACCGGCGCGGAGCGCCATTAGTGCTACGGCAGCATTCGTCATAAGCAGTCGTCTGCTGATCACCAAGTAAGCCTCCTGGTCGGGCCGCACGGCGTGTTTTAGTACATACGTTCAGAGATCGCGTACGGTTACAGATCGCGTTGCAACAGCGGGCTCCATCGCGCTTCACTGCGTCAATGCCGATGACATCAAACCGCAACATCGCCCATAGTGCCTATTTTGCACCTAGCGAACTTCAGCTTTGGCACGCGGATCGTCAGTCACGTTGCAGGAGCGGTCATTCGAGCACTGGGGCGCTAGAGTCCTGACCCTGCGCGAACGCCGTATGAGCACGTCACTCGCGGCTGGCAGTTCAGCGCCCCTCAGGCGTCGAGCCACGCCGACCGAACGGCCTACTCCAGCATCGCTGATTGCGAGTGCGGTCTGCTCGCCATCGGGGCGTGCGGTAAATTCTATATTACGGGCCATGACGTAACCAACCCTGCGCCCCGTCCGAACTCCTTGCATCCGGGGGGAGGAGGGGGACTTGCGGAGTGCGGCGATGGCATTGCAGCCTCGAAACTACAGCGCCGTGGTGCAGCCGTTGAGTGCCCGCGGCTCCGGCGCGGATAACCGCGCGTGGGACGCGATGATGGCCGCGGCTCAGCGGGGCGATGGGTCAACCTATCATCGCCTCCTCTCCGAGGTGGCCGCCTGGTTGCAACGCTATTATGCGCGGCGATTGCCACAGGCGATGATCGATGATGCGATCCAAGACACTCTCATCGCGATCCATGAGAAGCGACACACCTACGACCCCACCCGCCCGTTTGGCGCCTGGCTCGCGGCCATAGCGCGTTACAAGTGGATCGATGCGCTGCGGTCCCTGAAGATGAAACCAACGGAGGCACTGGACGACGACATTCCCGTCCCTGATCACGAAGGGGCCGTTACGAGTGCCTGGTCTCTCGAACGGTTGCTGGCGACGCTCAAGCCGGCACAATCTCAAGTAATCCGCCTCGTCAAACTGCGTGGGCTCAGCATCGAAGAAGCATCCAAGGCCACCGGCCAGTCCGCTGCGCTCGTCAAGGTGAATATCCACCGAGGGCTTAAACGATTGACCTCACTCCTTCGGAGCGAGTCCGATGCGGACTGACTCGCTCATTGACCGCCTTGCGAACGAGCTGAAACCGGTGCGTCGCCGGTCAGTCCGACGCGACGCGCTCGCACTCGTTGTGCTGTGCGCCGTCGAGCTCGGCCTGTTTTTCGTTATGGGCATGATGCGGTCGGACATGCTGGTGGCGATGCACCTCCCGTCATTCTGGTGGAAGCTCGCGAGTCTCGGGCTCATCGGGCTCGTCAGCGGCACGGTCGCAATCCTGTCGCTCGATCCGGCGCGCTCGCCGCGTCGGGGCCTCCGCCGGACCGTAGCGCTGATCGCGGTGTGCTTGGCGAGCGGATGGCTCCTCGACGCGTCGCGCGATGGGTTCTCGGCCCTGATGAGCCGCCTCGATTGGGTCCACGGCCTGCAATGTCTCTACAATGTCGTGCTTCTTTCCGTGCCACCAGTCATCGGCCTTGGCGTCCTGATGCAGCGCGGCGCGCCGACCGATCTCGACGGAACCGCATTAGCCGCGGGTTTGGCGGGTGCGGCATGTGGGGCCTTCGTGTTCGTGTTCGCTTGCCCTTTTGACGATCCTCTCTATGTCGCGGTCTGGTATTCGCTCGCCTGCGGCGCCATCACGCTGTTCGCTCGATTTACGCTGCCGCGCCTGACCCGTTGGTGACCCGGGGCTGCCGGAGGTCCGGCGGATATTTCTCGGCTGCGTTTGATCTGCGCTTGGCGGCCCGCTGGTCGCCATGGAGCGAAGCTCGCCCAAGAAGCCCAACACCCATCGGGCTGCTCCGTCGATAGTGGCAGAGAATTACAAACGTGGAACCGATCGCGATCCATGCGCTGTAACCGAACGACCACGAGGCCCGAAAGTCAGACTGTGCGCCACACGGCGCACGGACCGACCACAACCAACCGGAGTGAGAGATATGTCAGTACGAAACAAACTGTCCGCGGCGCTTCTGGCCACTGCCGTGACGGCAGCACTGGGCTCGGCCGCAATCGCCGGCCCGCTCACCAAGGCGGAAGCTGATGCCGCCCAGGCCGCCGGGAAGGAGAAATGCTTCGGCGTCTCGCTGAAGGGACAGAACGACTGCGCCGCGGGCGCCGGCACCAGCTGCCAGGGCACCTCGACCATCGACTTCCAGGGAAATTCCTGGAGGTTCGTGCAGCACGGGACCTGCACGACGTTGCAGCTGCCGGGCGGCCGGCATGGTTCCCCGACACCGCTGACGCGCGATCGGCCCGCCTAACCGAATAACGCCCAGCCGGAAAGCGGAGACGAGAATGAACGCAATCACACGCATCGGAGATTCGCTCCGCACAGACGGTTTCCGCTTTCCGGCATTTTCCGTGACCGGCTTGGCCGGCACGAGCTTCAAGCACCAGCATCTGCCGGCCATCCAGGCGCAAGCACGCCGGCACGGCTTCTTCGAAGTGCATGCCGAAAATTACATGGGCGCCGGGGGCCCGGCCCACCGTGCGCTCGAGCGCATCCGCACCGACTATCCCGTCTCGCTGCACGGTGTGTGCATGTCGATCGGGGGCCCGCAGGCGCTCGACCTTGCGCACCTCGCCCGGTTTCGCTCGCTGGTCCGGCGCTACGAACCGGCGCTGGTTTCGGAGCATCTGGCGTGGTCGACGCACGGGACCACGTATTTCAATGACCTGCTGCCGCTTCCCTACACGCAGGCCACGCTCTCCCGCGTCGCCGATCATATCGACGAGGTCCAAACCGCGATCGGCCGGCCGATCCTCCTGGAAAACCCGTCGACCTACGTCGCGTTCCGCGCGTCGACCATGCTTGAGACGGATTTCGTCCGCGCGCTCGTCCGGCGCACCGGATGCGGGCTGCTTCTCGACGTGAACAACGTGTTCGTTTCGGCCACCAACCACGGCTATTCCCCGCTCGACTATCTGGACGCTTTCCCGCTCGAGCACGTGGGCGAGATCCATTTGGCGGGTCATACAGAGCAGGCCGATGACGAAGGAGACCCCCTCCTTATCGACAGCCATGACCGGCCGGTGGCGCAGCGCGTCTGGAACCTGTTCGAGATCGTCGTCCGGCGCCAGGGGCCGCTTCCAACGATTGTCGAGCGGGACGGCAGCATCCCCGAATGGCCCGCGCTGCAGGCCGAAGCCATGGCGGCACAGGCGATTCTCGACCGCCACGTTCCTATTATCCGCGAGCCCGCCCATGCTGTCAGGTGAACGCGCGCGCGCGGGCGGCCACGGCCTGCCATCCTATGCCGATGTCCTGTCCCCGGGCTTGTTCGATCCGGCTTACGGGACACCGGCCGACTTGACCGGGCCCAACGGCAAGGGCGCGGTCAAGCGATACAATGTGTATCGGAACAACGTCACCGTCAGTCTGATCGACGCGCTCGCGGCTGTCTTTCCGGCGACGCAGCGCATCACGGGCGTGGACTTCTTCCGCGCGATGGCCCGCTTCCACATCCGAGCCACGCCGCCGCGCTCGCCATTGCTGTTCGAGTACGGCCGCGACTTTCCGCGCTTCATCGAGACCTACGAGTACGCCCAACCGATGCCATGGCTGGCCGACGTCGCGCGCGTCGAGCGGGCTTGGTTGGACGCCTATCATGCCGCCGACCTGCCGCCCCTGGCAGGGCCGGAGCTCGCTGCGATCCCGCCGGAGGCCCTGGCGAGTGCCGTCTTCGAGCCGCATCCGGCGACGCGGATCGTCCGGTCCGAGTTTCCTGCCGTGTCGATCTTCGTCATGAACCGCGGCAACGGACCCGTTCAGGCCATCCGGAACGTCGTGCCGGAGGATGCGCTGATCACCCGGCCGGACCAAGACGTCGCCGTGCGGGTCCTTCCGCCGGGCGGGGCGGAATTTCTGACCCAACTCGTCTCGGTCACCCCGTTTGGAGAGGCTGCCGCCGCCGCGCTCGAGGCGTCGGCTGAGTTCGATTTACCGACCAACATCGCCGGCATGATCGAAGCCGGCGTCTTTGCGGCAGTACACGCTGGAGAACCATCATGAACATTGCGACGCAACCGCGCATCGTTCGCGGCACCGGAAAGCTTCAGCTCCTCGGTATCGTCGACAGGGCGATCGGACTTATCCGTGCCATTGCCCAGCCTTCCTTCGTCCTGCTGGTGCTGCGGATTGCGCTGGCGGTGCCGTTTTGGCGGTCGGGAATACTGAAGTGGTCGGGCTTCCTGCAGTTAAACGACACCGCCGTGCTCCTGTTCAGCGAGGAATTCAAGCTGCACCTGCCGGGGGGTCCGTATTCCTTTCCAGCGCCGGCGCTCATGGCCTTCATGTCGGGATCGGTCGAGATCCTGGCTCCTATCTTCCTCGTGCTCGGCCTGGGGACGCGTTTTGCCGGGCTGGCACTCCTGGTCATGACCTGCATCGTCGAGCTCACCGTTCCCGACGGCTGGCCCGTTCATCTCACCTGGGCGGCGATGGCGTTGTGCGTCATGGCATTTGGCCCCGGCCGCCTGTCGCTCGACTACGCCGTCCAGAAGGCGCTGGGGATCGACCGGTCGTAGCGAAGGATATTCAGCGCCTCGCTTGGGTGCTTCACCTCTCGGCCTGGCAGGAGATCATCATGGCGCAACCGCAAAAGCGCGAGGCGGCCCTGATCAGGCTGAGACGGGCCTTGAGCCCTGCGGCCGGTACGGTGCTGCGCGTTGTCCGCATCGTGGCCGGCGTGACGCGGGTCGTTCAGGGGGTGTCCATGCCGTGGCTGCTGCTTGGGACCAGACTCTGGCTGGGCCAGGTCGTTCTGATCCAGCAGGCCATGGCGATGATGCTGGCCAGTCACGCTTGGCAGGGCGGAGCCGGCGGGGGAGGGCTTGCCACGGCGTTACCCCTCGGCGGACTCGGGGACACGCTTCACGTTCTCGGGCCGCTTTTCCTGATGACCGGCCTTCTGACCCGTCCGGTGGCTTTGGCCATGCTCATCGAACTGACGTCGCAGGGACTTGCAGAGCCGAGCGCGCAGAGTGCCGCGCCCGAAATAGCACTCCTCGCCTGGTTGCTGGTGGTCGGACCCGGAGCGCTTTCGCTCGACCGTCTGCTGGGACGCGGATTGACCTGGAGCGCATTCGGTCCGGCCAGGATCATCGATCGGGTCTACGGCTGGGCCACCCGGACGCTGGAGCCAGCGACCCTGCTCTTGATGCGGCTTGGCATGGCGGCGGTGGTCGCCACACCCGTCGTGGCACCGCCGTCCTGGTTGCGCGGCATCGGAGTCTTCCCGGCGTCGATGCTCCCGGACGGAGTGCTGGCTGCGCTCGCCGGCTCGCTCGTCGTCGGCGCCGCGACACGACCCATCGCGCTGATTTTGGCGGGCATGATCCCGCTCAGCGGGATCACTATGTCGATGGACGATCGGGTCGACCTCCTGCTGCTCTGTCTCATCATGGCCGCCGCGGGAGCCGGTCGGCTTTCGCTCGATTCTTTGGTGGTCCGCTGGGCACAAGGTGCACGGGACGAGCACGGCGACGCCGAGGCAGATCTGCCGCACGTCGTCGTGGTCGGCGGCGGGTTCGGCGGGGTTGCGGCCGCCCGCGGCCTACGCAACGCGCGGTGCCGCATCACCCTGATCGATCGGCGCAACCATCATCTCTTCCAGCCGCTGTTGTATCAGGTGGCAACGGCGGCGCTGTCACCGGCCGAAATAGCGACGCCCATCCGAAGCCTGTTCCGCCAACAAGCAAACGTCCGCGTCTGTTTGGCCGAGGTGACCGGGATCGACACGGGGACGCGCGAGGTTCTGCTTGGCCGGTCACGGATGCCGTTCGACTATCTCGTCCTCGCGACCGGCGCGCGGCACAGCTACTTCGGCCAGGATTCGTGGGCCGGCGTGGCGCCCGGATTGAAGAGCATTGAGGACGCCACGGCGATCCGGGGCCGTCTGCTGCGCGCCTTCGAGGAGGCCGAGAACGCCGTCGCGGATGCGGAGCGGACCGCCTGGCTGACCTTCGTCGTCGTGGGCGGCGGTCCGACCGGCGTCGAGCTGGCTGGCGCCATCGCCGAACTGGCGAGGCACGGGATGGACCTCGAATATCGTGCAATCGATCCAGCCGACGCACGGGTGATCCTCGTCCAGGCGGGGCCCCGGATCCTGCCGACCTTCGCGCCGCCGCTCTCGGTCGCGGCGGAGCGCTCGCTGCGCGCGCTGGGTGTCGATATCCGCCTGGATGCGGCCGTCCGTCACGTCGATGGCAACGGCGTCGTGATCGGCGAGCAGCACTTGGCCGCCCGCACGGTTTTATGGGCCGCGGGAGTCGCCGCTTCGCCGGTGGCCGAGTGGCTCGGCCGGCCGCGCGATCCCTCCGGCCGCCTGATCGTGAGCCCGGACCTGTCCGTCCCTGGATTGCCCGGCGTCTACGCGGTCGGAGACACGGCGGCGTGCAAAGCGTGGCGCGGCGGTCCGGTGCCCGGGCTGGCGCCGGCGGCAAAGCAGGCAGGGTCCTATGCCGCACGGGCGATCCGCGCGGCTTTGAACAAGCGGCCGCCGCCGGCCCCCTTCCGCTACTGGCATTTGGGGAGCCTTGCGACGATCGGTCGGCAGGCCGCCGTGGTCGAGCTGGGTCCCGTGCGCATCTCCGGAGCTCTCGCCTGGTGGTTCTGGGGCGCGGCGCATGTGCTGTTCCTGGTCGGCGGGCGGAACCGGGCCACCGTCGTTTTGGATTGGCTCTGGGCCTATCTGACTTACCGGCGCAGCACCCGGCTGATCACGGGCGAAGCGTCGGCCACCCTCGGACCGCTAAATCCCGCCGCGGGTACTCGTTTGGCGCCTGGCTCGCGGCCATAGCCCGTTTCGCCGGTGCTCATCTGCGCATGCGTGCCGTCGCCATCAATTGCGACCATTTGCAAATGCGTCGCGAGCAAAATGCGTCGCGAGATTGTGATCGCCGGCGCCGGCGCCTTTCGTAACCGCGCGTATGGCGAAGGCGAACATGAACATGAAGACGCCGATGGTCGGTTCGCACGGGATGCGCCCGTCCTGGAGCTGGAAAATCGCGATCGACTCAGCGGTGCCGAGCCCGTTCTTGTATCGCCATATCCAAAGGTGAAGCCATGGTCGCTTTTTTGCTCCCGCCCTTCCGGAAGATCTTCGCCATCTGCCTGCTTGCGCTGGTGATGTCCGGCGCTGCGTCCGCGCGATCGCCGATCGCGGCGGTGAACACGGAACACGGCCTGGCGGTCAAAGGCTATGATCCCGTCTCCTACTTCACGGACCGCAAGCCGGTGCGCGGGTCGGCCCAGTTCTCCACGTCCTACAAGGGCGTCGAGTATCGCTTCGTGTCGGCCGAGCACCGCGACCGCTTCCTCGCCGAGCCGGAGAAATTCGCGCCGCAATACGGCGGCTACTGTGCCTTCGCGATCGCGCTGAATACGATCGCGGATATCGACCCCGACGAGTGGGCGATCGTCAACGATAAGCTCTATCTCAACAACAGCTTCTTCTCGCAAAAGCTCTGGTCCCTGGACAAGTCCGGGAACATTGTCCACGGCGACCAGAACTGGCCGCTTGTGCCGAAGCTTTCTGAGCCCAACGGCTGACTTCAGTTGGCTCCACAAACAGGCCGCCATGCTCGAAATCGACCGACGCGTCTGCTTTCGCCTTGGCGACGCAAGCCCTGCCGCGAAGCTGCCCGGCCCGCTCCGCCTCGAAGACAGGCAGGCCGAGGCGCTCTCCGAGCTCCTGCAGGTCTTCGCCTGCGGCGAGGAATCGGCGCCCCTCGCGTTCGCGCGCTTTGAGGGGGCGCCGCTCGAGGAGGCGGCTCGCCGCGGGCTCGCGCGCATCGTGGGGGAGGAGCTCATCCATGAGCGGCTGCTGCGCGGCCTGCGCGCAGCACTGCCCGCACCCGCGCGAGATCGCGAGCTGCGACACGCCTTGTTCCGCTTCTACCACGGCATCGCTTACGTCGACGTCGGGCTGCATCTTGCCTCGATCGCGTCGCTCGATTCCGCCGCGTGCCTGATCCTCTCGGCACTGCTGCAACCGCATAGCATCCTCGCGCACGAGGCCAACGTCGCCGATATCCTCCGTCGCATACATCGGGACGAGGCCACGCATGTCCGGCTTTCGCGGCGGATCGCCGCCGATCTCGTTGGCAGGGATGTCATCGGTGCGATTGCCGAAAGCACCCGATGCGGTCTCGTCGGCGTCCTGGCCCGGCGCGGCGCTGCTTTCGAGCGCCTCGGCCTGGATGCGGGACGGCTGTTCCAGCGCATTTGCCGCGTGCCGGACGGGCTCTTTCGGTGACCAAGCCGTTCTCGCCGCCGTTCTGGTCTGACGGCACGCCGCTTTCGGTCCTTGGCACCGGTGCGGCACTTCCGGGCGAGCCGATCGCGACGCAGGACCTGCTGATGACGGTGGACCGGCGCTTCGGCCTGTCGCTGTACCGCCGTGGCATGGTGATCGCGCATAAGCTCGGGATTCACACACGCCACCTGTGCCGCGATATGGCGATGCGCCTGGAGGCCCCCCGGATGGGTCACCGCAATCCCGAGCTCGCCGCCGCCGCCCTGCGGAACGCACTCGCCGAGGCGGGGCTCGCGTCGCGGGATCTCTCGTACCTGATCGGCCATACGGCGACGCCGGCGCGTCTCATGCCGCCGAACATCGGCGAGGTCGCGGAGCTGCTCGACTACGGAGGCCCCTTCGCGGAATTTCGTCAGGCTTGCACCGGCTTTGCGAACGCTCTGGTGTTTGCGCAGGGGCTGCTGCGCGCCGGCGCCGGTCCGGTCGCGATCGTCGGCTCCGAAACCGGTTCCGTCTTCTTCGATCCGCACCGGGCGGCGGAGGACACGGGACAGCTCGTCAATCTCGTGCAGATGGGCGACGGCGCGGCTGCGATAATACTCGCACGCGACTGCGACGGCGCGGGCGCGCGCCTCTCGAACGTCTACTACGGCCAGGCTGGGCGCGGGCGCACGCCCGGCCTTACGGTCACAGACGGCGGATCGGACACGCCGAATTGCAATGCCGGTTTCCCCGAGTTCCGGCACGATTTCGTCGCGATCCGCCGCACGGGCCTCGATTTGCTTCTGTGCTGCGCCGCGGCGGCGACGCGTGCGGCTGGCGGGTCATCCGACTATATCCTGCCGCACCAGGCAAATGGCCGCATGGACGCGATCCTGGCGCCGCCGCTTGGTCTCTCGGCGGAGCAGATCGTCGTCACAGCCGATCGGCTCGGAAATACGGGGTCGGCGGCGATCTGGCTTGCCCTTGACCAATTGAGGTCGACCCTCAAACCGGGCCAGACCGTGATTGCCCTCGGCGCCGAGGCCACCGATTTCATGTTCGGTGGATTTCGTTACCACCATGGCTGAGCCGACCTGCGACCACGGGGCGATTGCCGCCGTGTCCCCTGGCGACCGGGAGCCGATGGTGGCCGTTGAAGATATTTCGAAACGCTACGGTCGGAGGACCGCGGTCGCAGGAGTAACGCTCACCCTGCGCGCGGGCGAGATCTGTGGATTTATCGGGGCGAACGGCGGCGGGAAGACCACCACTCTTCGTATGCTTGCCGGCATTCTCAAGCCGGACGGGGGGCGAGGGCGGGTGCTCGGCTTCGACCTCGTCCGCGAGAGCGCAAAGATCCGCGAGCGGGTCGGCTACATGTCGCAGCGCCTGTCGCTTTATGCCGAGCTCTCGGTATTCGAGAACCTCCGCTTCCGCGCCGACATCTACGGGCTGAGCGATGCGCGCCGGGCAGCCGAGGCCGCGATCGGGAAATTCGGGCTCTCACCATGGGCCCGCAGCCCGGCGGGCTCGCTCTCCGGCGGCTGGGCGCGGCGCCTTCAGCTCGCCGCGTCATTGGTTCATTCGCCGCAGCTCGTGCTCCTCGACGAACCCACGGCTGGTCTCGATTCTGCGGCGCGGCAGGAGGTGTGGCATCGCGTCGAAGGGTTGGCTGCGGCGGGCGCCGGTGTGATCGTGAGCACCCATGACCTCGCCGAGGCGGAGCGATGCTCTCGCGCCGCTATCTTCGGGGACGGCCAGATCGTGGCCGCGGCCCGGGTCGAGGATGCGGTTCTCCCGTGGTCGCCCCCGACGCGCGAGCGTCGAGCATGATCCTCTCTGTGCCAAGGCGGACGGCTGGACGGCGCCTCGCGCGAATGATGGCGGTCGCGCGTGTCGAGACCATTCGGCTCGTCCGGGACCGAGTGGCCGTATCCCTCATTGCCTTGGTGCCGGCGGTGCAGATCCTGCTCTTCGGGTACGCCGTCAATCTCGATCCGAGAAGCGTTCCCATCGCGATTGCCGGAGGCGATGCGTCTTCGGCCGAGCGTGCCGCTCGCATCGTGGGCGAGACCGGCTATTTCAGGATCGTCGGCGATCGGTTGCCGTCTAGCGAAGCCGAGCGGATGGTCGTCAACGGGAGTGCCCTGGTGGGGATCGAGCTCGGAGCCCCGCCCGTGTCGGCGCCGCGCGTGGTCGTGGACGCGAGCGACCCCGGTGCCGTGCGTCCGGCTCTCAGCGCGCTCGAGACCGCATACTGGCGCCACGCCGCAACGACATTGTCGCTCGGCGCCGGCGCTTCCGTCCAAGTCGACTGGCTGTTCAACCCTGACCGCCGCACCTCCTGGACGATCGTTCCCGGGCTGGTCGGGGTCATCGTCATGATCAGCACGCTGATGTTGGGCGCGTTGACGCTCGCCCGCGAACGGGAGCGCGGCACATGGGAGGCGCTCTTGGCGACGCCGGTCGAGGCGCTCGACGCGCTCGTCGGCAAGCTGGCGCCCTACGTGCTGATCGGGACGCTGCAGGGCGCGATCGTTCTCGGGATC
>DASWFO010000201.1:0-10268 GCA_036394195.1 Alphaproteobacteria bacterium | reverse complement strand
CTTCAGCATGTTCTTCTCCGAGATGTCCGGGTCGACGACCGCTGACGTCGCCGTCATCAGCCGGGCCCTCAGCGGCCCGATGAAGCGGGAGGGCTACAACCCGCCGTTCATCGCCGCCATCATCGCCGCCGCGTCGACCATCGCCGCCCTCGTCCCGCCCAGCATCACCGCCGTTGTCTATGGCGCCGTCGGCAACGTCTCCATCGCCGGATTGTTCATGGCGGGCGTGGTGCCGGGCCTGATGATCGGATTCGGGTTGATGGTCTACTGCTATTTCTTCGGGCCGCCTGGTGTCCGGCGTCGGCGCGCACCGTTCCGCGAGGTGGCGCTCGCGGCCAAGGACGCCTCGCTGCCCTTGATGATTCCGATCATCCTGCTCGGGGGAATCCTGACCGGCTGGTTCACCCCGACCGAGGCCGGCGTGGTTGCCGCCGCCTGGATCCTGGGCGTGATCATCCCGGCGCTGAACCGCAAGCACCTGCGGATGCTGCCCTACGATTTCTGTATCGCGGGCCTGATCTTCTCGCTGCCGCTCATCACCATCGGCGCCGCCAACGCGTTCGGCTGGCTGCTCGCCTATCTGCGCGGGGCGATCGTGATCGCCGGCTGGATCACCGACATCGCCGGGAACGATCCGCATCTCATCATGCTGCTGCTGGTGCTGCTGTTCACCATCATCGGCGATTTCATCGAGCCGGTGCCGACGATCATCATCTTCATGCCGCTGGTGATGGCGCTGACCCAGGCCGGCGATATCAACAGCGTCCACATGGGTGTGGTGCTGATCGCGACCCTCGCGTTCGGCCTGATCACGCCGCCCTACGGTCTTGTCCTCCTGATGGCGTCGAAATTCGTCGGCGTGCGGTTCTCGCACGCCCTGCGCGCGGCGTTGCCGATCTACGTCGTCTTCTTCGCCACCATCGCGTTCACGATCTATTTTCCCGCGGTCGTCCTGTGGCTGCCCAAGCACGTGATCCCGGAATCGGTCGGCTGCTTCAAATCCCCGAGCGGCCCCGGCTATATCTGCCCGCTATAGGCCGGCGGCGGTGCGACCGCGGGGGCCTAGCCCTGTTTGATCTTGGAATAGTGCCGCTGCGCCTTGGCGCGGTTGCCGCAGGACGTCATGTCGCACCAGCGCCGTGTCCCCGACTTGCTTTCGTCGAGAAACAGCCACAGGCATTTCTCATTGGCGCATTGGCGGATCCGCCGGCGCGCGGCGTTCAGCATCAGGTCGCCGGCCGACCACAGCACCGGCGTCAGCAGGTTGGGGGCGGAAGGCCTGAGCGTCTCGAGCCGCCAGGCGTAACGCCCATCGGCGCGCACCAGCTGCCGGCGCGCCGGCGCCTCGGTCAGCGCCGCCTTGAGTGTCGCGAAATCCGGGTCGCGGACCGCGGCACCGGTCGCCAGGGCTTCGAAGATGCGGAACATCGCCTCGCGGAGCTGGATGGCGTCGCCGAACATCGCGTCGGCCTTCTTCGGGTGTTCGCGGGACCAGCCCTTCACGTCCTGCAGCGCCGGGCTCGCGACATGCGCGTCGGTCTCGAGCCAGCCCAGCAGGTCCGGCAGCGCATGCAGCTTCTCGGTCGCCGCAGCACTGCCGCGCCACGACAGCGTGTTCGCATAGGCAAGGCACAGGTCGTCGCGAATTTCGGAAATCAGCATGAGCGGGACGCGCAGCCTAACAGGTCCGATGGGAGCCGCATTCTAACCATCAAGGGGGTTGACAACCAGGGGCGCCTCAGGGCAACCTACTAACCATGGAGATGGTTAGTATCGGCTGTCCGTTCAATGCCCACGCAAAGGGAGCCACCCATGATCAATCACGTTTCGATCGGCGTTCGCGACCTCGCCCGCACCAAGCGTTTCTACGATTCGGTCTTGCAGCCGCTCGGCTATGACTGTTTGAGCGAGAGCGCCGGCTCGCTCGGGTACGGCCGTGACGCCGCCACGTTCTGGACCCTGGCCACTGAGCGGCCGGTGGCAGCCGATGAAAATTCAGGCCTGCACGTCTGCTTCACGGCACCGACGCGCCACAGCGTCGACGCGTTCCACTCGGCCGCGGTGCGGGCCGGCGGGCGCGACAACGGCAAGCCCGGCCTGCGGCCGGACTACGGGGCCGGCTACTACGCCGGCTTCGTCATCGATCCGGACGGCTACCGGATCGAGGCGTATTGCGACGCAGCTAAAGCATGAGACCAGCCATGACCGGGATAGATCATCCGATGCTTGAAGCGCTTCATGCGGCGGAGCCCGACCCGGCGCTCGCGGCCAAGCTTCAGCTCTACGGCCAGTTCGTCGGCTCGTGGACGCTCGATATCGACCATCATCCGTTGAACGGGCCGCATCGCCAGGCCGAGGCGGAGTGGCACTTCGATTGGGTCCTGGACGGCAAGGCGGTCCAGGACGTGTGGATCTATCCGGCGCGGCATGTGCGGGCCGGCAAGCCGCCCGAGCCGTGGCATTGCTGGGGCTCGACGTTCCGCTATTACGACCCGACGATCGACGCCTGGCACATCACCTATTTCGACCCGTCCAAGGCGTTTGCGATCCGCCAGATCGGCCGCGCCGCCGGTCCCGATATCGTCCAGGTCAGCGAAGACGCCTGCGGGCTGATGCGGCGCTGGCGTTTCGTCGACATCACCGGACAGTCGTTCCGCTGGATCGGCGAGGCGTCCTGGGACAAGGGCGGCAGCTGGACGCAGGAAATGGAGATGCGCGCGCGGAGAGCCCAGCGTTAATGATCCGCGCCGTGCAGGATCTGGTCCTTGAGGCCGGTCTCGTAGTCGAGGCCGGCCTTGGTGATCTCGCAGGCGATCGGGAACGTGGACTTGATCAGGCCCTTGCGCTCGAGCGCCATCCACGCCGCTTCGTTGGCAAGCCCCGTCGCGTCGCGGGCCAGCACCGCCCACGGCCCGAGATGAAAATGATCGCCATGCGGCTGGGGAAGGCCCTCGATGCGCACCGAGCCCGGCTCGGCGCCGGGTGCTGAGTGTTCGGGCAGGGCTGCCAGCGCCTGCAGCAGGGTCAGGGTGCGCAGCTGGAGCGGATTGAGGGTCAGCGGGTTATGCTTCTTGGCCATGAAAATAACGGTCTGCGCGTAACGTTTGCGGTTGGGGACCGAACATTGCATCGGGGACCGGTGCGTGCAAGCGTTGGATCGTAGATCATGGCCCTCCCACGGCTGATGAAATGGACCTGGCGTTTCGATGCGCCGCCCGAGAAGGTGTGGCCGGCGCTGGCCGACACCGCGCGCTTCAATGAAGCGGCCGAGTTGCCGAGATATCGCGTCGAGACCGCGGTGCAGCCCGACGGGAGCGTGATCTACACCGGGCACGCGAAGCTCGGGCCGGTGAAGCTTAGCTGGCGCGACCTGCCGACCGAGTGGGTGACCAACCACAGCTTCCGGCACGCGCGGCGCTTTCCGTCGGGTCCGTTCAAGAGCCTCGTCGCGACCCTGGAGCTCCACCGCGAAGGAACCGGCAGCCGTGGCGATTATGTGCTGGAGGTCGAGCCGGTAAATCTTCTCGGCCATGCGATCTTGCTGGGCGGCTTCTTCCGTGCAGCCGGCAAGACGTTCGCCCGCTTGGCCAAGGAGGCCAACGCGTACGCGGCCGGTGCCCGCGAGGAGCCGTTCTCGGTCTTCGTCCGTCTTCCGCCCGAGGCGGCGAACCGGCTTGCCGTCGCCGGCGCCGATCTCGAGCGCCAGGGCATCGCCCCCGACCTGGTGCGGCGCTTCAGCCGCTTGATCGCGGAAGGCTCGGAGACCGAGCTGGCGCGCATTCGGCCGCTCCGGCTGGCGCGCCTGTGGAACACCGGCGAGCGCGACGTGATCGAGCTCTGCCTGCGCGGGGTGCGCGTCGGCGCGCTCACGCTCCGCTGGGATATCCTCTGTCCGAACTGCCGCGGCGGTCCGGTGGGAGCGTCGTCGCTCGACCAGCTGCCGCGCGGCGCCCACTGCCCGAGCTGCAACATCGACTACGACCGCGACTTCACCCGCAACGTGGCACTGACCTTCCGCCCGGCCCCGGCCATTCGTCCGCTGAGCGAGGGCGAGTTCTGCCTGTTCGGGCCGATGACGACGCCGCATGTCGTGCTGCAGCAGACGCTGGAGCCCGGCGAGACGCGCGAGCTCCAGCTGGCGCTGCCGCCCGGCGATTACCGGGTGCGGCCGCTGCATCCCGGCGCCGACACGGTCTTCACCTGGGACGGCGGCGGCTTTCCTGAGGCGATCGCCGAGCGGGCGGGTATCGTCCTTGGCGCGCCGGCTCCGCCCGGCGTGATCCGCCTGGCCAATCAGAGCCGCCGCGAGATCACCTTCGTAATCGAATCGCGCGACTGGGTGCGCGATGCGCTCACCGCCCACCGCGCGACGTCGATGCAGATCTTCCGCGACCTGTTCGCGACCGAAGTCCTGCGCCCGGGCGATGAGGCCGGCATCGGGCAGGTCACGCTGATGTTCACGGACTTGAAGGGCTCGACCGCGATGTATGCGCGGATCGGCGATGCCGCGGCCTATCGTCTCGTGCGCGAACATTTCGCGTTTCTCGCCGCCGCGGTCCGCCAGCATGACGGTGCCATCGTGAAGACGATCGGCGACGCGGTGATGGCGGCGTTCAGCGATCCGCTGCAGGCGCTCGAAGCGGCGCTGGACGTCCAACGGAGCGTCGCCGCGTTCAATCGCGAGCATGGCGGCGGCCGCGAAGAAATCATCATCAAGCTCGGCCTGCACACCGGCGCCTGCATTGCCGTCACCCTGAACGGCCGGCTCGACTATTTCGGCTCGACGGTGAATCTCGCCGCGCGCCTGCAGAACGAAAGCGCGGGCGGCGACATCGTGCTTTCGGCGGATCTCGCCGCCGATCCAGCGGTGCAGGAGCGGCTCCCCAGCCTCAGCGCCAAGTCCGAAACCGCCCGCGTCAAAGGCTTCACCGCCTCAGTCGCGTTCCTGCGCATACCCGGCCTCGCGCCCGGCGTCTCAGCGACGCAATAATGAATAGTCCGACGCTTCGTCGGACCATAGATCATGGCTGCAAGTGTAGCCGCGCGCCCCAATGGGCGCGAAGCCCCAATCCCATTCAGAAAAGGGGACCGCGGATGCGGTCCGCCTGGCGCCTGAGGGGCTTTAGATTAAGAAGCAGTCCGGAAACGGCGTTCCGACAGCTTGCGATATTCGACCAGCACCTTGCGGTTGGCGACGGCGCGGGCCGCGACGACGGGCGACGTAGTCAGGCGATTGGGCTTCTTCGCCTTCGCCGGCTTCTCCGGGACCTTGGCCTGCCGCACTTCGATGGTGCGGCCGTCAAGGACCTTGCCGCTCACCGCCGCGATCGCCTTCTTGCGCGCCTTTTCGGTGGCGAGCTCGACGAAGCCGAAGCCCTTCGAATCGCCCGTCTCGCGCTCGCGCGCAATGCGGAAGCTGATCACGATCCCGAACGGATCGAACATATCGGCGAGCTGCGCGTCGGTCATGCTGAAAGGCAGATTGGCAACGAACAGCGTTTCGGCTGACGGTTTCATAAAGCGAGTCCCTGTTGTCGTGCGCCGGCCCTTGTTGGCCCCCGGCGTCGGTTAATGAATACACCGGAACGCGAGTCGTGATGGATCGGATTGTTGCGGCGCAGCATTGCGGTATTTGCATATCTCAGTAGGGAACTGGGCCAGACTCCTGTATTATGAAAAGAAATTTACACTTTTGGATCGCCGGCGAAGGTGAGCCATTGCGCCGGCGCATACGTGCCGAAGTCGGGATTGGCCTCCAGGGTGTCGCGTATTGGCGCCGATAAATGGCATTGCGCCGCCTGGGCCCGCCGATAGAGTCGCGTCGCGGGCCTCGGTCAGAGCCGATTTGACTCGCGCAAATCCGTGGGCGCGGTCGTAAATTACCCGGAGGTAAGAGCTTCAAGGATGTCGGGCCCCTCAAAACCCACCCTCGCCGATTGGGAGCGTCTCGCTCGCCATGAGATCAAGCGCGATTCGCTCGAATCGCTGGTCTGGCACACGCCCGAGGGAATCGACGTGAAGCCGCTCTACACCGCGGCCGATCTCGAACGGCTGGAGGCGGTCGACAACCTGCCCGGCTTTCCGCCCTATCTGCGCGGGCCGCGCGCCACCATGTACGCCAACCGGCCGTGGACGGTCCGGCAATATGCCGGGTTCTCGACCGCCGAGGCCTCCAATGCCTTCTACAAGCAGTGCCTGAAGAACGGCCAGATGGGCCTGTCGGTGGCGTTCGATCTGGCGACCCACCGCGGCTATGATTCCGATCATCCGCGGGTCGTTGGTGACGTCGGCAAGGCGGGAGTGGCGATCGACTCGGTCGAGGACATGAAGATCCTGTTCGACGGCATCCCGCTCGACCAGATGACCGTGTCGATGACCATGAACGGCGCCGTGCTGCCGGTGCTGGCCGGCTACATCGTCGCGGCGGAAGAGCAGGGGGTGAAGCAGGCGCAGCTCGCGGGAACCATTCAGAACGACATTCTCAAGGAGTTCATGGTCCGCAACACCTACATCTATCCGCCCGCGGCGAGCATGCGGATCGTCGCCGACATCATCGCCTACACGGCGAAGCACATGCCGAAGTTCAATTCGATCTCGATCTCCGGCTATCACTTGCAGGAAGCCGGGGCGACGATCGTGCAGGAGCTCGCCTTCACCCTCGCCGATGGTCTCGACTACGTGCGCGTCGCGCTCGGCAAGCAACTGTCGATCGACGACTTCGCGCCCCGGCTGTCGTTCTTCTTCAACATCGGCATGAACTTCTTCATGGAGATCGCGAAGCTGCGCGCGGCGCGGCTCCTGTGGGCGCGGATCATCCAGCGCTTCGACCCCAAGAACCCGCAGAGCCTGGCGCTGCGCACCCATTGCCAGACCTCCGGGGTGTCGCTGACCGAGCAGGATCCCTACAACAACATCATCCGCACCACCATCGAGGCGATGGCGGCGGTGCTCGGCGGCACGCAGTCGCTGCACACCAACTCGTTCGATGAGGCGATGGCGCTGCCGACGCCGTTCTCCGCCCGCATCGCGCGCAACACGCAGCTGATCATCGCCGAGGAGAGCGGCATCCTCAAGGTCGTCGATCCACTCGGCGGCAGCTACTACGTCGAATCCCTGACCGCCGCGGTCGCAGAGCACGCTTGGGCTCTGATCGAAGAGGTCGAGGCGATGGGCGGCATGACCAAGGCCATCGAATCCGGCATGCCCAAGCTGCGCATCGAGGAATCGGCCGCCCGCCGCCAGGCGCGGATCGACCGCGGCGAGGAGACCATCGTCGGCGTCAACAAGTACAAGCCCGACACCGTGGAGAAGGTGCAGATCCTCGACATCGACACCACCGCCGTGCGCGAGCAGCAGGTCGCGCGGCTGAAGGCCGTGCGCGCCAAGCGCGACGAGAAAGCCTGCCGGACGGCTCTCGACGCGCTGACCCGCGGGGCCGGCGATCCCAACGCCAATCTGCTTCAGCTGTCGATCGCCGCGACGCGCGCCCGCGCCACGGTCGGCGAGATTTCGGATGCGCTGGAGAAAGTGTTCACCCGCCACCGCGCGGTCATCCGCAGCGTGTCGGGCGTCTACGGCTCCGCCTACGAAGGCGACGAAGGCTTCGCGCGCATTCGCCGGGAGGTCGCTGCGTTCGCCCAGGAAGAGGGGCGCCGGCCACGGATGCTGGTGGTCAAGCTCGGCCAGGACGGTCACGACCGCGGCGCCAAGGTCATCGCGACGGCGTTTGCCGATATCGGGTTCGACGTCGATGTCGGGCCGCTGTTCCAGACGCCCGAGGAAGCAGCGCGCCAGGCGATCGAGAACGACGTGCACGTGATCGGCGTGTCTTCGCAGGCCGCCGGTCACAAGACCTTGGTGCCGCAATTGCTGGGCGCGCTGCGCCGGTCCGGCGGCGACGATATCCTGGTGGTATGCGGCGGGGGGATCCCGCCGCAGGACTATGAAGAGCTGCTGGGTCAGGGCGTGGCCGCGATCTACGGGCCGGGAACCAACATTCCGCACGCCGCATCGGAGATTCTGGGATTGATCAGGCGACGGCGAAAAGCGGCTTAGACCGCGCCGTGGCCGCACAGGGGAGAGCTTAAGATGGACAAGACCACTGGCCCGCGCCAATTGGCGTCGCTTCGCTTGGTCGAGACCGGGCCCGAATCGGCGTCGCCGGCAGAGCTGGGTGCGGCACCCGCCGTCAGCGAGGCGCGACGCCGCGCGCGCAGCGCCATCTTCATCGCCGGTGCGGCGGTGTCGGTGGTCTGGCTGGCGCTGTCGGCGTGGTACGTGCAGACCCAGATCGGCTGGCTCAACCTCGGCAGCATGCTGCCGCACGAGCTGGGTGCGGCGCTGAGCGGCGTCGCAACGCCGCTCCTGGTGCTCTGGCTGGTGATCGCGTTCATCGAGCGCGGCAGCGAGCTCAAAACCACGGCGCGGGCGCTGCACCGCGAGCTGCAGGCGCTGTCCTATCCGGCCGACGAGACCGAGGAGAAGGTCCAGTCGATCGCCGATTCGCTGCGCGAGCAGGCGCGGATGCTGACCGAGGCCTCGGACGCCGCGGCGGGCCGCCTCACCGAGAGCCGGCAGGCGCTGCATCTCCAGACCAGCGAGCTCGCCACCGTCTCCGATCAATCGGCGATGCGGGCGATGCAGGTGATGGCGAGCCTGCGCCGCCATGCCGACGGGCTAGAGCGGATTTCGGCGCTGCTCGCCAGCCGCGTTCAGACCGTCGAGACCGCGGTCGGACAGCAGGCCGAGGCGCTGTCGGGCGCCTCGGAGCGGGCGGTCTCGCAGTCGCGCGCGATCAACGCCTCTCTCCGCCAGCAGATCGAGGACCTGGCCGCGATCACCGAGCGCACGGCGGCCAGCGCCGATGCCATCCGCGGCGCATTGCGCGAGCAGACCGAGGACCTTGCGACCACCACCGAGCGTGCCACCGCGCGCGCAAACGAAATGCGCGCGGCGCTGGGCCAGCAGACCGCCGATCTGATCCAGGCCACCGACCAGGCGATGGTGCGGGCCAAGGAACTCGCCGCCGAGTTCAGCCAATACGCGGGCGTGCTATCGCGGGCCGCGGAGGGCGCCGGCGAGCGGGCCAGCGGAGCCAGCGAGCGGATGGAGAAGTGTGCCCAGACACTGGCGCAGTTCGCGGCCGAGCTGGTCGCGAAGAGCGAAGCCGCGGAAATCACCTTGCGCCGGCAAGTCGGCGAGCTGGCACTCACCGCCGGACAGGCGCAGGAGCGCGTGCAGGGCCTCGGCGAGACCTTGCGGGCGCGTACCGAGGAGCTGGGCACCGCCGGCGTGCGCGCCAGCGAGCTGACGTCGCTGCTCGGCTCCGAAACGCAGAATCTTGGCTCGGCCTTGGAGCGCGTCGCCGCGCGGGCCGAAGCCACCACCGAGGGGGTCCGCCGCGTCAGCACCGACCTCAGCGCGCTGGCCGACCAGAGCACGGCGCGGGTGCGCGCCGCCGGCGAGGCGTTCCGACGCAACACGCAGGACATGCAGGCGGCGGCGACCGACGGCCTCAACAAGGTGGCCGACCTGCGCAGCGCGTTCGACGAGACGACGCGGCATCTCGCAGCCACCACCGAGGACGCGACTGCCAAAGCGCGCGAGGTCGGTGAGGCGTTCCGCCGCGATGCCGACGGCCTCGGGGCCGCCGCGGGCGCGGCGCGCACCCAGGCCGTGGAGGCGGCGGCTCAGCTCCGGGTCGAGACGCAGTCCCTCACAGCGGCGGCGAGCGACCTGAGCGCCCGCGCCGAGGCGGCCGAGACGGCGCTGAAGCGCGAGACCCAGGCGGTCAGCGAGGCGGCGGCCGAGGCGTCGGAGCGCATCGACACGCTCGGCGAGAGCCTCCGCGGCCGCACCGGCGACATCGATGCCGCCGCGGCGCGGCTCGACGAGGCGAACACCCTGCTCGATCGCGAGGCGCGCCGGCTCACCTCGTCGCTGGACGAGGCCACCGACCGCGCCGAAGCGGCGCATACCCTGTTCCGCCAGCGCACCGACGAGATGATGTCCGAATCGGGCGAGGCGGCGGTGCGGGCCAGATCGGCGGCCGAAGGCATCAAGTTGCAGGCCGACGAGATCGCTCAGTCGTCGAACCGCGGCCTGTCGCGCGCCGCCGAGCTCGGCGCCACCATCGCGCAGCGCACCCAAGAGGTCGACGGCGTGGCCGATCGCGCCTCGCAGCGCCTCGAGGCGTTGGCCGAAACCATTCGCGAGCGCACCGGCGATCTCGGCCGGGTGACCGGCCAGGCGTCCTCGGCGGGCGAAGC
>DASWFO010000200.1:0-2487 GCA_036394195.1 Alphaproteobacteria bacterium | reverse complement strand
CAGCAGCGGCGTCCCTTCCTGCCGCACGCCGTCGAGCTCGTTGGGGTCGAGGCCGAGCACCTTGAGGATGGTCGGCGCGACCTGCGTCGAGGCCACCGCGGCGTTGATCGACGCCTGGCGCAGATCGGGATGCGACACGATAAGGGCGACGTGGGTGTCGTCCTCGTTGAAGCCGCCATGCTCGGCGATCTTCGATCCGCCGGTATAGATCGTGCCGATCTTGGCGATGCCGATGATGTCGGGCGTGCGCGAATCCTGCGCGGGATCCTGGAAGGACAAGGTGAGCAGCGGCCCCGAGAGCCATTCGCCGATGCCGGTGTCGCCGGGGAAGGCGTTGAGCGCCGCGACGGCAGCCGCCGTCTTCCCGCCCGTATTGTCCTTGAGCCAGATCAGCACGCCGTCATCGCCGATGTCGAACGCGAAATTGGCGCCGATCGGGCCGGCGATCACCGCGCCATCGTCGAAGGCTTTGCGCTTCGACCGGTCGATCGGCGACTGCCCGTGCTTGGCGCCGACGATGATCAACGTCGACTCCAGGAGGCCGTGCGCGCGCAAGCCCTCGGCCATCTGGCCGATCGAGCGGTCGACGAAGGCGATGGCGTTGGCGAGCCCGGCGCTCGGCGTGCCCGAGGTGTCGACATAGCCGCAACAGGCGAGCTTCTGGCCGACGCTCACGGCCTGGAAGTTCATGCCGAAGATCGCGGGCGTTCCGAGCCGGCGCGTGCCGGTGTGGTCGAAGCCGTCGATCTCGTTGAGGGTGGCCTGGACCTTGATCCCATCATACCACTCCACCGCCGGGATCGTGCCGGTGAAATCCTTGCCGGCGACGACGGGCGGCGTCGGCGCGGTCGAGCGCAGTCCGAGAGTCTTGATCAGGTCGATATTGGCCTGGCTCAGATCGGAATTGATCTCGGGCGCGAAGAAGTCGTCGACATTGGTCCCGGGGCCGTTGGCCGGCTGGGTCTCGGGGTCGTTGCCGTTGATGATGTCGTAGGCGGCGTGCTTGTCAGACCAGGCGGTGCGCAGATGGCGGGCGTGGATCACGCCGAACACGGTGTTGCTGCGGATGAAGTAATGCGGCCAGAGCGGCCGGCAGCTTCCGTTGACCAGTTTGCCCGGCAGATTGTTGGGATCGATCGCCACGGCGCTGTTGAGCCCGGTCAGGCTGGCGCTGTTGCCGCTGTCGATCGAATGCGGGTTGAGGCCGAGATTCTCGGCATAGAGCGTCTCGGTGCCGGGCCCGTCCTTGCAGTTGCTGCCGGGCGCGAACAGGGTGCGGTCGTAGCTGTCGTCGTAGAAGACGCCGGTGGTCTTCGACGTCGCGCCGCTGACATAGGACAGCAGGCCCGGGAAGGAATCGGAGGGCTTGGTCGTCGAGGCGTTGGTGTAGGTGACGCCGTGCTCGGCGAGCCGCGCCAAATTGGGGCATGTGCCGGCCGCGGTGCACACGGCGAGATCGACGGCGTGCAGGCCGTCGACGCTGAGCAGCAGGACATGCGCGATCCGGTCGAGATCGCGCCCCGCCTTGCCCTCCGCCGCGGCGGCCTGGCCCGAGGGGACCGACAGCGCGGCGACGCTCGCCGCGATGATGGTGGTGGTGATCGAGCGCTTGAGTCCGCGCATAATGGGCTTGTCCTCCACGAAAGGTTTATGGTTGCAGGATGCAACCGTAGAGCGCGTCCATGACGTGGCGGTGACCGTTCCGTGACGGATGTTCGCCACCGGCTGACGCGGCTGAGCCCGTGATGCGACGAACGAGGCGCGTCGGCTGTGGCGGCAGCGAAGGGTGGTGGACGGCCGGGGCACGCGAATAGCCGGCGGAAATGTCGATCCCCGGGCAGCTCGATCGTCATTAGGATAGGCGGGGCGCTTTTGCCCGGCCGAGCGACGAAGGAGCAAGCCATGCCCGATTTCATCCTCTTTCTCCACCGGCAAGCCGGCCCGCCGCCGGCGCTCGCGCCGGAGCAGATCATGGCCATGATCAAGGATTATTCCGGCTGGGCCGACCGCATGCGCAAGGAAGGCCGCTTCAAGGCCGGCGACAAGCTGACCAACGATGCCGGTCGCGTGATGCGCGCCAAGAGCGGCCGCATCAGCGTCACCGACGGCCCCTATGCCGAGAGCAAGGAGCTCGTCGGCGGCTATTACATCATCAGCGCCAAGGATTACGACGAGGCGTGCCGCATCGCCGAAAGCAACCCGCATTTCAAATACGGCGGCAACATCGAAGTGCGTCAGGTCGACGCGGTGTGATGATGGTGGACGCGGCGGACGAGCTTGTCGAAACGCTGTTCCGGCGCGAGGCCGGAAAGCTCTCGGCGTGGCTCGTCCGCCTCCTGGGCGCGGCGCGCCTGGAACTGGTCGAGGATGCGATCCAGGACGCCTTCGGCGTGGCGCTGGCGCGCTGGCCGTCCGACGGGGTTCCCGACCGGCCGGCCGCGTGGCTCGCGGTCGCCGCGCGCAACAAGGCGCTCGACCGGCTGAAGC
>DASWFO010000199.1:0-76191 GCA_036394195.1 Alphaproteobacteria bacterium | reverse complement strand
GGCGGAGATCACGCCGATCATGTTCCCACAGCCGGGAATCGGCCGGCATAACGGCACCTCTTACGTGCTCGAGCCGCAGCGCTATCAAGGCAGCAGCCTGCTCACCTCCGCACTCGCGGCCGGGGAGCTGGACGTCGCCCCGTTCGGCTATTCGTCGTTCGCGCTCGCGATCGAAAACGCGAAAATGGACGACCTGCGCATCTTCGCCGACGAGGACCGCGACGGCGTCGGAGAGCACTTCACGACGCAGTTCATGGCGCGCAACGACAGCGGCATAGATTCGGTCGCCGATCTGAAAGGCAAGGTGTTTGCCACCAACGCCGTCGGCAGCATCGGCGACATGGCGGCCAAGCTCATGCTCCGCCGCAGCAAGCTCGATGAGAAAAAGGACGTCACGGTCGTCGAGGTGGCGCTGCCCAACATGAATGCGGTGCTTGAGGAGCGCAAGGCGGCCCTGATCATCTCGGTCCTGCCGTTCCATCTCGATCCGCGGCTGCGGCAGACCGCGCGCACGCTGTTCACGTCGCGCGACGCCATGGGGCCGACCGAGATTTCCATGCTCACCGCGTCCGATGGCTTTCTGCGCAAGAACCGCGCCGCGGTCGTCGATTTCCTCGAGGACTATCTGCGGGCGCTGCGCTGGTACAACGACCCGGCCAACCACGACGCGGCGGTCAAGGTCGTCGCGGAGTTCACCAAGATCCCGCCCGAGCGGTTTGCGAGCTATGTCTTCACCGGACAGGACTACTATCGCGATCCGCAGGCGAAGGTCGATGTCGCGGCCCTGCAGAAGAACCTCGACGTTCAGCACGAGCTCGGGTTCCTCAACAACCGGCTCGACGTGCAACGCTATGTCGACATGAGCCTGGTCGAGGAGGCCGCTAAGCGGGTGAAGTGACCCGGGCGGTCACCCGGCCCTCGGGGTCAACCCGCTTTCGCGCGGTCCCGCATGGCGCCGGCCGCGAGGTCGCGCAGCATCGGCAGCACAGATCCGGTGACGCTGCGGCAATCCGTCAGCACGGCATCGAAAGCCTCGCGGGTCCACACCCGATCCTCTTCCGAGATCACGTAGGGCGGCAGCAGCTTGATCACCGGCATGCGGTGACCGGCCACCTGCGTGATGATCCGGTGTTTTGTGAACAGCGGGATGATGACTGTCTGGCAGGCGAGCCCTTTTTCCATCCGGTCGAGCATCCCCCAGGCCATTTTGAGCTTGAGGCTGTCCGGCGTGCCGAACTCGAGACCGATCATCAGTCCCTTGCCGCGGACCGCGACGAGCATCTCGTGCCGCTCTTTCAGTGCCGCGAAATCCGCCATGAGTTCGGCGCCCCGCGTGCGGGCCCGGTCGATCAGGCGCTCCTCCTCCAGGACGGTCAGAGTCGCCAGGCCGGCGGCCATGGCGAGGTCGGTCTTGGAGTAGGTCGATCCGTGCACGACGGCGCGGTCCATGCGGTCGAACACGCGGTCGAAGATCCACCGCTTGAGCGCCACGGCACCGACTGGCACTTGGCCGCCGGACAGCGCCTTGGCCAGCAGAATCATATCCGCTTCGACGTTCCAGTGCTCGATCGCGGCAAAGCGTCCGGTGCGCCCCATGCCGCACTGGATCTCGTCGGCCACGAACAGCGTGCCGTATTTGCGGCAGAGCCGCGCAACCTCCGGCAGATAATTGTCGTCCGGCACGTTCACGCCCTTGCCCTGGATCGGCTCGACGATGAACGCCGCCACCTGCCGGGTCGACAGCGCCGCCTCGAGCGCCGGCAGATCGTTGAATGGGACGGCCGTGCAGTCCGGCAGGAGCGGCTCGAAGCCGCTGCGAAACTCGTCGTCGCCGTTCAGCGACAAGGCGCCGTAGGTCAGCCCGTGAAATCCGTGCTCGCAATAGACGATCCGGGAGCGGCCGGTGGCGAAGCGGGCGAATTTCGTCGCCGCCTCGACCGCCTCGGCGCCCGAACTGCAGAAGAACATCTTGTTCATGTCGGGCAGCAGCTTGAGCAGGCGTTCCGCGAGCAACCCGCTCAAAACAGAAACGTCCATCTGCACCAGGTTCGGGAGATCGGCCTCGAGCGTCTGTGCGATGGCGTCTTTGACCACCGGATGGTTGCGGCCGATGGCAAACACCCCGAACCCGCTCAGCAGGTCGAGATAACGCCGGCCGTCGCGGTCATAGAGATAGGGACCGACGCCTGATTCGTAGTGCCGATCGAATCCGATCGTCCGCAGCACACGGACCATCTGACTATTAAGATACCGCTCGTGCAGCGCAAATCTCTCGCCACTGCGCCGAGCAACCAGCTCGCGTAAGTTGAACCCCGTCATCCCCTGCCCGACCCCTGAAAGTCGACCCACGGTATCACGAGATTCGCGTTGTGAGTAGCGTACTCATGCTCGGCGACCCGGCGCGCTTTCGACGCCCCGCCCCGGGACCCCACCAAAGGTTCCTCATTTCGTCGCCAGCTCGGCCGCCCGGGCGCGGATCTCCGGGTCGACCATCCGGGTCACGTCGAACACCCGCGGCAGCGTCCCGTCTCTCGCCAGCTGCTCGGATGCCCAGCGCAGCTTGTCGACGGGTATCGACAGGTCGGCATCGACGCTGTGGCTGTGCACCGCGTCGTCGAAGAAATAGCCGGGGCGTGGATCGTCGCCTTTGGCGCCGGTGATCTCCCGCGTCAGGGCCAAAGCCTCCTCGCGGTGCGAGGCGGCGTAGCGCCAGGCGGCCATCTCGGCGGCGAGAAACCGTGCCGCCTCGCTGCGCCGGGCGGCCAGGGTTTTGCCGGTCGAGACGATGCAGAAGCGGATGTTCTGCGGCAGCACGTCACGCGCCAGCACGAGCAGCCGAATGCCTTGGCGCTCCGCAATCGGGACATACTCGATCGTGACTACCGCGGCGTCGACGACGCCGGCGGCCAGCGCCTTATAGCGATCCACATCGCCGCCGAGATTGGCCAGCCGCACCTCTGCGAGCGACATGCCGTGCTGGCCGAGCAGGGCGCGTGCCACCAGATCGGGACTGGCCCCCGGCGCCGAGATCGCGACGCTCTTCCCCTTCAAATCCTGGACCGACCCGATGTCGCCGCGCACGAGAATCCCGTACGGCATCCCGGGCCAGGGGCAGCCGATCACCTTGACGTCGGCGCCGCGCGCCGCGGCGATGATCGACAGGAAAACGCCGCTGTCGAAGCTGTCGATCTCCCCCGACATCAATGCCTGCATTTCCACGACGTCGCTCTTGAACTGGACGAGATCGATCTTCAAATTCTGCCGCTCGCCGAACCCGCGGCTCACCATCATGATGATCCCGGCATCGCTCTTGGCCTCGAGAATGCCATGCCGCCATGTTGCCTCCTGGGCCGCGCTCGGCCGGCTCGGCAGCAGCAGGCTTGCGGCCATGACGGCCGCGATGACCGCCACGCGAACACCGGTCTCTCTCATGGTTGCATCATACCGCGTGTCGCGCCGATCAGCGCCTCCACCCGCTCGTTTGCGACTTTCCTTGCTGCCGTAAAGCCTTGCCTTCATTCGTAGGCAATAGTAATGACGTGAGCTTCGCATAGCGCTGTCCAATTCTTAACCGCCACAACACTGGGTTCGCGAGACTGGCTTCAGGGGAAGCGTGGTGACCGAAAATATTTCCCTCGATGATCCGTTCTCAAACGAGCGACGGTTCCAGATTCTCGTCGACGCTGTCGTCGATTACGCCATTTTCATGCTCGATGTCGAAGGTCGGGTGAGCAGTTGGAACACCGGTGCCAAGCGCATCAAGGGCTACAGCGCCGACGAGATCATCGGCCATCACTTCTCGCGGTTCTATACCGAAGCGGACCGCGCCGCCGGCGTGCCGGCGCGCGCGCTCGGCACGGCGGCTGACGAAGGCAAATACGAAACCGAAGGCTGGCGCCTCCGCAAGGACGGCAGCCGCTTCTGGGCCAGCGTCATCATCGATCCGATCCGCGACCAGAGCGGGAAGCTGGTCGGCTATGCCAAGGTCACCCGCGATATCACGGACCGCCTGAAGGTACAGGACGCGCTGGAACAGACGCGCGCCGCGTTCGTCCAGTCGCAAAAAATGGAGGCCGTGGGCCAGCTGACCGGCGGGGTCGCCCATGACTTCAACAACCTGCTCACCGTTATCACGAATGCGCTCGACCTGCTGTCGCGGCCGAAGATCGAGGAGCATCAGCGCAACCGCATCATCGAGACCGCGCAGCGCGCGGCCGCGCGCGGCGCCAAGCTCACGCAGCAGCTTCTCGCGTTCTCGAGGCGTCAGCCGCTGCGTCCCCAGGCGCACCGGCTGAACGAGCTGATCAGGGGCTTTGACGCCGTGCTCCGCCGCGCGTGCGGTGAGGCCATCGAGCTCGATCTGCGCTTTGCCGCCCGCCCGCTGGGAGTGAATGTGGACGGGCCGCAATTCGAGGCGGCCTTGCTCAACCTCACGCTCAACTCCCGTGATGCCATGCCGCAGGGCGGAAAGCTGCGCATCGCGACCGATTTGCAGACGATCGACGCCGCCCGGGCCGCCCAAATGTCCGGGATAAAGACCGGTCCCTACGCCGTGATCACCGTCGAGGACACCGGCGAGGGCATGCCGCCGGAGACCCGCGCGCGCGCCTTCGAGCCGTTCTTCACCACCAAGGAGGTCGGCAAGGGCAGCGGTCTCGGCCTCAGCCAGGTCTACGGCTTTGTCATGCAGTCCGGCGGCCATATCGAGATCAACAGCGACATCGGCGTCGGCACCAGGATCAGCTTCTTTCTTCCCGCGACCATGGACGCCTTCGAAGACGACGCCGCCGCGGCCGACCGCCGTTCGATCGCCGCCGCCGCCGGAACCGTCCTCGTCGTCGAGGACGACCCCGAGGTTCTGGAGGTCGCCGTCGAGACGCTGCGCTCGCTCGGCTACAACGTGGTCACCGCCGCCGACGGGCCCAGCGCGCTGGCGAAACTGCAGCGGCGGGACCGCGCCATTGACGTCCTGTTCACCGACGTGGTCATGCCCAGTGGCATGAGCGGCATCGAACTGGCCCGCCAGGCGCGGGAGTTGCTCCCCCACCTCCAAGTGCTGTTGGCTTCGGGCTATCCGATGTCCGCGTTATCCGCCGATCACGGTTTGACCGACGAGTTCATGTTCCTCAGCAAGCCGTATCGCTGGAGCGACCTGTCGGACCGGATCCGCGCCATCCGCGGCACGCCCTGAGTGGCCACCGGAGCGCTTCAGCGTTCAGCCGCCAGTGCCGCGGCGGCCGTATTGAGGGCCGTGATGTCGCTGATGATCTGACCCAGCAGCAGATTCACGCCCCCGGCATTGGCTCCGCTGTGCGCGAGTGAATCGCGCAGCCGTGCCAGCGGCTCGTCAAACGCCGGACGCGGCCCGGACGAACGCCCGTGCGCCAAGGCATCGGCGATATCGTCAAGCCCGGCTTCGACGAGCCGCTGCAACGGGGCCAAGAGCTCTACCGGCAGCGCCGCGGCGCCGAGATGCGTCTCCAGCGCGATCGCATGCCGGCACAGGCGGTGAATGTAGACGGTCAGCATGAACAGCTTGCCGACCCGCCCGCGCTGACGCGATGGCTCGGTCGTCACGCGCTGAAACGCAGCCTCGAGATTGGTCACTTCGACCTCGGCCGTGCGCCGCAGAGGACCTAGATCCACCGACGGCGACGGCGCGCCGAGCGCGTCCAGGACGGCCCCGACATAACGTCGGCCGGCGCGCAAGGCCGCCACCAAGCGGTCCGGCAGTCGCTCATGTTCCCACTGCGGCCACAAAATAAAGCCGGCCACGATCGCCACAATGGCGCCGAGCAGGGTGTAGAGGATCCGATCGCGAACATCGGCCCAGGGATCGGGGCCGCTGACCCCGATCAGCAGAATGATCAGCGGCGTCAGGAATGCAATCGCCTGCCCGTAGTGCCGGCGGATCAAAAAGAATGTCGCGAACAGCAAGATCGCGATCGAGAATTCGAAGGCGATGGTTTTGTGCAGCATGACGCGCAGGACACCGGCGATGACGGCGCCAACCACCGTGCCGGCCGAGCGCTGCACGGCCCGCTCCAGCGTGCCGCCATAGTCGGGTTGCAGCACGATGATCGCAGTCATCGGCAGCCAGATCCCGTGCGGGACGTCGAACTTGACGATGGCCGCGGTGCAAGGTGCGGCCACGGCCGCGACCCGGAGCGCATGACGGAAGATCGGCGAGCTCAGCGTCACGTGTTTGCGGACCGGATCGACCAGTTCGCCCGCGGAGCCTGACCCAAGCGGCAGCCGGACCATCCGCAACGCACGCGGTCGCCGGCTGCCGAGGAAACGCAGCGCTTCCTCGGCGTTGGCCAGGTTGCGCACCGCCCGGGCCATCGCGAGCATCGCCGGCCCGGTCGTGCCGTCCGGACCATCGCGGAGCGGTGCGAGCGCGCGTCGGAGCGGCTCGATGTCGATGTCGCCCCGGCCGCTCAGCAGCACCTGCGCGATGCTCCGCGTGACCCGCTCGAGTTGGTCGACTGCCGCTTGAAGCGAGGCGGTCGCCCCCGCACCGCAACCGCCGGCGCCGACGGTTTCCCCGAGCGTCAGGGCCGCCACGCCGACCCGCGACGCCGATGCGACGAGGACGACGAGCTGCGCCATCGTCGTGCCGGGACCCGAGATTTCGGCCCGCACCTCGCCGAGCACGTCATGCGCCCGTTCAATCGCCTCGCGGGCTGCCCGATGACGGGTCACGATCAGCTGCTCGCGACGGCGCCGTGTGGCGGCAGTCCCCGGCTCGCCGCCTGCCTCCGGCTTGACCGCGGCGACCAGGTCGGCGACCGCCTGCCACGCACCCGCCACCTCCTGTTCGAGCCGCCGGTAGGGCCGCGCCTGCCAGAACGCCAGCGTCACGGCGACGGTCCAGAGGGCCCCGCAGAAATAGCCGCCGGCCCAGATCTCGATATTTCCGCCGCCGAACGGGGCGCCGCCAAGCCCGATCAGAAACGCGACCGACATATTGATCCCGAACGACACGCCGCCGGGTCCGAAGGCGCGCACCAGGCTCGAGCCGATGGCCAGGCCGACCATCACCAGCCCCGCCAGCCACCAGTTGTTCCCGACGGCGAGGCCGATCATCATCAGGCAGGGGCCGAGGACGGCGCCGATCGCCATCGCCGCGAGCCGCCGCCGATAGGGCCCGCCGACGTCGACCATCGAGATTCCGATGGCGCCGATCACCGCGAAATGCGCCAGTTCACCGTCGCCCAGCCAGGACAGGACGAACAGCGGCGTCGCGGTCGCGATCAAGCCGCGGGTCGCGGTGGACAGCGCGATCTGGTTCGAACTTCGCGCAAACCAATCGCGCGCCGCGCGCTGCATCGAAGTCATCGCGCCTGGATAGCATCCGGGCGCTGCCGGCGCGAGGGTCCTAAGTCTCCTAGGAAGCCGTACGCCCGCCGCTCAAAAGCTCGCCGAGCACCGCCATGGGCACAGGCTTGCGAAGGAGCTTGATCCCCTGTGCCTCGAGACCAGCGAGCGCCGCGTCAAAGGTATCCCCGGTCAGGATGACCGCTTGGATGTCCGGAAACCGTCGCCGCGCCGCCTCGATCGCCTCGAGACCGGTCCCCGGGGTGAGGCGATAATCCGCCATGATCGCGTAGAAAGGAATGTCCGCGTTGGCGACCTCATCGGCCGCCGCCGCCGTCGAGCTCACCGCCACGACGTCGAAGCCGAACATGTCGAGCATGTCCCGCAAGGCTCCGGCCACCAGCTCGTCGTCGTCCACCAGCAGCACGCGTTGCCGATGACCGCGCGGCGCCGGGTCCGACGGGACCTCCGCGGGCCTGGTGATCGGCTCGATCCCGAGTGGTACGGTGATCGTAAACGTTGACCCCTGCCCCAGCGTCGACCGCAAGGCCACGCGGTGCCCGAGCAGCCGCGCCATCCGCGATACGATCGCAAGGCCGAGACCGAGGCCCTGGCTCGGGTCGTGGCGCGGATTCATCAGCTGGCGGAACTCCTCGAAAATAACGCTATGCTGCGACTGCGGGATTCCGATCCCGGTGTCCGCGACCGCGATCTCCAGATGTCCCGCGGCTTCCATACACGACAATTCGACGGCGCCGCCGCGTCCCGTATATTTCATCGCGTTCGACACGATGTTCCGCACCATGCGCCCGAGCAGCGCCAGATCGCTGCGCACCCAGGCCGGGTGGCCGTGGACCGTGAATTGCAGCCCCTTTTCGAGCGCCGTCAGCTCGAACTCCTCGCCGATCATGGACAGCAGCCGCTCGGCCGGAAACTCGGAAATTTCGGGCCGGATGACTCCGGCATCCAGCTGCGACACGTCCAAGACCGCATCAAGCAGCTTGCCGAGATTCGTGATCGTGCGGTCCGCCCGCTCGATCAGCTGCAGCTTGGCCGTATCGCGTTCGCGGACCGCCAGCATGGTCACCAGCGCCGCGAGCGACTGCAGCGGCTGGCGGAGGTCATGGCTGGCGGCGGCGAGAAAGTGAGTTTTCGCCTGGCTCGCGCGATCAGCCGCGTTCTTCGCCCGTCGCAGCTCGTCCTCGATTCGACGCCGCGCCGTGATATCCAGGAACACGCCGACCGAGCCATGACAGTGACCGGCCGCGTCGTACACGGGAACGGCGTCGCCGAACAGCGTGCGCGACGTGCCGTCACGAAACACCACGTCGAATTCGGTATTGCGCACTTCGATGCCGCGCGCCGCTTTTTGCACCGGAAATTCATCGGTGGGCATTTCGGCGCCATTTTGCTCCACCCGCCACTCAGCCCCGCGATCCGCGATTGCGCCCCCGATCTTCATCGCGCGATCCGGCGGAAGCCGCAGCGCATCCGCGGCAAGACGATTGACGGCGATCCGCCTGCCGTCGGCGCCGTGCGCGACGAACACAAGCGCCGGCAGGGCGTCCATGACCGCATGCAGCGCCGCCGACTTTTGCCGCAACGCGGCGTCGGCCTCGGCTTGCGCCAGCACGGCGGGGGGCGGCGGCGGATCGAGCGGTCCCCCGGTCGCGCCCAATCCCGCGTGAGCCGTCGCGAGACGGGCCCGTTCCGCGGCCGTCGTGGTCAATAATTCGACAAGCGGGGAGATGAATCCCGACCGACCGACTCCAGCCATGAGCCGCCGCCCCTGATTTTTATGGCGCGCTTATTGTAATGAGGGCGGCTGTGATTTGGCTGTGACATTGCCCGAGGATGATTTTTTTGCGTCATAAATCGTGCAAGCATTTGCCGCACCGCTGAAACGCATCGGCCGCCGCCGCCGAGGTCCTTCTCCTGTAGGCAGCTTGACTGCCGACGATGCAGTCGTAGCCCCAGCCGCCCGGCCACGATGCTCTCGGAAATTTGAGGACGGCGGCAGCGAATGACGCACGCCTAAACGATCGAACGCCGGAGCGCGGGTGGGGCGCTCCGGCGTTCCTTGCAGGCTGCGGGAGGGGGACGCCGCAGCGCTGCAATCGTCTGGTCAGCTCGCCTCGAGGGTCGCGCGGATCCACTCCGCGTGACGATGCTCGTCCTGGTCGCCCCGTTCCAGGATGTCGAGCACCGAGTCCGGCGCGCCCTTGAATTTCACCGCCCGGTCGTAGGCCGTCACCGTGTCCTCTTCGTTGCTCAGCATGGCACGGAGGATCGCCTCGTCGCCCCCGAGACCGGCGATGACGACCTTTCCCTTGGTGAGAAACTCTTTAATGTCGCCCTCTGTCGGAGGCGCCTTGCCAACAGCTCTGAGGCATTCGCCGAGCTCGCGCGTGTGGCGCAGATGATCTTCGCGGAATTCGGTCAACGCGGATTTGTACGTTGCGTTTTCCAAGCGATCGACCGCCGCCTGATAGGCCTCGGCCGCGTCGTAGTCGAGCTGGACGAGATCCGTCAGCAAGTCTTCGAGCGTCGTTTCGGTGCCGACTGTGGTGGTCATGCGGACCTCTTGGGCTGCGCGTGAAATTCTGAAGACGTGAACACGGCGCTTTCACCAAGGTTCCGCGGCTCGCGCCAATCAGCGGCAGGGGGCGAACGCGAAGAGCAATTTTGCGCGCCCTAGGGAACCTTCGGCCAAATCCCGCCCTTGTTGTCGCAAGCTGTCCTTTGAGCAAAGGGCTTTCACCATGACATCGATCGGCCTCACGCAACGTCGGATTTGGCTCGCCCTCTGCGGTACGGTCTCCATCCTCGTCCTGTCCAGCGCCGCATTCGCTCAAGGTGCGGGCGGTGGTGGCGGCGCCGGCGCAGGCGGAGCTGGCGGAGCCGGCGCCGGTGCGGGCGTCGGGACAGGTGGCGCCGGGACCAGCGGCATCGGGACGGGTGGCGCCGCCGGATTGAACGGCGGAACCGCCAGCGGCATGCCCGGCGGAACGGCGACGGGGACGTTCAACAACTCGGGCCCCGGCCAGAGCAGCAGCGATAGCCTGGCGACCGGAATGCCTTCGACGCCAAGCGGCACCAGCCCCAGCACCACGACCGGCCCGACCGGCAACAGCGCCGCCCCGGGCACGGGCACCACACTCGGTACCGGCACCACGCCTGGGAGCACCGACAGTCTCGGAAATACGCCGACGCGCTGACGTTGACACCGAGGACCGCGGCGGCCACATCGCAGGCGCCGCGGTCCTTTAGTACCCCGGCCCTGCCGGAACTTTCGCCTCACGCCCGCGCTTAATCTACAGGCTGTCGCTCACCGGCAGAGGCGCCATCATGAAGCTTACATCTGCACGACGCCGCAATTTCCTTCGCGCTTGCGGCACGCTGTCGTTGTCCGCGTTTGCGCTGTCGGCGGTTTCGCGCGGCGCGCTCGCGCAGGGCTATGGTACGGGCCAGAGCGGCGGATCGAACACGACCGAGGGTGAAGGCACCCGCGGCGGCACGAACGTGACCGGGTCCGGCCCGGGCGGTCCGCGCGACCGGACGAACAACAACTCCGGCACCGACGCGGCGGGCACCCGGCGCGATCCGAACATGGCCACGGGACGTCGCAATCCCCCGGACCAGACGGCCGATCCGAATGATCCGGACATGAACCCGCACAGCATGCGGAAGGCAAAATAGCCGACGTAAGATCTGAGCCGAATGAGCGGCGCCGCGGGCCATCTGCGGCGCCGCTTCAATTTGGTCACAGAAACGGGCCTCGAACTCTGGCGATGCGCCGGGCCTTCGTCTTGAGAACTTGGCTATTTCAGACTATGTGTCCATGAAGGAGGAGCCGTCGTGAGCCCCATGATCTGTCACCTGGCTGCCGCCTGCGGCACCAGCCCGGCCCGAACCGGACCCCGCTGATCGCGACATGGTGGTCGTCCCCATGCCCCGATCAGGTCTGTCGACAGCCGCCGTTCTGGAAGATCGTCGCGCCCTTGTGCAAGCGGCCCGCGAAGCCACCGGCCGCAACGATCCGTCGCCCGCCAAGCCCCATGTCCTCGCCCCGGCGCGGCCGTCACCGATTCACGAGCAGACATTCCGCGCCATGGCGGCGTGGGCCTACATCACACCGTTCCTGTTCGCCTTTCCGTTCTTTCTTAATCCGCCGGGCTGGATCGCGGTGCTGAGCCAGTTGCCCACGCGGGATGATGCAACGCGCGCGTCGCCTGGTCTCCCGCGACCCTCGAAAGATGTGCTAGAGAGCCGCTAAACGGAAGCGCCTTGGGGGGGACCATGTCGGGCTGGCGGGTGTGGGCGGTTCGGCCGGCGTTGGCCGCGTTGCTGTTGATCGGCATCGGAGCGTGCGCGTCGCGCGATGCGGGGCTTTATCCGCCGCGCTCCTTCTTCGTGTTCTTCCCGCCCGACAGCGCCGAGATCACCCCGGAGGCGTCGACGGTCCTTGACCAGATTGCCGACGAAGCGCAGCGCATCCACGCCACCGCGGTTGGGATCGTCGGCACTAGCAGCACTCCGGGCCTGCCAGCGACCAATCTCCGGCTGTCGGAAGAGCGCGCCGCGGCGGTGGAGAGCGCCTTGCTCGCCCGCAAGATCCCGCGCGAGATCGTCGTGCGCACCTACCAAGGTGCCGTGCAGGATCTGGTCGGGCCCAGTCTCGCCGGCCGGCGGGTCGAGGTCGTCGTATCGCGGGCGGACCGGCGCTAGCGGCGATTAGCCGGCGCGGTTATCCGCGGGCGGCGCGTGCGCGCCGTCCGTGGTGCCGACATGCGACAAGGCGTGTGCCGGCGAAGCGGCGGTCATCGCCCGCCGCTTCGCTTTCCTCTGCATCCAGATCGCCAGCGGAATACTGGCGAGATAGCAGGCGTCCACGATGATGAACGTCAGGAAGGGTTCGCTGGCCAAGCCCGCCGCGATCACCACCACGAGCATGAACAGCGGCAGCGCCATCGACGGCCGGATGTGGAGCTTCTTCAGGGAGAAGGTTGGGATCCGGCTGATCATCAGCGCCGCCACGCCGAGCAGCACGACCGCGTTGACCACCGGCCGGTCGAAAAACCCGCCGCCGAATTCGATCGTTCCCATCAGCGGCAGGATGGCGAGTCCGGCGCCCGCCGGCGCCGGCACGCCAACGAAAAACGATCCGGCCCAGGGCGGAGGGTTCGGATCGCCGATCATCGTGTTGAAGCGCGCCAGGCGAAGGGCGCAGGACACCGCGAACACCAGGCACACCGCCCAGCCGACGCCGCCGATCTGATGGAGCGTCGCCATATAGACCAGCACCGCCGGCACGGCGCCGAAGCTCACGAAATCCGCGAGCGAGTCGAGCTCGGCCCCGAACTTCGATGTCCCGCCGAGGAGCCGTGCCATCCGGCCGTCGAGACCGTCGAAGATGCCCGCGACCACGATCGCAACGACGGCCAGGTCCCAGCGCTCCATCATCCCGAAGCGGAGCGCGGTCAACCCGGCGCACAAGGCCGCGATGGTGAGCGCGTTCGGAATCAGCCGATTGATCATCGGTGGTTTGAAGCGCGGGCCCCGCAGGTGCAGGCGGTTCCGCCGCTGACCCGGCCGGCCGAACATCAGCGCACCTCGCCCACGCGGGGCACTTCGCCGGAGGCAAGATCGGCAAGGACCGTCTCGCCGCCGATGGCGCGCTGGCCCACGATCACCAGCGGCGCCGTGTTGGGAGGCAGATAGACGTCGGCCCGGCTGCCGAACCGGATCAGGCCGTAGCGCTCGCCGGCGCGAACCACCTGGCCCTGGCGCAAGGTGCATTTGATCCGCCGGGCGATCAGGCCTGCGATCTGGACGACGGCGATGTCGGGACCGTCGACCATCTTCAGGCGCACGGCCATGCGCTCGTTGTCCTCGCTGGCCTTGTCGAGGACGGCATTCAGGAACAGCCCCGGCCGATAGTCGAGCGATGCGACGGTGCCGTCGGCAGGAACCCGGTTCACGTGCACGTCGAAGATATTCAGGAAGATGCTGATCCGCGTGAGCGGCGTCGGCCCCATGTCCAGCTCGTCGGGCGGCACCGCCGAGCAGATCATCTGGACGTGTCCGTCGGCGGGACTGACGATGAGCCCCGGGCGTATCGGCGTGACGCGGTCGGGGTCGCGGAAGAAGAACGCGATCCACAGCGTGATGATCAGGCCGATCCAGCCGAGCGGCGCCCATAGCCAGCCCAGCAGCAGGGTGGCGATCGCGGCACCGGCGACGAACGGCCAACCATCCGGATGCAGACGCATCGGGACAGACTTGAACATGGGATGCATGGCGGCGCAGTCTAATCGCGGCCGGAAGGGCGGTTCAAGACGCTCACGCGCGCCGAATGACCGCGAGGCCGCTCAATTGACGCGTGTGACGTGAAAAACCTGACCCGGATAGATGAGGTCCGGATCGCGGATCTGGTCGCGGTTGGCCTGGTAGATCGTCAGGTAGGCCATGCCGCGTCCCTGGGTGCGGCGGGCGATGCGCCACAATGAATCGCCGGACTTCACCGTGACGTCGGTCGCTCCGAGACCGCCGCCGCCAGCCACGAGGTCCTCGGTCCGCGCGAACGGCAGCTCGACGCGCATCACCACGCGCCCGTCATCCGCCAGCTGATCCAGGCGCAGAGTCGCCGTTCCGAGCGGTGCGTGCTCGGCCGGCGTCAGCTGCCAGCGCCCATCGGCCCCGGCGACCGCGCGGCCGAGGAGCCGGTTGTCCAGGTAAGCCTGGATGGTTGTGTTCGGCGGTGCGTGCCCGCTCAACGCGAGCGCGCCGCCGGCGTCCACCCCGACCACGTCGAGCGACAGGCGCGCCCCATCACCGGCCCGGCCGGGTCCCTGCAGGACGCGACTCACCCCCTGCCCCGACCGCGAGGTCGATACGACCAGCGGCAACTCTTCGTTCGGCTTTCCGGCGCGGTCGGGAACCGCCAGCACCACGACCTGATCCGAGCGCACGTCCTGATCGCCAACACGCGCCGTCAGGCTGAGCTCACGCGAGCCGGACGGCAGCGGATCCTTCGGCACGAACACCCATTCGCCGCGCGAGTCCGCCGTCACCGTGCCGATCTCTTGTTCGCCGTCGAGAATATGAACCGTCGCATTCGGTGCCGCGCGACCGGCCATCACCGCATCGCCCGCCGGATTGATCCGCACGACATCGAAGCTCGGCAACGCGGCCTGGCTCGACGGCGCCTGTTGCGGTTGCGCTTGCGGCCGCGATGCGACGGGCGGACTTACCGCCCGCGGCCGGTCTTCGTCGCGATCCTGCTGCTGCAGGGTGATCCACGCCGAGACGGCGCCGATGGCGAGCAGACCGGCGCCCACGAGGCCAATGATGACGTTGCGATTGAGCATCCGAACCGTGAGCGTGGCGCGACAGCGCTGCGGGCGTACCGCGGTTGCGCGAATGCCGCCCAATTGCTGGGCAGAATAGTCCAGAAGGTCCGGCGCGCCAACCCTTTCCTCGGCTCAACCCGGGCCGGCAGGGCATTGACCCTATTGGGCTTTTTTCTCTTCGATACGGTTCCGCACCGGCGACAGGGAGCGCACATAGGCAATCACCGCGTGAATATCCGAATCGGTGAGCTTGCTCGTCGAGTGGCGCACCACTTCGGCCATCGCGCCGCCCACGAAATCGCCGTCCGGCGTCATCCCCTCCTTGAACAGGTCGACGAGATCCCGGTCGCTCCACTTGCCGATGCCGGTGTCCGGATCGGGCGTGATGTTCGGCACCGCGTGACCGTCCGGCCCGCGCGTGTTGCCGGCGAGGAACAGCTTCGTGTCCATTCCGCCCAGGAGATTACGCTGCGTATGGCATTCGCCGCAGTGGCCGAGCGCCTGAACGATATATGCCCCGCGATTCACCTCCGCACTCTTCGCGGGGTCGGGCTGAAAACGGCCGGGCGTGAAGAACAGGCGCTTCCAGAACATCTGCGCCAGGCGGATGTTGAACGGAAAGCCAATGTCGTGCGGCTTGCTCGGCGTCGCCGTGGGCGGGACCGACCTCAAATACGCCCACAGATCCTTCGCATCGGCGTCGGTCATCTTCGTGAACGAGGTGTAGGGGAACACCGGAAACAGGTGATCTCCGTCGTCGTCCTTTCCGTCGCGCAGGGCGCGGATGACATCCGCCTCGCTCCAGCCGCCGATCCCGTGGGTCGGATCGGGCGTGATGTTGGGCCCGTAGAACGTGCCGAACGGCGTCTTCAGCGGCACCCCGCCCGCGAGGAGCTGCCCCTTGTTCTTCTCATCGGTGTGACAGCTGGTACAGCCGGCGGCGTCGAAAATATATTGGCCGCGCGCGATCGCATCCGCCGCCGGGGCCTGTGCCTGCGCGGGGCCCGCGGCGCGCAAGCCGACGGCGCAAAACAGGACGGCGGCAGCGCAGACGGCCGCCGTCCGTGTCCATTCACCGAAGCGGCCGCGCGTCGGCACGGCCGCTGCTACGGAGCTTACGGATTTTTGGCGCGATAGCTCTCGTGGCAGCCGCCGCAGGTCTTGCCGACGTTGCCGAATTGCGCCTTGACCGCCGCTTCGTCGTTGGCCGCCATCAGCTTCGCCGATTCCTCGTCGAGAGCCTTGGCTTTCGCATCGAAGTCGGCCTTGTTCTGCCAGATTGCCGGCAACGCCGCCGTCTTGGCGCCGGTTTCCGGCCCGCTCCCTTGCGGGAACAGGCTGGGGATCTGCTTGGCGTTGGTGTTGATCGTCGTCGCGGCCTGATGGGCCGCCTGCTGGTTCCACGGCTGCTCGCCGCGCACCAGCTGAGTTAGGGTCTTCGCCGCGGCGCCATTGGCCTTCATAACTTCCTGACGCTGATTGATCTGTGCCGGCGCGTTTTGCGCCTCGGCGATCACCGCCACTCCCAGAAGCACGGCCACCCCCGCGGCTGCCGCTCCCAGACGTAAACCTTTGCTCATGCGCTGGCTCCTTATTAGTTTTGGACTCGACACCAGGTTTGGATTCGACGAGAAGCACGGGGCTCCCGTGCGAGTGACGAACACCGACCATCGCGCGTTATTCCCAACACGTTATTGTACGCAGACTTGATCGCTCCGCAACCGGCTCTTATTCCCCTTATTTGTTCACGAAATCGTGGCATTAGCCCAGCAATAAAATAATCCCCCATGCCTCGACTGTCCCAATGCCTCGACTGAAGTCGGTTTGCGTCTACTGCGGCTCGTCCAATCGGGGGCCGCGCCGCGATCAGGACGCCGCCCACGAGCTCGGCCGCCGCCTAGCCGAAGCCGGCATCGGCCTGGTGTTCGGCGGCGGACGGGTCGGCCTCATGGGCCGGCTCGCCGACGGCGCCTTGAGCACCGGCGGCAAGGTCACCGGCGTGATCCCTGAGCACCTGATCCGCGCCGAGGTCGGGCACGCGCGCGTGACGCATCTCGTGGTGACAAAGAGCATGCATGAGCGCAAGGAGACAATGTTCCGCCTTGCCGATGCCTTTGTGGTCCTGCCGGGAGGACCCGGCACGCTCGACGAATTCTTCGAGATCGTGACCTGGCGCCAGCTCCGCCTGCACGACAAGCCGATCGTGCTGGTTGACCTCGGCGGCTATTGGCGGCCGCTCCTACGCCTCATCGAGCACATCATCGATCAAGGCTATGCTCGGCCCGGGTTCCGCCGCCTGTTCCGAGTGGTCTCCACGATCGACGCCGTGATCCCGGCGCTGAAGAAGGCGCATCGCCCCCGGGTCAAGCCACGCGCCCGCCGGCTCTAGGCCACGACCCGCACCCCGCCCGGGGTGACACCCGCCGTTTTTGGCGCTAAAACACCGCCTTTCCCGCGTCCCCGCGGGCCCCCTACTGTGCTGAGGTTCTTACGGCTATGAAGAAGATTAAGGTCGCCAATCCGATCGTCGAACTCGACGGCGACGAGATGACCCGAATCATCTGGAAGATGATCCGCGAGCGGCTGATCCTCCCCTACCTCGACATCGACCTCAAATACTACGACCTCGGCATCGAGGCGCGGGACCGGACCGACGACCAGATCACCATCGACGCCGCCAACGCCATCAAGAAATTCCGCGTCGGCGTGAAATGCGCGACGATCACCCCCGACGAGGCGCGGGTGAAGGAGTTCAACCTGAAGGCGATGTACCGATCGCCGAACGGCACGATCCGCAACATCCTCGACGGCACGATCTTCCGCGAGCCGATCATCTGCAAGAACGTGCCGCGCCTTGTCCCCGGCTGGACGAAGCCGATCGTCGTCGCCCGCCATTCCTACGGCGACCAGTATCGCGCCACCGATTTCAAGATCCCGGGCCCCGGCAAGCTGTCGATCACCTTCACCGGCACCGACGGCAGCACGAATATCCGCCACGTGGTGTTCGATTTCCCCAGCGCCGGCATCGCGATGGCGATGTACAACGTCGACGATTCCATCCGCGGCTTTGCGCACGCGTGCTTCAACTATGCCTTGATGCGCGGCTATCCGGTGTATCTCTCGACCAAGAACACCATCCTCAAGGTCTATGACGGCCGCTTCAAGGACATCTTCCAGGAGGTGTTCGACCAGGAGTTCGCCCAGAAGTTCAAGGAGAAGAAGCTCACCTACGAGCATCGCCTGATCGACGACATGGTCGCGGCGGCGCTGAAGTGGAACGGCGACTTCCTGTGGGCCTGCAAGAACTACGACGGCGACGTCCAGAGCGACGTGGTCGCCCAGGGCTACGGCTCGCTCGGCCTCATGACGTCGGTGCTGATGACGCCCGACGGCGGCACGGTCGAGGCCGAGGCGGCGCACGGCACCGTGACGCGCCACTACCGCGAGCACCAGAAGGGCAAGCAGACCTCCACCAACCCGATCGCCTCGATCTACGCGTGGACTCGGGGCCTGGACTATCGCGGCCGGTTCGACAACACCCCGGAGGTGTCGAAGTTCGCCCAGACCCTGGAGAAGGTGTGCGTCGACACGGTCGAAAGCGGCTTCATGACCAAGGATCTCGCCGCCCTCATCTCACCGGACCAGAACTGGCTCACCACGACCCAGTTCCTCGACAAGATCGACGAGAACCTGAAGAAGGCCATGGGCGTGTGACCCGAGGCTGAACTGGCTGGCCAAATGAAGCGCGGGAGAAACTCTCCCGCGCTTTTTTCTTTTGCGCTAACGTGGGCCAACAACGACGAACACTGGGGGACGCGATGGACCAGATCCTGCCAACGACGGTTGTCGGCAGCTACCCGCAGCCGGATTGGCTGATCGACCGCACCAATCTGAAGGGCCGGCTGCCGCCGCGCGTCCGCGCCCACGAGATCTGGCGCGTCACGCCGGCATTCCTCGAGCAGGCGCAGGACGACGCGACGTTGGTCGCGATCCGCGATCAGGAGCGAGCCGGCATCGACATCATCACCGACGGCGAGATGCGGCGCGAGAGCTACTCCAACCGCTTCGCGACCGCTCTGTCAGGCGTCGACATCGACCGGCCCGGCAGCGCTCTCGACCGCACCGGCCACGCCAACCCGGTGCCCCGGGTCGCCGGCCCGGTGCGGCGGACGCGGCCGATCGAAGTGCGCGACGTCGAGTTCCTCCGCCGCAACACCGATCGGAAGATCAAGATCACCCTGCCGGGCCCCTTCACCATGACCCAGCAGGCGCAGAACGACCACTATCCGGACGACGAAGCGCTGGCGATGGACTATGCCGCGGCGGTGAACGCCGAGATCCGCGACCTGAAGGCGGCCGGCGCCGACGTGATCCAGCTGGACGAGCCGTATCTGCAGGCACGGCCGGAGAAGGCCAAGGCCTACGGCGTGAAGGCGATCAACCGGGCGCTCGAGGGCATCCCGGGCCCGACCGCGGTCCATCTGTGCTTCGGCTATGCGCATGTCGTCCATGTGCGGCCGAGCGGGTATTCATTCCTTCCTGAGCTGGCATCAAGCGCCGCCGGCCAGATCTCGATCGAAACCGCGCAATCCAACCTCGACCTCGAGATCCTGAACAGCCTCCCCGGCAAGACGATCATTCTCGGCGTGATCAGCCTCGGCGACCCGGCGCCCGAGACGCCCGACATGGTCGCGGACCGCATCCGCCGGGCGTTCAAATACGTCCCGCCTGAGCGCATCATCCCGGCCCCGGATTGCGGTATGAAATACATTTCGCGCGACGCCGCCTTCGCCAAGCTCAAGGTGCTGGCCGAAGGGACGGCGATCGTGCGGCGCGAGGTCCTGGGCCGCTAGCTGCTCCGGCTTGACTTCCAGACGGCGGAGCGGCCTGATTTCAGCCTCCTCTGACGAGCCCGGAGAGCAGACGTGAGCAAAACGATCGATCCTGCGCGCATCAAGGCCCACATCCGGCCCAAGGGAACGCCGTTCAACATCACCAAAATCGGGCATGTGGTGCTGAACTCCAGCGATCTCGAACGGTCGGTGCGCTTCTATACCGAGATCCTCGGCTTCAAGGTCTCCGACGTGTACACGCCGGACATTGCCCCCGGCGGCATGGTGTTCATGCGCTGCAACGCCGACCATCACGGCGTCGCCCTGGTCGGCTCGATGCCAGGCACCTCGCCGAACATCGAACTCAACCACATGGCGTTCGAGGTGGGCACGCTGGATGAGGTGTTCCGCGCCCGCGACCATCTCAAGAAACACAACATACCGATCGACTTCGAGGGCCGGCGCCGGGCCGGGGTGCAGATCGCGGTCGAATTCCGCGACCCCGACGGCCACCGCCTGGAGATCTTCTGGGGCCTCGATCAGGTCGGCAGCGACGGCTCTATCCGGCCGCCCGAGGAATGGAAATGGGCGCACACCCTCGAGGACGCGGTCGCCGATCCGGTGCGCGGCCAGGACACCACGCTGCAGGACAAGACCCTGCTCCGCCAGCGCACGCCGGAAGAGGCCAAGCGCGAGCTCGAACACTCGCTGGCCACTCAGAACGCCAAGCTGGCGGTACGAAAGTAGCCGACGAAAAACCGTCACAATTGATTCACCGGCAGGTCATGGCCCGCGGCTTTACTCGCCCCATGACCGCCCGATCCCCGCAGCCCGACGCGATCGCCTGGGCCCACAAACTGCACGAAGCCGCCGCGGAATTGCGCATGACGGCCCGCCGCACCGCGGAAAGCCTGCGGCTCGCCCGCCGGCTCGAACGTCACGCCGAGGCCATCCTCTTCCCGCAGCTGCCACGCTGGTGGGCCGAGCCCGGACCCGATCCGATCGCCGCCGCGGCCGGCGGCGACGATTGACGGGACTTACGCCGCCGCCTTCTGCGCCAGCGCGTTCTTGATCGCCGCCAGAGCCGCGTCGGCTTTGGCCGCGTCGGGACCGCCGCCTTGCGCCATATCGGGCCGGCCCCCGCCACCCTTGCCGCCGAGCTCGGCCACCCCGGCCCGCACAAAGTCCACCGCATTCAGCCGGCCGGTCAGGTCGTCGGTGACGCCGACCACCACGCTGGCCTTACCCTCGTCGATGGCGACCAGGGCGACCAGACCCGACCCGATCTTCTTCTTTAGGTCGTCCGCCATCGCCTTGAGCTCGCGCGCCGGCACGTTGTCGAGCTTGCGGCCGGCGAACTTGATGCCCGCCACCTCCTCGGCCACCGACGTGCCCGACTCGCCGCCGCCGCCGGTGGCAAGCGCCCGCCGTGCGTCGGCCAGCTCGCGCTCGAGCTTGCGGCGCTCCTCGATGAGGGCGGTGAGCCGGCCGGGCAACTCGGCCGGCGCTGTCCGCAAGGTCGCCGCGGCCTGCTGCAGCAGATCTTCCTGCTGCTCGAGATAGCCGCGCGCCGCGTCGCGGGTCAGCGCCTCGATGCGTCGCACGCCGGCCGACACCGCGGCTTCGGAGACGATGTGAAACAGGCCGATATCGCCGGTGCGGCGGACATGCGTGCCGCCGCACAGCTCGGTCGAGAAATGAATCTCCTCGTCGAGCCCGCCCATGCTGACGACGCGCACCTCCTCACCATATTTCTCGCCGAACAGCGCCAGGGCCCCGGCTTGCACGGCCGCATCGGGCGTCATCAGGCGCGTCACCACTTCCTCGTTGCGCAGGATGCGGGCGTTCACGTCGTCCTCGACCTGCTTCAGCGTCGCGGCCGGGATCGGCGCCGGCTGGCTGATGTCGAAGCGCAGCCGGTCGGGGGCAACCAGCGAGCCCTTCTGAGTGACATGCTTGCCCAGCCGCCGGCGCAGCGCCTCGTGCAGCAGATGCGTCGCCGAGTGATTGGCGCGGAGCGCGTTGCGGCGCTCCATGTCGATGCGCAGCTCGGCGAAATCGCCGACCTTCAGCGTGCCGCGCGTCACCTTGCCGTAATGCACGAACAGGTCGCCGGCCTGCTTCTGGGTATCGCTGATCGCGACTTCGGTGCCGCGCGCCGTGAACATGGCCCCGCTGTCGCCCATCTGGCCGCCGGATTCACCGTAGAACGGCGTCTGGTTGACGACGACCGCGACTTCGCTGCCGGCGGCCGCCTCCTGGACCTCGGCGCCGTTCACCACCAGCGCCGCGACCCGGGCCTCGGCCATATCGGCGTCGTAGCCTAGAAACTCGGTGGCCCCGACGCGGTCGCGCACCTGGAACCAGATCTTTTCGGCGCCCGCGTCGCCCGAGCCAGCCCAGGCTTTGCGCGCTTCGGCGCGCTGCCGCTCCATCGCAGTGTTGAAGCCGGCGACGTCGACGGTCAGCCCGCGGCCGCGCAGGACATCCTGCGTCAGGTCGAGCGGGAAGCCGTAGGTGTCGTAGAGCTTGAACGCCGTCTCGCCGTCCAGCGACTGCCCCTTGCCGAGGTTCGCCGTGGCACCTTCGAGCAGCCCGAGGCCGCGCTCGAGGGTCTGTTTGAACCGTATCTCTTCGAGCTTCAGCGTATCGGTGATCAGCGTCTGGGCGCGGATCAGCTCCGGAAACGCCTGGCCCATCTCCTGAACCAGCGCCGGCACCAGCCGGTACATCAGCGGGTCCTTGCAGCCGAGGATATGGGCATGCCGCATCGCGCGGCGCATGATCCGGCGCAGCACGTAGCCGCGGCCTTCGTTCGACGGCAGCACGCCATCGGCGATCAGGAACGACGTGGCGCGGATGTGGTCGGCGATCACCCGATGCGAGGCGGCGTGCGGGCCGTCCGGCGCCTGGCGCGACAGCTCAGCCGACACCTCGATCAGGTGGCGCAGCAGGTCGATGTCGTAATTGTCGTGCTTGCCCTGCAGGATCGCGGTGATGCGCTCGAGGCCCATGCCGGTGTCGATCGACGGCCTGGGCAGCGGCACGCGCTTGTCCGGCGCCTGCTGCTCGAACTGCATGAACACGAGATTCCAGATCTCGATGAACCGGTCGCCGTCGGCATCGGCGCTGCCGGGCGGGCCGCCCGCGATCTGCGGCCCATGGTCGTAGAAGATCTCCGAGCACGGCCCGCAGGGGCCGGTATCGCCCATCGCCCAAAAATTGTCCGAGGTCGCGATGCGGATGATGCGGTCGTCGGAAAGCGCGGCGATCTTCTTCCAATATGCCGCCGCGTCGTCGTCCTCCGAGTAGACGGTGACCAGCAGGCGATCCTTCTTCAGCCCGAATTCCTTGGTGACGAGGTTCCAGGCCAGCTCGATCGCCCGTTCCTTGAAATAGTCGCCGAACGAAAAATTGCCGAGCATCTCGAAGAACGTGTGGTGGCGCGCGGTATAGCCGACATTCTCCAGGTCGTTGTGCTTGCCGCCGGCGCGCACGCATTTCTGCGAGGTGGTGGCGCGTTTATAGGCACGCTGCTCGACGCCGGTGAACACGTTCTTGAACTGCACCATGCCGGCGTTGGTGAACAGCAGGGTCGGATCGTTGCGCGGCACCAGCGGCGACGACGGCACGACCTGGTGGCCGTGCCGGGCGAAATACTCCAGGAAGGCGCTGCGGATCTCGTTGGCGCTGGCCATGGTTAAACTATTTGAGGGCTTGAAAAAATCGCGCGGATGATTGATTTAGCGCCGGACCGGCCGCGTGTCCAGCCGCCGTTACCTGAGGATTTGACGCCTAACATGCTCGCTGCCGACCTCGCCGCCATCGCCAACCATCTGGCCGAACACCGGTACGGCGACGCGCGGGCGATCTGCGACCGCCTGCTCGCCGCCAGTCCGGAGGATCCCGAGGCCCTCCATATGAGCGGCCTGGTGCGGTTTCGCCAGGGCGAGGTCGAAGACGCCATCGAGGCGCTGGGCCGTTCGCTCGAGCTGCGGCCGGACTCGGCCGACGTGCTGGCCAATCTCGCCCAGATGCAGTTCGAGCTCGGCCATTTCGAATCTGCCCATGACTGTTTTGCCGCGGCCCTCGATCTCGCCCCTGGCGACCACATGCTGCAGTACCGGATCGGCCAGACGCTGTTCCGGCTGAAGAACTACGCCGCGGCCGAGGCGGTCTACCGCGAGGTGCTCCAGCAGGAGCCCGATTTCGTACCGGCGCATTACGACCTCGCCCTGGTGCTGAGCCTGCAGGACAAGTTCGACGCCGCGATCGCCAGCTATGACGAAGCGGCGCGCCGCGACCCGGCGGAGCTGGACGCCCGCTCGCGCGCGGCCAATCTGCGCCAGTCGCTGTGCCGCTGGGACGGCCTCGGCCGGGTGCGCCCGGACATCATCGAGCCGGCGCTGCGGCCGGGCTCCGAGACCCAGCGGCCGCCGGTGCCGCTCGAAGTCCTGCGCCTGCCGATCGCGCTGTCGGCAGCGGAGTTCCGGAAGATCGCCGTCGACTACGCTCGCGCCCACGGGCTGGTGGCCCAGCCGGCGTTCCAGTTTCGGCGCCCCGATGCGGGTGATGCCGGCCGCCGGCTGCGCATCGGATACCTGTCGAGCGACTTCGGCGACCATCCGGTGGGACACATCGTGGCGAGCCTGTTTGGGCATCACGACCGCGCCCGGTTCGAAACGATCGCCTATGCGCTGGCGCGCGACGACCGCGGCCCGGAGCGCCGGCAGCTAAGCAAGACGGTCGACCGGATGGTCGACCTTGCGGAGCACACCGTGCGCGAGGCCGCCCAGCGCATCCACGAGGACGGCGTCGACATCCTGATCGACCTCGCCGGCCACACCAAGGGCAACGGGCTCGAGATCCTCGCCCGCCGGCCGGCCCCCCTCCAGGTGACCTGGCTCGGCTTCCCCGGCACCTTAGGCGTCGACTTCATCGACTACATGCTGGTCGATCCGGCGATCGCACCGGCGGCCGAGCAGCCCTGTTTCACCGAAGCCCTGGTGCACCTGCCGGGCCCCTATTTCGCCACCGCGGCCGCACCGGATGGGCCGGCGCCGTCGCGCCAGGCGCTGGGCTTGCCCACGACGGGCCTTGTGTTCGAGGCCTTCACCTTGAGCCACAAGATCGAACCGCGGGCGTTCGCGATCTGGATGCGCCTGTTGGCCAAGACTCCTGGCAGCGCGCTGTGGCTGCGCGTCGACCATCCGGCGGCGCACGACACCCTGCGCCGCGAAGCGGCCACGCACGGCATCGCCGCCGAGCGCCTGGTGTTCGCGCCGCGCCTGCCGCGCGGCGAGCACCTGGCCCGCCAGCGCGCCGCCGATCTCTATCTCGACACGCTGTTCTATAACGGCCATTCGACCGTGGCCGACGTCCTCGGGCTGGGCGTCCCGGCGGTGACCCTGCACGGCGACCGCTTTGCCGCGCGCGTCGGCGCCAGCCTTGTGCGGTCAGTGGGCTTGAATGACCTGATCGCCCGCACGCCGGAAGAGTACGAAGCGATCGCGCTGCGCCTGGCCAGCGATCCGGCCGCGCTTGCGGCGGTCCGCAACCGGCTGGCCAAGGCGAAGGCCACATCACCGTTGTTCGACACGGCCCGCTTCGTGCGCCATCTGGAAGCCGCCTACCGCACCATGTGGGAGGCCTACGTCGCCGACCGCCCGCCGCAGCCGTTCAGCGTCACCACAGCTTGAAACTAAAAACAGAGCGGGCGGCTCTCCGTCGCCTGAGCGCGACAGCGAGCCGCCCGTCTGTTTCCCTGCCCCGTTGCCGCCGAAACCAAGAAACGCGGCGACAGGGTTGGGAGCTGGTTACTCGTCGGTGGCCGTCTCGGCGGACACCATCATGGCGGTGGCGACCAGGCCGGCGTTCTGGCGGATCGCCGCTTCGATCGCCGCGGCGGTCTCGGGGTGCTCCTTGAGGAAGGCGCGCGCGTTCTCCTTGCCCTGGCCAATGCGCTGCCCGTCATAGGAGAACCAGGCGCCGGACTTGTCGACCACGCCGGCCTTGACGCCGAGGTCGATGAGTTCGCCAGTCTTCGACACGCCTTCGCCGTACATGATGTCGAACTCGACCACCTTGAACGGGGGCGCCATCTTGTTCTTCACCACCTTGACCCGGGTCTGATTGCCGACGACCTCTTCCTTCTCCTTGATCGCGCCGATGCGGCGGATGTCGAGGCGGACGGAGGCGTAGAACTTGAGCGCGTTGCCGCCGGTGGTCGTCTCCGGATTGCCGAACATGACGCCGATCTTCATCCGGATCTGGTTGATGAAGATGACCATGCAGTTCGACTTCGAGATCGAACCGGTGAGCTTGCGCAGCGCCTGGCTCATCAGTCGCGCATGCAGCCCCATCTGCGGATCGCCCATCTCGCCCTCGAGCTCGGCGCGCGGCACCAGGGCGGCGACGCTGTCGACCACCAGGACCTCGATGGCGCCCGAGCGGACAAGCGTGTCGGCGATCTCGAGCGCCTGCTCGCCGGCGTCGGGCTGAGAGATCAGGAGCTCGTCGATATTGACGCCGAGCTTGCGGGCATAGGCCGGATCAAGGGCGTGCTCGGCGTCGATGAACGCGCAGGCGCCGCCGCCCTTCTGGGCTTCGGCGATGACGTGCAGTGCCAAGGTGGTCTTGCCGGAGCTTTCCGGACCGTAGATCTCGATGACGCGGCCGCGCGGCAGGCCACCGATGCCAAGCGCTATGTCCAGCGACAGCGAGCCGGTCGACACCACGTCCGCCGTGGTCGCCGCCTCGCGCTGGCCGAGCTTCATGATCGAGCCCTTGCCGAACGCGCGCTCGATCTGGCCGAGCGCCGCCTCGAGAGCCTTGTTCTTGTCCATGGAGTCCTTTTCGCCGACGTCCTTGAGAGCGGGACGCAACGCGGTAACCGACATGTTCGATACTCCCTTCCTTATTTCATAGCCCCCCGCGAGTCGCAAAGCCGACAGTCGCAAAGAAGCTGGGCCGATCCGCCGGGCCGCATCCTGGAACGCCAAGACCGCCCCGGTTCGGTCTCGGCTCACGGGCCACGGCGTTAGTTCCGTGCCCGTTTTGTTCCGTTATATATTTCCGCTCCGGCCATCCTCAGCTGCTCGCCAAATCCGGCCGGAGCTGTTGAAAATGACAGTACCTGTTTTGTTCTCACTTGGCAAGGTCAAAATACCGTCCGAAAAAGCGATGAAAACCGTCCTCTCTTGACCCATCGGCCAACCGCCTCATATTCTGGACAGAAGTTCTAGCTAGAATAGGCTCCCATGCCTCCCTCGCGTTGGTCCCTTCAAGACGCAAAGAACCGCTTCAGCGCCGTGGTCGAGGCGGCGCGCCATACGCCCCAGACCGTCACCAAGCATGGCAAGCCAGCCGTGGTGGTCGTGGCGGCGGATGAATACGCGCGCCTCCAGCGCCTCGAGCGCCTAAAGGCCCCGCGGTTCTCGGATCATCTGCTCGCGATGCCCGCCGATGATGGCTCCTTCGAGCGCTTGAAGGGAGATCTCCGCGATCGCGACACAGACGACTGATGTATCTCCTCGACACCGTCGTCCTTTCCGAATTGCGGAAAAAGCACCGCGACCCTCATGTCGTGTCCTGGATCGGCGCCGCGAACCCGGCCGACTTGTTTCTCAGCGTGGTGACGATCGGCGAGATCGAATTGGGAATTGAACGTCAGCGAACGATTGATCCATCATTCGCAGATCAGCTCGCCGCTTGGCTCGACATGACGTTGCGGGTCTATGGCGAGCGCATCCTCCCGATCGACGTGCCCATTGTCCGCCGATGGGGACGACTTGCGGCGCGGATCGGCAACAAGGGGCTCGATATCGCCATTGCCGCCACCGCGCTCGAGCACGGTTTTACGGTGGTGACCCGTAATCTGTCCGACTTCGCGCCCACCGGCGTCGAATTACTTGATCCCTTCGCCAAGCGGCCTCGTCGCGACCCGTCGTAGCGGGCGGTACTCTTTGTTAAGTGTGCCTTGGGTTTGCTCCGCTATGTCTTTTTTATCTAAAATGGACAAAACGAGGGGTTCCATGCGTTACGTCTCAGCCACCGATGCCAAGCAACGGCTGGCGGCGCTTCTCGACGCGGCCCAACGCGAGCCGGTCGTCATCCGCCGACAAAAGCGCGACGTTGCCGTGCTGCTCTCGACGCACGACTACGAACGCCTGCGCGCCGCCAATGTCGAAGACTTCCAACGGTTCTGCGACCGGATTGCCGAACAGGCGGCGCGGCGCGGCCTTACCGAAGAGAAGTTGACGGCGATCCTGGCCGATGAAGGCTAGGCCATCGTCACGGGTGACCGCGATCTGCTGGCCCTCGATCCATTTCAGGGCATTCCAATTTCTCACATCGGCAAGCTATCTCGCGCGGATCGCGAGACCGTAGCCAGGCCTAGATGAACTTGACGATCTCCTCGAAGCCGAGGCGCGGCAGCTTCTGCATGACGCCGGTCTCGTCGCCATAGCCGAGGTTGCACAGGAAGTTCGACTTCACCGACGTGCCGGCGAAGAACTGCTCGTCCACCTTGGCGTTGTTGAAGCCCGACATCGGCCCGGTGTCGAGGCCGATCGCGCGCGCGGCGATGATGAAGTACGCGCCCTGCAGCGAGCCGTTGCGGAACGCCGTCGCTTCGGCAAGCGCCGCGTTGTTGCGGTAGTTGTCCGCGGCCTCCGGCCGGTGCGGGAATGTGCGCTTCAGGTGCTCGTAGAATTTGGTGTCGTAGCCGACGATCGCGGCCACCGGCGCGACCTTGATCTTGGCTGCGTTGGCCGGGCTCGCCGCCTCGGCGAGCTTCGCCCTCTGCTCCGGCGAGCGCACAAACAGGATCCGCACCGGCTGGCAGTTCTGGCTGGTCGGCCCAAGCTGCATGATGTCGACGATCTCGCGCAACAACGCGTCCGGCACCGGCTTGTTCTGCCAGGCGTTGTGGGTCCGCGCGACGCGGAACAGCAGATCGAACCCGCTGTCGCCGAGCCGCGCGACCTTCGTCCGCAAGGCGGCAATGCGGTTGCGCGCGTCGAGCACGGCGGGAGACGGAGCATCGTTCATCGGAGCAGCCTCGGATGGGATTGGGTGCAGCCTGCGTAGCACCGCCGCCCCGCCCTGTCGATATCCGCGCTTGCTGTCCATGCTCCTCGCGCAGCGGTAAGGTCGCCCATGGTCGGCCTCACGCAGACGCCGTGCGACGCCGGTGTGATCCGCTCCGCACCGGCGGCGGCCGGGTGCGCCGAGCGCGCCAAGCCGTGGGTGCTGGCGGCAACGATCCTCGGCTCCAGCCTCGCCTTCATCGACGGCTCGGTGGTCAACGTGGCCTTGCCCGCGATCCAGACCGATCTCGCTGTCTCGCTTCGCGGGGTGCAATGGATCGCCAACGGCTACATGCTGATGCTGAGCGCCTTGATCCTGATCGGCGGTGCCGCGGGCGACCGGTTCGGCCGGAGGCGCGTCTTCGGGCTGGGCGTGATGCTGTTCGCCGCCGCGTCCGCGGCGTGCGGGCTCGCACCGAGCTCCGCCGCGCTGATCGCGGCGCGCGCTGCCCAGGGCATCGGTGGTGCGCTCATGGTGCCCTGCAGCCTTGCGATCATCAGCGCCGCCTTCCCGGAGGCCGAGCGCGGCCGTGCGATCGGAACGTGGGCGGGATTTTCGGCACTCACGACGGCGCTGGGACCGGTGGTCGGCGGCTGGCTGGTCGATGCCTGGTCGTGGCGGGCGATCTTCTTCCTCAATCTGCCGATCGCCGCAGTGACGCTGGCGCTGGCCTATTGGCGGGTGCCGGAGAGCCGCGACGAGGAAGACGGAGCGATCGATTGGCCCGGCGGCGCCTTGGCCACGGCCGGGCTCGGCGCCCTCGCTTACGGCCTGACCGAGGCGTCCGACGTCGGCTGGCGCGACACCATGGTGCTGCTCGCTCTCTTCGCCGGGGTCGCGATCCTCGGCCTGTTTGTGTCGTGGGAAGCGCACACCCGATCGCCGATGATGCAGCTTCGCCTGTTCCGCTCGCCGGCGTTCAGCGGCGCCAACGCGATCACCCTGCCCCTCTACTTCGCGCTGAGCGGCGCCATGTTTTTCGTGCCCTTCAACCTGATCAAGATCCAGGGTTATTCGGCCGCCCTCGCGGGTGCCGCGTTCCTTCCGTTCACGCTGATCATGGGCGGGCTGTCGCGCTGGTCGGGCGGCCTCATCGCCCGCTATGGCGCGCGGCCGCCGCTGATCGTCGGCCCGGTCATCGCGGCGCTCGGATTTGCGCTGTTCGCGCTGGCCGGGATCGGGGGCTCCTATTGGGTGACGGTCTTCCCACCCATGGCGGTGCTCGGCTTCGGCATGGCGGTCAGCGTGGCACCGCTCACCACGACCGTCATGGCCGCGGTCGACAGCCGCCACGCCGGAGTGGCATCCGGGATCAACAATGCGACCGCGCGGGTCGCGGCCCTGCTGGCGGTGGCGCTGCTGGGCGCCGTCGCGGTGAGCGTGTTCGGTTCGGCCCTCGAGCAGCGCCTTGCGGACCTGCAGGTCGACCCCGAGCTGCGGCGCGCGCTATTGGCCGAAGTGCCCAAGCTCGCCGAGGCGGCTGTCCCGCCCGGCATCGGCGGCGCGCAGCGGCAGCTTCTGGAGCGAACGCTGAGCGAAGCCTTCGTCGCGAGCTTCCGGGTCGTGATGCTGATCGCGGCCGGCCTGGCGCTGCTCAGCGCCGTCTGCGCCGCCCTGACCATCGGCCCGACCGCGCGCCGCCAGAAATCTGGATAAGTTCGCTTCCCGGAACCGTTGCGCCCTTGGGTCGTTTTGGGCGTGCAAATCACGAAACAGTCCGGAGACCAGCGCGATGCGCTCGAAAAGAATTGCAGCCGTTTTCGCGAAATCGAACCGCTGCAATTCTTTTTTGGCGTTATTCGCGCGTCATTTCAGCGGCTTAGAAAAAGAATTGCAGTATTGCACCCGTTTCGGGGGTACCGGCCCCCGCTCGCTGGTCCTCTTACACCGGGCCGACGCGAAGCGGCTCGGCCAGGCTCGCGGGCAAGGCGTCGAACAGGCGGGCCACACATTGCAGCGCCACGACATAGCCGTAGGCGCCGAGACCGCAGATCACCGCCTTCGCCACCGGCGAGATCTTCGAGTTGTGGTACGTCGCTTCGCGCGCATGGATGTTCGAGATATGCAGCTCGATGATCGGGCCCTCGAACATCTTCAACGCATCCATCAGGCTGACCGAGGTGAAGGTCAGGCCGGCGGGGTTGATGATGATCGCATCGGCGGTCTGCCGCGCCGACTGCACCCAATCGATGAGCTGGCCTTCGTGGTTGGTTTGATGGAACGCCAGCGACAGGCCGGCCAGCTTGGCGAACGCACGGCAGCTGTCTTCGATCGCCTTCAGCGTGGTCGAGCCGTAGACCTTCGGCTCGCGCACGCCGAGCAGATTGAGATTGGGACCGTTCAGGATCATCACGCGGTTCGGCATGGCTCTCCCCCGCCGGCGGCAGTCACTGCTTCACGCCGAGCCCGCGCATGAAACGGTCGCGGATCTGTGGCGGATCGCGCTCGGTCGTCGCCACCGCCGGCTTGTCGTCGATGCGGGCGGCGATGAACGTCGGACCGTCCTGGGCGAGGGCCCGCTCGACGAGCTGGTCGAAATCGCTTTCGTCGGCGGCCCAGGCGCTCTGCGCGATGCCCGCGCCGCGCGCCATCGCCACGAAATCGGCGCCGAACGCGGTCGAGGTGCTCTGCCCGCCGGTGATCTGGTAGATGCGGTTGTCCATGACCACGATCACCAGGTTCCTGGGTTTGAGCATCGCAATCGTGGTGAGGCAGCCGAGCTGCATCAACAGCGACCCGTCGCCTTCCAGCGCGATCGCGCGGCGCTTCGGCTGCGCGATGGCGACGCCGAGCGCGATCGGGCAGGCCAAGCCCATGCTGCCCAGCATGTAGAAGTTCTGCGGCCGACGGCCGCTCGCCCACAGATCGAAATTGGTGTTGCCGATGCCGCCGATCACCGCTTCGTCGCGGGTGAGCTTGCCGACCAGCCGCTTGGTCAGCTCGAAGCGGTTCATCACCTTGGCGTTGGCGGGCCAGTTGGCGGGTTTCTCTTGCGCGATCATGGCCGCCTCACGCCTTGAAGACTTTGCCGCCGGTCAGGAGCGGCGAGAGGATGAACGCGGCCGGAGCCTGCGTGGCGACCGCCTGCTTGATCGACCGGTCGACGATGAACTCCAGCTCATCGAGCCGGGTGATCGTGTGCGTCTCGATCGCCAGCGCATCGAGCACCGGCCGCATGGTGCGGCAGACCATGGCCTGGCCGAGGTTAAACTCGCCGAGCGTGCCGCGCTCCGAGACCATCATCAGCACCGGGATTTGAAACGGCACCGCCAGCGAGGCAAGCACGTTGGGCAGTGTCCCGAAGCCGCTGGTCTGCATCAGCACGATGCCGCGCAGGCCGGCCATCCAGGCACCGGCGACGATGCCGACAGCCTCCTCCTCACGGGTCGCGGAAAAGGCGGTGAAGAACGGGTCGTCGTGCACGCCCTTGATCAGAGGCTTCAGCACGTTGTCCGGGACGTAGGTCACCAGCCGCACCTCGTTCTGTTTCAAGGTGTCGCGCACGATCTCGTGCCAGGCGCGGCCGGTCGCGGGGCTGTCCGCCGTTGTCGCCATGAGAGCTCCTCCCGGAGAGATCATGCCGCAACTGGCGAGCGCAGGCAAAGCGCCGCGCCGCATACGCGGCTTGCGCCGGCAATCCCTTTGCGCCACGTTGCCTCACGCGTATGAAAGACGCAGCTTATGCCTGACGTTCTAGGGTGGCGGCGAAAATTCGGCGTGATCGGGCCGTCGACGAACACCGTCGTACAACCCGATTTCGACATGCTGCGCCCGGCCGGCGTCACGAACCATTACAGCCGCATCTACACGCCGAACACACAGGCGGTGAGCAACGAAACCTTCATGGCCGGGACGGAGAAGATCGGCCAGGGCGTTCTCGATGCGGTGCGGAGCGTCATGACCTGCGCGCCGGACTATCTGGTCATGGGAATGTCGTCGATCACGTTCTATGACGGTGTCGCCGGTGCCGATGCGTTCCAGGCCAAGGTGGAGAAAGAGGCGGGACGGGGCGCCACCATCGGCTCCCACGCCTGCTCGGCGGCGCTCAAGGCGTATGGCGGCATCAAGCGGATTGCCCTGCTGACGCCGTACTATCCGGTCGCCAACGCCGAGGTGAAGCGCTACTTCACGGAAAGCGGCTTCGACGTCGTTCGCGACATCTGCCTGCAATGCCCGAGCTGGACCTCGATTGCCGAGGTGACGCCCGCAATGTGCCAGGCCAAGCTGATGGAGCTCGATGGCCCCGACGTGGACGCCCTTATTCAAGTGGGGACCAATCTCAGCATGGTCCGCCTGGCGGCGGCCGCCGAGCTGTGGCTCGCAAAGCCAGTGATCGCGATCAACGCCGCCACCTATTGGCACGCGCTGCGTGCCAACGGCATTCACGACAAACTCCAGGGATTCGGCCGGCTGTTCGAAGAGTTCTGAGCGTCTAAGCCTGTTGCGACTGGGTCTGCGTGTGGCCCTGGCTCTGGGTTTGAGTCTGGGTTTGACCCGCGGCCGGTGCTGCGGCCCGCGTCAGATGGGCGAGCTGGAAATACTGCCGCGAGATCTTGTGGCCGAGCTCGACGTTGCTATCGATGAACTCGGTCAGGAACTCGTGCAGCCCGCCCATGATCTGCTCCACCTTGGTGCGGTTCAGCTGGCGGAGGATCTGGCCGGCGAGCTCGTGACACTCGCGGCGGGAATCATAGGTCCCGCCGATGACGTCGAGATAGTAGTTGATCTCGCGCGCGCAGGTGATCAGCGAGCGCGGCATCTCCGGTCGCAGGATCAGCAGCTCGGCGACGAGCCACGGCTTGATCCGGTCGTGATAGAGCCATTGATAGGCGCGGCGGGACGACACCGACGTCAGGATGGCCGCCCACTGATAATGGTCGAGCGTTCCGCCCACGGGCTCGTGCCCCGGCAGCAGCACGTTGTATTTGACGTCGAGGATGCGCGCCGTGGCGTCGGCGCGCTCGACATAGGTGCCGAGGCGCGTGAACCAGAACGCGTCGGCCTGCAGCATGGTGCCGAGCACCGCCCCGCTGAACAGGGTCGAGCGCTCCTTCACCCAGTCGAGAAACCGTCCGATGTCGCTGACCCGGAACGCGTCGTCGCCGAAGCCGCGCGCGGCGAGCCATGTGCCGTTGATCGCCTCCCACATGTCGACGGTCAGCGCCGTGCGCACCGCCCGCGAGTTGCGCCGCGCGGTCGCCAGGCAGGAGAGGATCGACGACGGATTGTCGAGATCGCGCACCAGGTGCTGGATCACCGTCTCGGCGGTCGGCGTTTGGTATTTCGCGAAGAAGCTTTTCTCGCAGCCCGACGCGATGATGGTGGAACGCCATTCGCTGCGGCCGGTCCCGGGGTCAAACGGCATGCCGGACATCCTGAGCGCCACGTCGAGCAGGCGCGCGATGTTCTCCGCGCGCTCCACGTAGCGGGCCAGCCAGTAAAGATTTTCCGCGGTGCGGCTCAGCATTGATTCGCTACATCACGCCAGATCCACGACCCAGGTGTCCTTCGTACCCCCACCCTGGCTCGAATTCACCACCAGCGAGCCCTCGCGCAGCGCCACGCGCGTGAGGCCGCCGGGCACGATGTGGATCTCGCGGCCGCACAGCACGAACGGCCGCAGGTCGACGTGCCGGGGGGCGATCCCCTTGTCGACGAAGGTCGGGCAGGTCGAGAGGCTCAAGGTCGGCTGCGCAATGTAGCGGCCGGGACGGGCGCGGATGGTGTCGGCGAACGCGGCCCGTTCCGCGGCGGTGGCATGCGGGCCCACGAGCATTCCGTAGCCGCCCGATCCGTGGACGTCCTTGACCACCAGCTCGGCCAAGTGGTCGAGCACATAGGCGCAGTCCTGGGCATCGCCGCATTTCCAGGTCGGCACGTTCTGCAGGATCGGCTCCTCGCCGAGGAAGAAGCGGATCATTTCGGGCACGTAGGTATAAACCGCCTTGTCGTCGGCGATGCCCGCCCCGACCGCGTTGGCGACGGTCACGTTGCCGGCGCGGTACGCCGCCATCAATCCGGCCACGCCCAGCAGCGAGTCCGGGTTGAACACCTGCGGATCGACAAACGCATCGTCGATCCGCCGGTAAATGACATCGACCCGCTCCAATCCGCGCGTGGTGCGCATGTACACGACGTCCTGATCAACGACGAGATCGGCGCCCTCGACGATCTCAATGCCCATCTCGTCGGCGAGGAACGTGTGCTCGTAGTAGGCGCTGTTGTAGGAGCCGGGGCTCAGCAGCACGACCGTCGGCTCGGCTTCGCAGCTTCGCGGGCTGACGGAGCGGAGCGTGTCGAGCAGTTCCTGCGGATAGTGCGACACCGGCCGGACGCGGGACCGGGCGAAGAGATCGGGGAACAGCCGCGACATGATCTCGCGGTTCTCGATCATGTACGAGACGCCGGACGGCGTGCGGCAGTTGTCCTCGAGGACGTAGAACTCGGTGGAGCTGACGCGCACGATGTCGATGCCGGCGACATGAGTGTAGATCCCGGCGGGGACGTCGAGGCCGACCATCGCCTGCACGAAGCTGGGATTTTTCAGGATCAGGTCGGCGGGGATTTTGCCGGCGCGGATGAACTCCTGCGGGCCGTAGACGTCGCGGATGAAGGCGTTCAGGGCATGTGCCCGCTGCTTCAGCCCACGGGTGAGGAACTCCCACTCCTGGCCGTCGAGCACCCGCGGGATGATGTCGAAGGGAATGAGCCGCTCCGGATCGCCGCCCTCGGTGTAGACGGCGAAGGTGATCCCGGTCTTGCGGAAGAAGAATTCGGCCTCGCGGCGCTTGATCTCGAAGATCGCCGCCGGCGTCTGGGCCATCCAGTCGTTGACCGCCGCATAGGATGGGCGCAGCCCTGGACCGCTGCCCATTTCATCGAACGCCGATACCACCATTCTCCCTTCCGCCCCCGGGGGGCGGCCTCTATGGTGGATGGAGCAATATCCGTACCATGTCCCGGCCGGCGTCGCATCCGGCGGCGAGCAAAAACCTCCGTCAGGCCTGTGGGGTCACCGTCACGGCGACGTTCAGGAAGTGATCGCCACCGCCCAGCATCACGCCGCGGATCGGGCTCACGTCGTCGTAGTCGCGGCCCCAGCCCAGCACGATATGCTCCTCCTTCACCACCAGGTCGTTGGTGGGATCGACGTCGATCCAGCCTGTGCCGGGACAGAAGAACGACACCCAGGCGTGCGACGCATCGCTGCCTTTCAGGCCGGCTTTGTCCTTGTGGTAGGTCCGGATGTAGCCGCTGACATAGCGCGCGGCGACGCCCATGGCGCGCAACGCCGCCAGTTCGAGATGGGCGAAGTCCTGGCACACGCCGCGGCGCTGCTGCAGCACCTGGGCGACCGGCGTGCTGACGCTGGTCGCTCCCGGCTCGAAGACGAAGTCGCGATGGATGCGCGAGGTCAGCTCCTTGACCGCGGCGAAGATCGGCCGCCCGGGCGTGAACGACGGCTCGGCATAGGCGAGCAGGGCTGCCGACGGCGGGGTCTGCGGCGAGGCAAACGAGAACTCAGCCGCCGCGATCAGGTCGGGCTCGCGCGCACTCCGCAGCGCATGGCGGACCCGCTCCCAGGGCGGCGTCGCCGTCTCGTGCGGCGGGGCGGGAAAGCGCACATCGACGGCGGCGTCCATTTCCACGGTGAACTTCGCGTGCGGCTGCGCCACCGTGAGATAGGTGAGGCGATTGCCGAAATAGTCGCTGCGCTCGGTCTTCGCCGTCGGCGATGGCTGGGTGGTGATCTGCAAATCCCACACGCGCTGGTGCTGCAACACCCGCGGCGTCAGATGCAGCAGGTGATAGGATAGATCAACCGGCCCCGAGTAGGTGTAAGTCGAGCGGTGATTGATGCGATACATCATAGCCGCGCGGACCCGTAGCCGACCGTGTAGGGAGCGCGCACATGGGAGAAATAGGCCCGCGTGATCGCTTCGGACAAGGCGAGAAACTGGTGGCACAGATGACCGAGGAGCTCGGAGAGCTCGCGCCGGGCTGCTTGATCCTCCGCCCCGTCCAGCCGGTCGATCTTGGCGCCGCGGATCGCGGCGAGGACCATTTCGGCGAGCGCCTGCTCCGGCCGGTCGCTGACGCGCTCGAACGAGCGTGCCAGCTCGTTGAGATGCGTGATGATGGTCTGGATCTGAAACGCGATGCCGCGCGGATTGGCCTCATCGGCGAGGATCAGATCGACCACCGGTCCGGTCTGGATGGCGGTGAAATAGCGCGAGCGATAGGTGATCGTGCTGTCGCTGAGCTCGAGAGCCAGATGGAGGGCGGTTTCGGCATCTTCGCGCCGGCTCGCCAGGATGCCGCGGACGATAGCGCTCTCGTAGGTGCCGCGTTCCAACCGCCGGCCGATATCGAGGAAACGCCATCCCGCCCCGCGGGTCATGTTCTCCGCGACCATGCCGCCGAACGCGGCGATGACGCCGATCAGGTTGTCGAGGGCGCCGATGAAGCTGTCGACCTCGGCGGACTGTGATTGGATCCGCTCGCGAGCGTCGCGGAGATTGCCGATCACGACATTCCACATGTCGTTCGACAGACGGTCGCGCAGCGCCTGCGCGATGCGCCGCACCGCCCGGAAGGCCTCATCCAGGCCCGGCCCCCGCGCCGCCCCGGCCGAAAGCGCCAGCATCAGACCGCCGCTGTCGGACATCATCTCACCCGCCCCTGCCTCGATGAAGCCCGCTTCGACGAGGAGACCGGCCAGATAATGCAGCTCCTGGCGCTGGCCGGGCCCGAACCGCTCGACGGTCAGCCGCATTGCGGCACTGCGCATCATGCGCGCCGCATTGTCGAGCCGCTCCATGTAGCGGCCGAGCCAGAACACGTCATCGGCGGTGCGGCTGCGCAGCTCATCGGTCGGGCGGCGGATCGCCTGGACCGCGGGCGGGGCGCGATGCGCCGGGGCCACCGCGCGATCTTCGCCGAGCAGCACCCACGTGTCCTTGCTCATCGCGACCTGACGCAGAGGGGCCACCGCACCGGTCACCCGATTGGGCACCTGGGCGAAGCCGCCGGGCATGGTGCGATAGGCGTCGCCGTCTCGGATGCAGAAGACGCGCAGCGTCAACGGTCGCGGCACCAGCGCCTCCGGCGTCCAGACCGGAATGACCGATGGGGCGACCGCCTTTTCGGTGACGTACATGTACGGCCGCCGCCTCAGATCGTCGAGCAGAGCCTCGCGCGCAGCACCCTCGGCCTCGTCCCCCGCCGCCGGATCGTCGCGCCGTGTCGGGAAGGCCGGGCGGATCGAAACATCCGGCGGCAACTCACCCGTCCGCTCGGCGGTCGAGCCGCCGCCCAGCCATTCGGTGTCGACCGAGGCCATAAGCAGCTCTTCGCCAAGCACCGCTCTGGCGATGGCGGGCAGAAACGGCCTGAACGCCGGCGTCTCGGCGACGCTGGCACCGAGCGCGTTGGCGACGACGACAGTTCCCGCACGCACCGCCTGAAGCAGGCCGGCGACGCCGAGCACCGAGGTGCTGCGCAGCTCAAGCGGATCGCAGTAATCGTCCTCCATGAACCGCAGGACGACGTCGACCTGCTGCAGCACGCCGAGCGTCTTCACGAAAATGCGGTCGTAGCGCATCGTGAGATCGGCGCCTTCCACGAGCGTCGCGCCGAGCTGGCGTGCCAGATAGACGTGCTCGAAGAACGCCGGATTGAACGGGCCCGGCGTCATGACCGCGATGCGCGCCCCGTCGCGGCGCGGCGACAGGTCCATCAACGCCTCGCGCCAACGGTCGAAGAACGGCTCGATCCGCTCCACCATGTGCGCGCGGAACAGCTCCGGGACGGTGCGCGCCAGCAGGCTGCGGTTCTGCAGTGCAAAGCCGATGCCCGCCGGGGCCTGCAGCCGGTCGGCGAGCACCTTCCACGACCCGTCCGGCGCGCGGACGAGATCGGCCGCATAGGCGTGAACATGCGGCACGCCGCCGGACATCATCCCGGCGCAGGGGCGCAGGAACCGCGGATTGCCGAAGATCAACGCCGGCGGCAGGAGACCGTCGGCGACGAGCTTGCGCGAGCCATAAATGTCGGTGACGACCGCGTCCATCAGGCGCGCGCGTTGCGCCAGCGCGATCTCGATGTCGCTCCATTCCTCGGCGGTGATCACCATCGGCAGGAGGTCGAACGGCCGGCGATTGCCGTTCGCGGCGGTGTCCGCCTCGATGCGATAGGCGACCGATATGTCCTCGTGCTGGCGATGGACGCGCTCGACGCGTTCGGCAAACGCGCCTTTCGGCATCGCCTGCAGCACGCCGATCAAGGGCTGCCAGGCCGCGCGGATCGCCCGGCGGCCGTCGACCATCTCGTCGTAATTGTACGCGTAGTCCAAGCCCATCCGATCCGCGGTCACGTCGCTCGCCGCTGCGCCAGGATTGGGCACAGCCGGATCGGCAGCCGGTGACGGTCGGCCTTGTCTCACGTTCGCGTGCCCGCTCCGATTCGACAACTAACCTAGAAATCTAGCGGTTTTTTGCAAGCTGTGCGCCTGCATATCGCAGATCGAGCGTGAGCGGGAACTCGCCGACTTGCGGCAGCGCCGGGGCGACGACCCGGCCCGGCGTGGTGCCGGTGGGGAAGAAGCGCGCGCGGCGGCGCGCTTCGGCCTCGTTGCTGTTGACCGGGTAGGTCGTGTAGTTGCGCCCGCCGGGATGCGCCACGTGATAGGTGCAGCCGCCCAGTGAGCGCTCGGACCACGTGTCCACGATGTCGAACACCAGTGGTGCATGCACGCCGATGGTTGGATGGAGACTGGCGGCAGGCGCCCAGGCCCGATAGCGGATGCCGGCCACGTACTCACCTTCGGCTCCAGTGGGATGCAGCGGCACGCGGACGCCGTTGCAGGTCACAACGTAGCGTCCGTCGGTTAGGTTCCGGAGTTTCACCTGCACGCGCTCGAGCGACGAATCGACATAACGCACCGTGCTGCCGCCGGCCGGCTCTTCGCCCAGCACCGGCCACGGCTCGATCGCCTGGCGAAGCTCGAGATGGATGTTGCGATACGCGACAGCGCCGATCTCCGGAAAACGTAATTCGTAGTGCGGCGCGAACCAGTCCGCCTCGAACGGGTAGCTGGCCACGCGGAGCTCGTCGATCACGTCGTTGAAATCGTCGCGCACGAAATGCGGCAGCAGGAACCGGTCATGAAGCTGCGTATTCCAGCGGACGAGCTTCTTCCGATACGGGCGCTGCGCGAACTCGGCCAGAAGCGCGCGGATAAGCAGCTGCTGGGCGAGGCTCATCCGCGCATGCGGCGGCATCTCGAAGGCGCGCATCTCGACGAGACCGAGGCGGCCGGTGGCGCTGTCGGGCGAGTAGAGCTTGTCTATGCAGAACTCGGTGCGATGGGTGTTGCCGGTCACGTCGACCAGGAGATTGCGGAAGATGCGGTCGACGAGCCACGGCGGCACCTCGCCGTTCTCCGGCACCTGCGCAAACGCCAGCTCCAGCTCGGCGACGGCATCGTTGCGCGCATCGTCGACGCGCGGCGCCTGGCTGGTCGGGCCGATATAGAGGCCTGAAAACAGGTAGGACAGCGACGGGTGATTGAGCCAGTAGCCGATCAGGCTGCGCAGCAGGTCGGGGCGGCGCAGGAAGGGTGAATCGGCCGCCGTCGAACCGCCAAGGGTGAAATGATTTCCGCCGCCGGTCCCGGTATGCCGGCCGTCGAGCATGAACTTCTCGGTGCCGAGCCGCGTCGCCCGCGCCTCTTCGTATAGAACGGACGTGTTGTCGACGAGCTCCGGCCAGTCCGACGCCGGCTGAATGTTGACCTCGATCACGCCCGGATCGGGTGTCACGCTGAACTGCTTGAGGCGCGGATCGCGCGGCGGCGTGTAGCCCTCGACGATGATCCGGGTGCCGATGTCGGCCGCGGTGTCTTCGATCGCCGCAACCAGGTCGAGATAGTCCTCGAGCATGGTCACCGGCGGCAGGAACGCGTGAAGCTTGCCGTCGCGCGGCTCGAGGCAAAGGGCGGTGCGCACCAATGAGGATGCGGACTGGCCGAGGCCTGGCGGGGCTTCGCCGTTGGCGCGGCGGTCCGCCGGCGGCCCCTGCCCCGCGATGTGAGCCCGGGCACGCGCCTCGTCACGGCCGTGGCCGTTGCCGCGGCGCTGATGGGGCTGCGCCAGGGCCGCGCGCGGCGGCAGCTTCTGGCGCGGCTCGAATGGGTCGGGCTCGTAGTGCTGCGACTGGTCGCCCTCCTTCGCCCACGGGAGCGAATCAAGGGGCAGGCGCAACCCCATCGGCGAATCGCCCGGCAGCAGATACATGCGCTCGGGCCGGAAGAACCAGCGCCCGCTCGCCCAATAGTCGCCGCCGGAGCCACGCACGCGCTGCAGCGGCAGCGCCAGGCCGATCGGGTGATCCAGCCCCTGGGTGAAGATCCGCGCCAGCCGCGCCCGCTCTTCGGGCTCGCGCAGATTGGACTCGAAGGGGTCGACATTCACCGGCAAGCGGTGCTCGCGCGCCAGATAGTGCCAGACATCCTCGTAGCCGGTGACCAGGAACGACGTGTCGATCTGCAGACGCCGGGTCAGCATCTCGCCGAAGCGCTCGGCGTCGGCGAAACCGGCATTTCCCTTGGTCTCGTCATCGGCGAAGAGCGTCGGATCGCGCCACACCGGCTCGCCGTCGCGCCGCCAGAAACAGCCGAGCGCCCAGCGCGGCAGCGATTCTCCCGGATACCACTTGCCCTGGCCGTAATGCAGGAGCGCGCCCGGCGCCCAGCGCTTCTGCAACCGCCGCAGCAACCGGCCGGCCAGCTTGCGCTTGGTCGGCCCGACAGCGGCGGTGTTCCACTCGGCGCCATCCATGTCGTCGATCGAGACGAAGGTCGGCTCGCCGCCCATGGTGAGGCGCAGGTCCGTCCTCGCGATGTCGCGGTCGATGGCCCGGCCGAGCCGGTCGATGCGCTGCCACTGCTCGTCGGTGTAGGGCTTGGTCACCCGCGCACTTTCGCGAACCCGCGTGACCGTCATCTCGTGCTTGAAGTCGACTTCGCACTCGTCCACGGCGCCGGTGATTGGTGCGGCACTGGTCGGCGCAGGGGCCGCGGCCAGCGGAATGTGCCCTTCGCCCGCGAACAGCCCGGAGGTCGGATCGAGCCCGATCCAGCCGGCGCCAGGGAGGAACGCCTCCGCCCAGGCGTGAAGGTCGGTGAAGTCCTGCTCCGGCCCGGGCGGCCCGTCGAGAGGCTTCACGTCGGGTGTCAGCTGGATGAGGTAGCCCGACACAAAGCGCGCTGCAAAGCCGAGATGGCGCAGGATCTGGACCAGCAGCCAGGCGCTGTCGCGGCAAGAGCCCCGGCGCAGGTGCAAGGTGTCCTCGCAGCTCTGCACGCCGGGTTCCAGGCGGATGACGTAGGAGATGTCCTTCTGCAGCCGGCGGTTCAGGTTCACCAGGAAGTCCGTCGTCCGCATCGGCGTCCGGTCCACCTCCTTCAGCCATTTGGCGAGCAGCGAGCCCGCTGGCTCGGTCTCGCGGTAAGGGATGAGGTCGGTGGCGACGTCGCTGCCGTAGACGAAGGGAAATTTCTCGGCACTCGGCTCCAGGAAGAAGTCGAACGGGTTCACCACGGCGAGATCGGCCACCAGGTCGATATCGACGGAGAATTCGCGCGCCTTCTCCAGAAACACAAGGCGCGCCTGAAAATTGCCGTGCGGGTCCTGCTGCCAGTTGATGAAGTGAGTCTTCGGCTGGACCGTCATCCCATAGCTGAGAATCGGTGTTCGGCTATGCGGCGCCGGACGGAGACGCACGACCTGCGGGCCGAGTGCCACCAGGCGGTCGTACCGGTAGACTGTGCGGTGATGCACGGCGACGTGGATGGTCATGGGTGGGCCAAAGGACGCGATGCCGGCGGTCCGGCGGGAAAGGTTTGGAAAATCATAGCCGTGAACATGGTCGCAACGGCAGCCAAGCGCCCAGGAACTCCCAAAACCGGGTGAAATGCAATATGCAAGCCAATCGCCCTCCCGGGCTCGCGGCCGCGGCTTGCAGGTGCGGCGCAGAAGATGCAGTTTAGCGCCCATGACGCCGCCTAGCCCGGGTACGCCCAAGACCGCACCAACACGCCTTAGGACCGGTAACGATTTCCTCTCCAATCTCCGATGCACCCCGCGCGCCATCTATGTAGACGGCGAGAAGGTCACCAACCCCGTCGATCATCCGGCGTTCCGCGAGGGCGCGCGCGCCCTGGCGCACCTCTTCGATCATGCGGCGTCGCCTGAGCATCGCGAGGTGATGACCTTCACCTCGCCCGACACCGGCGGGCCGGTGTGGCGCTGCTACCAGATCCCGCGCTCGCACGCCGATCTGCGCGCCAAGCGGATCGCGGCCGAGGCCTGGGCCGAACAGAGCTTCGGCCTGATGGGACGAACGCCCGATCACGTCTCGAATTTCTTCGCCGGCTACGCCGCCAAGCCGCAGTTCTTCGCCGCCGGCGGGCCGCAATTCGCGGACAACCTGCTGAAATTCTACAGGCACATCCGCGACACCCACGCCTATGTGAGCTATGCGATCGTCCCGCCGCAGATCGACCGCAGCAAGCCGGCGCACAAGCAGAAGGATCCGACGCTTTATGCCGGGGTGGTCAAGGAAAGCGATTCCGGCATCACACTCTCCGGCGGCCAGCAGCTGGCCACCGGCGCCGTCTATTCCGACTACGTGCAAGTGACCTGCATCCATCCGCTTCAGCCCGGCGACGAGGCGTATGCATTCAACGTCGCGATTCCGAACGACGATCCGGGCCTCAGGCTTTATGCGCGGCGCCCCTTCGCGCTCGGTGCCACGAACGCCTACGACTATCCGCTGTCGAGCCGCTTCGACGAGACCGACTGCTTCGTCGTCCTCGACAACTGCTTCGTGCCGTGGGAGCGCGTGTTCATCTACCGCAACGTGGAGCTGACGCGCGACCAATGGCGCAAGACGCCGGCGCATCTCTACGGCAACCATCAGGCGCAGGCGCGCTATGCGACCAAGCTGCGCTTCCTCGCCGGCATCGCCAAGCGCCTCAACGAAGCGACCGGCAACGACGCCGTGCCCCAGGTGATGGTCGAGATGGGCGAGCTGTGCGCCTACGCCTCCATCGTCGAGAACATGCTCTATTCGCACGAGGCGACCGCGACCATCGACGACGACGGCGTGTTGTGGCCGAGCCAGGCGTCGCTCTACTCGGTCATGGCGCTGCAGTCGAAGATCAACCCGCACGTCATCGACATCGTGCGCGAGCTCTCCGGCGCCGGCCTGATCACCCTCCCCTCCTCGGCCAAGGACTTCGCCAATCCGCAGGCGGCCAAGGACATCGAGCGCTACTTCCAATCGGCGTCGACCGGCGCCAGGGACCGCATCGCGCTGATGCGCCTCGCGTGGGACTTCGTCGGCACCGAATTCGGCAGCCGGCACCAGCAATACGAGAAGTTCTACGGCGGCGCGTCGTTCATCGTGAAGTCCAACGTCTTCCGCAATTACGACTTCAAGCGCGCGACCGCCATGGTCGACCGCGCGCTGAACCTTCCGCCCCTCGCCGAGTAAAAAGCCGCGCGCGGCGTCGAACCGGACACGTCCGGGTTGCGGGGGTCTTGCGGCTAAGCCCCGGAAGATGCACTCTGTTGTCAAGGCTCGGTCTAAAGACCGGGGGGCGAAGTCGGTTCGGCGACATTTGCGGTTGGGGAGGAGATCGGCCATGAAGACCACGACACGGGCGTATGTCTATTTCGCGGCGATGCTGGCGGGCCTGCTCGGCACGACGGCGATCCCGGCACACGCGCAACAAGCCGCCCCGGCGGTCAAGATCGACGCCGACGACATCGGCGGCGTGGTCAGCGGGCCGAACGGGCCGGAAGCCGGCGTGTGGGTGATCGCCGAGACCCGCGACCTGCCGACGAAATTCGCCAAGGTCGTGGTCACCGATGACCAGGGCCGTTACGTCATTCCCGACCTGCCGAAGGGCGCATACGACATCTGGGTCCGGGGCTACGGCCTCATCGATTCCCCGAAGCTGCACACCGAGCCCGGCAAGCTGATGAACCTGCGCGCCGTGCCCGCCCCCAGCGAGGCCGCCGCCGCCGAATATTATCCGGGCATGTACTGGTATTCGATGATCCAGATCCCGGCCAAGTCCGAGTTCCCCGGTACCGGCGACAAGGGCAATCACATCCCCGACGTGATGAAGACCCAGGCCTACTGGATCGACACGGTGAAGAACTCCTGCCAGTCCTGCCACGCGCTCGGCACCCGCGGTGTCCGCCAGATGCCGAAGGAACTCATCTCCGAGTTCAAAGACCCGATCGACCAGTGGACGCGCCGCCTGCAATCCGGCCAGGCGATGTCCAACATGGCCTTGACCATGGGCCGGCTCGGCGACAAAGGCGTCGAGCTCTACGCCGACTGGACCGCCCGCATTCAAAAGGGCGAGCTGCCGAAGGCCAAGCCGCGGCGGCCGGAAGGCGTCGAGCGCAACATGGTGGTCAGCATCTGGGACTGGTCGACGCCGAAATTCTACCTGCACGACGCGGTCTCGAGCGACAAGCGCAACCCGCGCGTCAACGCCAACGGCGCCATCTACGGCTCGCCCGAGGAGAGCACGGATCTGGTGCCGGTGTTCGACCCGGTGAGCAATAAGGCCACCCAGATCAAGCATCCGTTCAGAGATCCGAAGACGCCGTCCTCGCTCGACCTGCCGCACGGGCCGTCGGTGTACTGGGGCGACGACCCGATCTGGGACGGCCACACCAGCATCCACAACCCGATGATGGACGAGAAGGGCCGCGTGTGGTTCACCGCGCGCATCCGTCAGCCCGCGAACCCCGATTTCTGCAAGGCGGGCTCCGACCATCCGTCGGCAAAGGTGGCGCCGCTCAACGAATCGCCGCGGCAGCTGTCGATGTACGATCCGAAGACGCAGAAATGGACTCTGATCGACACTTGCTTCAGCACGCATCACCTCTACTTCGACAAGAAGGGCACCCTGTGGACCAGCGCCGGCGGCCCGCAAAGCGGCGTGGTCGGCTGGCTGGACGTGAAGAAGTTCGAGGCGACCGGCGACGAGAAGGCCTCGCAAGGCTGGACGCCGGTCATCATCGACAGCAACGGCAACGGCAAGCGCGACGCCTGGGTCGGTCCGAACGACCCGCTCGATCCGAACAAGGACAAGCGGATCATGGCCGCGTTCTACGGCATTCAGCCGAGCCCAGTGGACGATTCGATCTGGGGTCAGGCGATGGATGTCGGGTTCTCTCGCGTCGACCAGCCCGGCTACATCATGCGGCTGGTTCCCGGCTCGAACCCGTCCGAGACCGCCCTGACCGAAGTCTATCTGCCGCCGGAGATCGCGTACGGGTCGCGCGGGATCGACCTCGACACCAAGGGCGTGGTGTGGACGGTCTTCTCGAGCGGCCATATCGGCAGCTTCGACCGCAGCAAGTGCAAGGGCCCGCTGAACGGCCCGGCCGCGGCCACCGGCAAGCATTGCCCCGAGGGCTGGACCCTGTACGAGATGCCCGGACCTAAGATGAACGGCGTCAGCGATCCGGGCAGCGCCAACCACGCCTATTACATCTGGGTCGACCGCTTCAATACGCTCGGGCTTGGCAACGACGTGCCGGTCGCCCAGGCGAACGGCAGCGAATCGCTGCTGGCGGTCGTCGACGGCAAGCTCGTCGACCTGCGGGTGCCCTACCCGCTCGGCTTCTTCACCAAGAACGTGGATGGCCGCATCGACGATCCCAACGCCGGCTGGAAGGGCAAGGGCCTGTGGACGACGTCGGGGACCCGCACGATGTTCCACAACGAGAATGGCACGAAAGAATCGCCGCGCATTTACAAGGTGCAGGTCCGCCCGGATCCGCTCGCCAACTGACGCGCACGACGCCGTGCCGCTCCCGGTCCTGATCGCATCTCCGATCAGGACCGGGGCGACGCTTGTTCGGGTCGCGGCCGCTCTCCTCGCTGTCACCGGCGCCGCCCTAGGGGCCGTCCCCGCGCGGGCGCAGAGCACGTTCGGACAGGAGGTCCGCTTCATCTGCGGCTATCCCGCCGGGAGTGGCGCCGATTCCATCGTGCGGTTCTTCGCCGACCGCATGAAGCGCCATTTCGACAAGCCGATCATCGTCGAGAACAAGCCCGGCGCTTACAGCAATATCGCCACCGAGTACGTGGCCCGCGCCAAGCCCGACGGCCGCACCATCTACATCAACGGCGGCACGGCGCTGGCCGCCAACATGCATCTGTTCCGCAACTCGGTGGACGCCGGCCAGGCGTTCCTGGTGATCGCCACCTTCAACCGCCAAGCGACCATGATCGCAGTCGGCAGCGGCCGGCCATGGACGACGCTCGCCGAATTGACGGCGGCGATGGCGGCGAAGAAGGAGAAGGCGACCTACGGCACATCGAACTCGTCGGCGAAGGCGATGGGGGCCTTGTACCGGAACGCGGCCGGGCTGCAGCCCGTCGAGGTGGTCTACAAGACCGCCAACGAGATGCTGACCGAGCTGATCAGCGGCGCGCTCGACTATGCGCCGGTCGATCCGGTGTTTGCCTTGCGCGAGGAAGCCGCCGGCCGCGCGCGCATCCTGGCCGTGAGCTCGGGCCAGCGCCTGCAGGCGCGGCCCGACCTGCCGACCATGACCGAACAGGGCGTGCCGATGGACCTGGTGTCGTGGTGGGGTGCCATGCTGCCGGCCGGCGCGCCACACGCGCTCGTCCTGCAGCTGAACCGGTGGTTCAGCGAGATCGTCGCGACCGAAGACGCGAAGACCTTCTTCAACAATTTCGGCAGCGACCCCTGGATCAGCACGCCCGACGACGCGCAGGCGTATCTTCTGAAAGAGATCGAGCAGTGGCGCGACCTGGTCAAGATCGCCGGCATCGAGATGCAGGGCTGACCTCGGCTCCGCCATCGCGCCCCCCGCCCGCCCCCCTGAGACCGCTGCAATTCTGCAATTCCGAGGTTAACTGCTTGTCGCCGCTGCGGAAAAGAATTGCAGAGGCTCAATTTCGCCAAAGCAATACTGCAATTCTTTTCCCTAGGACATTAGCGAAGCGGCGACCCACCAAGCCGCAAAGCAGAACGACTACGGTGTTCCGCGGTTCCAGCGTCCGGTGCTAGCGCTGCGCCGGTGGCGTGTACGGCCGCGGCGGCAGTAACCGGTTCGGATCGCGCGGGCCGCCGGCTCCGGCGCCATCGACATCGGTTTCGCCGTTGGTGCCCGTCCCGTCATAGGTCGTGCTGGCGGGGTCCCAGGTGAGCCGGGTCGGCTGGTCGGCGTGATTATCGCTGCAGGCGGCCGCGCCCAAAAGAGCCAGCGCCGGCACGGCGAAGCGAAGCATGCGAGCAACAGCAGTCATCGTAAGAACCTCACGTTTTGGGTGTGGCGCGGACCAACGGTCCGTCGCGTTGCAAACGTGAGATAAGCGTTCGCGCCGCCGCGATCCATCCAACTCGAGTCTTTTCGACCATGACTTGGGTTCAATAAAACCAAACCTTGGTTTGATATGCGCAGGGGTGATCTTGCCCTGCTCGGCCGCAGCAATCTAACCCAACCACTGCGGGTGCGTCGTTGTGCTGTCGTTGTTTTGCGACGTCTTATAGAGCTCGAACTGGCCGTTCTTGGCGGCCGTGACCGTCTTGGCGAGCAGCGCCTGACGCTCCTGTGCCGAGAGCGGCTTGAACGTGCGGGCGACGGTCAGCGCCTGCTGCAGGATGGCCACGCTGTCCATGCCGGTAATGGTGACGCTGGTCGGCAGGCTCATGGTGTAGCGCAGGCATTCAATCGGCGTCACCGTGTTGCTGCGCAGGATCGTCTTGTCGCCCATGGACTTCATGCCCAGCACGCCGATCTCCTCGCGTACCAGGATGGGCAGCACCGCGCGCTCGAAGCTGTGGAAATGCGCGTCCATGACGTTGAGCGGCATCTGCACCGTGTCGAAGTGGAATTTGTGCCGGGCGGCGACGTCTAGCATCTTCTTGTGGATGTCCGGGCTCTTATGACCGGTGAAGCCGATATATCGCAGCTTGCCGGCCTCCTTGGCCCGCAAGACCGCCTCGAGCGCGCCGCCCTGGGCGAAGATGCGGTCGGGGTCCTCCATGCGGATGATCTCATGGAATTGCAGGAGGTCGAGATGGTCGGTGCGCAGACGCCGCAGCGACTCATCGAGCTGCTGGGTGGCGGATTGGGCGGTCCGACCGTCGATCTTCGTCATCAGGAAGGCCTTGGACCGGTAGCCGTCGGCCAGCGCCTTCCCCATGCGCTCTTCGCTGACGCCGTTGTTGTAGTCCCACGAGTTGTCCAGAAAGTTGATTCCATTGTCGAGGGCGGTGCGGACGATCCGGATCGCCTCGTCCTCGCTCGGCGCGCCAAGATGGAACCCGCCGACCCCGACCATAGAGACGCGCTCGCCGGTGCGGCCGAGGGCGCGATATTGCATGCCGCCCTGGGCGCCGGTTCCCGGCGCGCCGGTCGGGGCGCCCGGCGCCGACGGCTGCGCGGAAGCGGCGTTCCCCAGCGTGGTGGCGGCTGCGGTCGCGGCGGAAGCCATGATGAGGTCGCGACGTTTCATGGGATGTCTCCTGAAGTCGGAGGTGGCAGATCGGCAAGGCCGGATCGCGCCGGCGCGGATGCGGGGCTCGCCACCGCGTCCAGCGCCCGCAGCACGCGTAACGCGGCGCAGGCGGCGCCGTAGCCGTTGTCGATGTTGACGACCGTCAGGCCGGGCGCACAGCTGGCGAGCACGGCGTTGAGCGCCGCCTGCCCGCCCGCGGCCACGCCGTAGCCAACCGAGGTCGGCACGGCGATCACTGCCCCGGGCACCTGGCCGGCGACGACGCTCGGCAGAGCCCCGTCGAGCCCGGCGGCAACGATGACCACCTTGTGCGCCGCGATCGCTTCGATGCAGGCCATCAGCCGCCACAGTCCGGCGACGCCGACATCCGCGAACAAGCGGCTGTCGTGACCATGATAGCGGAGCGTGCGCGCCACCTCGCGTGCCACCGGTACGTCCGAGCTTCCGGCGGTGACAATCGCGACCCGCGGCGCGCCCTGCGGAACCCCAGCCGGACCAAAGACGCCGGTGCGCGAGACCGGGTCGTAATCGAGACGTTGCCGGCGAGCGTCCGGCAGGCCGGCGACCATCGACGGCTCAAGCCGCGTGAGCAGAAGACCGACACCCCGCGCCTCGGCGGCGTCGAGAATGGCGGCGAGCTGCGCCGGCGATTTCGATGCGCAATAGATCGCCTCGTCCATGCCGATGCGGCGTCGTCGGGCGAAGTCGAGTCTCACTTCTGGCTCGGGAGGGGCGCCGGTCAGAGCGTTGTTGACGACGTCGTGCATGGCGGCTTTGCTCAAGCGGTCGAGGTGATGTCGCTTCGGCCGCGCGGAGCGGCGTGGAGGAAGGCACTCCCGGTGCGGTAGAGCGCAAATGCAACCGGCGCAGAGACGCCGGCCTCGGCCAGCAGGCCATCGAGGGACCGGCGCAGATCGCGCTCGATCTCAGGGCGCAAGCCGGACAGTGCCGCAGGGTCGAGCTCGATGACGATGCCGACGGCGCGAACCCGGCAGCGCACGGTGCGGGGCGACAGCGCGGCCGCGACCAGCCTTTCGGCGGCATGGATCACGCCCAAGGTCGCCGGCTGAATCGGCAGGCCGGTCTCGACGCGGCTGGACAGGCACGGTGCCGCCGGCAGTTCGGCGATGTCGCCAAGGCCGAGATGCGCGGCGAGCCGGCGCACGTCCGATTTGGTCAGACTCGCCTCGACATACGGATGGCGCACGCCATGGTCTCGCGCCGCGTCGAGGCCCGGGCGATAGTCGCCGAGATCGTCGACATTGGTGCCGGACACGATCTGCCGCGGCGTCCGGCCACGGATGGCCCCGTAGAGATTCGTCTTGCAGAAGAAGCACCGGTTTACCGGGTTGGCCCGATAGCGCGGATCGGTAAATTCGCCGGCATCGAGCACTGTCAAATCCCACCGCTGCCCCGCGGCGCGGTCGCGGACCCGCGCCGTGGCCTCCGGCGGGACCGCGGGTGACACGGCGTGGACCATGGCAGCCCTGACGCCCAGGCGGAGATGCGCGACCTCCGCCAACGTCATGCTGTCGACGCCGCCGCTGACCGCGACGGCGATCTCGCCCAGGGTCTCGAGCACGGATGCCAGAGCATCGTCCAACTCATGCGGGGGGCGGTCGCGCAAAAGGGTCATTCCTCGCTCTCCGCGGCAGCGGATTCTGTGCGTGCCGGTGTCAGCACGTCGAGGGCCCGCTGTTCGGCGTTGTGGCGCAGCCGGGCCCGCTCGGCCTGGCTCGCGGCGGCCACGAGATCGTCAGCCTCGGCCTTGGCTGTCCGGCCACCCGGGCGCTCGACCGTCTTGACGCGCACGACGCGATTGCCGAGCTCGACTTCGTCGATGCGTCGCTTGAGTGCTGCGCCAGCGACCAGGCGGTGGCGAAGGCCGATGGTCGTGGTCTCGCGGAAGCAGGCCGCGACGGCGTCGTCCAGCGCCGTGGCGCGGGCGAGCAGCCGGACATGGGTCATCATCCGGCCCTTCTTGCCGAAGACGGGCATCTGCACGACGTCGAGCACGGACTCGCGCGCACGCAGCCGGTCGAGCCCCATGGCAAGGTCTTCGGCCGACTGATCGTCGACCTCGAACTCGATGACCGCCAGCTCGCGATGATTCGCGACCGGCGTGTCGACGGGCCCGGCGGCTTCGTCGAAGGCGAATACGCGCAGGCAATTGCTGATGCCTGGCAGGGTACGGGTGCCAAAGCCGATGCCGCTGCGCAGGAGACGGCGGGGCGCCGCGGTCTGGCACTCGGGGTTCCCGCGCTCTGCCGTGCCCGCAGCAGGCGCACAGAGTCGACGCACGATCGCAGCACCGGTGGGCGTCACGCGCTCACCGGCGATGCCGTCGTCCTGGGTGAGGAAGCCTTGCAGCAACAGCACCGTCGCCGGGACCGGCACAGGCAATAGGCCATGGGCGGTGCGCACGCGGCCGGCCCCGAGCGGCAGCGGGCCGACGGTCCAACGCGTGGCGGCGAGCGACACGATGAGATGCGCAGCACCGACGATGTCGGCGATGGAATCGACCGCGCCAACCTCGTGAAAGGCGACGATTTCCGGCTCGACGCCGTGGACCTTGCCCTCCGCCTCGGCGAGCAAGGTGAAGATCGCGACCGCTTCGCGCTTGACCGAAGGATCGAGCGTCGAGGCCAGAAGAGTGCCACGGATCTGGGCCCAGCTGGTATGCGCATGGGGATCGGCGGCCGAATGGCCGTGCCGCCCGGACTCGCCCGCGTCGTCCGCCTCAAACGTCGCGCCCTCCAGCACCGCGTCGCGATGCCGGCGCACTCGCGCGGCCACACGGCCACCGAGCGCGGCACGGAGACTGGCCATCAGCCCCGGTTCTTGCTCCGGAAACGCATCGAGCACGGCGGCGATAAACATGTCGCCGGCGATGCCGCCGACTGGATCGAGGTGAAGCTGCATGAGATGGCTGCGACGATAAGGGCGGAATGCGGCCAAATACACCGGGAGCCCGGATCCGCGGGACCCCAGGTACAGCAACAAAGGTTTTCGGCGCCAAAAGGTTCCGCGATTTAGGTCCGCTCGCGCCCTCTTGAACTCACGACTTCTCCCGGGCGGCGGCGGCCGAGAAGCCGGAGCCGGTCGGCGCCTGCCAACCGCCGCCGAGCGCGTTGAACAGGCTGACCAGGGCCTGCATGTGGGCGAGCCGCACCTGCACCAGCGTGTCCTCGGCCGGGAACAAGGCGTTTTCGGTATTGAGAACGGTCAGAAGATCGGTGAGCCCGATCTGGTAGCGGCTCCGGGCGATCTCCAAGGAGCGTCGCGCCTCGGCGACCGTCTGCTCCTGGGCCGCCTGTTGCTCGCCCGTCCGGCGGATCGCCGCCAGCGCGTCCTCCACGTTGCCGAAGGCGTAGAGGACCGCCTTGCGATAGTTCTGGACGAGCTCGTCGTAGCGCGCCTTCGTAAACTCCAGCTGTCCCTTGAGACGGCCGCCTTCGAAGATGGGCTGCGTGAACGACCCCGCGACACTCCACACCGCGCCCGGACCGGTGAAGAGGGAGCGCAAGGCCAGACTCGCAAACCCGCCTGAGGCCGTCAGGTCGACGCTCGGATAGAACTGCGCCCGCGCAACTTTGATGTTGGCGTTCGCCGAGACCAGCTGCGCCTCGGCCTCGGCGATGTCGGGGCGGCGCGCCAGCAGCTCAGACGGCAGCCCGGGCGCAACCGCGGGCAGCGACAGATCATAAAGCGATGCCTCCGCGATCGTCACCTGCTCCGGAGCCCTGCCGACGAGGATGGCCACCGCATCAAGGGTCTGCGACAGCTGCTGTTCGAGCGGCGGGATGGCGGCGCGTAAGCTTGCTACCACGGTCTGCTGCTGCGACACATCGAGGTCCATGGCGGTCCCCACCTGCCTCCGTCCCTCGATGACCCTCAGCACGTCCTCCGCCGTCGCGAGGTTCTCGCGCGCCACCTTGAGGCGATCCTCGAGCCCGATAAACTGGAAATAGCTCGTCGCGACGGCGGTGACGACCGTCAACGCCACCACCTGCTGGTCGTAGCGGCTGGCGAGCGCGGTCGCCTTCGCGGCATTGAGCGCCGCCCGGTTCTTGCCCCAGAAATCGATTTCGTAAGACGCGGTCAGTCCGACCTGGTATTCATTATAGGTGATGGTCTGCCCTTGGGGGCCGAGCGGAAACAGCTCACGCTGCCTGGAAACAGAGCCACCGGCATCGACCGTCGGCAGCAGAGCCGCACCGGCGACACGGGCCTGCGCGTCGGCCTCCCGGATGCGAGCCACCGCGGCGCCGAGGTCATAATTTGCCTGCTGCGCCTCGGCGATCAAGCCGTCGAGCTCTGCCGAGCCGAAGCCCTGCCACCAGTCGGCCGACGGCCAGGCAGCGGACTGCGCCGCCGATTCACGCCAGGCGGGCGGCTCGGCCACGACGGGCTGCTTCATGTCCGGCCCGATATCGCACGCGGCAAGCAAGGCCGCCGCGAGGAGTGGAACCGCCAGCCGTAACCAGGAGTTTGATGTTCGCCCCTCCGTCATTTGTCCTTGCCGACCGCTTCCATCGGTGGAGCGGAGCTCGCGGCTACTTTCCGATCCGTGTCGCTCGTCTGGACGCGCATGCCGTCGGCGGCATCGACGGGCGGGCTGACGATGACGCGATCGCCCGGATTGAGACCGGCGCGAACGACCACCTGGGCGCCATTATCCTCGGCCAACTCGATGTGCCGTACCCGGACGATGCCGTTGTCATCGACCGCGGCACTCAGCCCGTTGTGGTCGAAGATGACCGCCTCGGACGGCAACACGATCTCCGGCGTCTGGCGTGGAATCGACAGCCGGACGATGCCGTAGATACCCGCCCTGAGCACGCCCTCGCCGTTGTCGATGTCGATCTCGGTGAGCAGCGTGCGGGTCCCGGCCTGCAGGACGTTGGCGTTGCGCGCGATCGTGCCGCGGAATATCCGGCCCGGCATCTCCGGCACCAGGACCTGCGCCGTATCGCCGTCCTTCAGGCCAAACACCGCATCCTGCGGGACGTAGATCTGGACCCGCAGGACGTTGGTCCGGGCGACCGAGAACAGGGGCGTGCCGGTCGAGGCGTCCGCGGTGACGAGATCGCCAACCTCGACCTGCCGCGCGCTCACGACGCCATCGAACGGAGCCGTCACCCGCTCGAAACTGGTGAGCTGTTCAAGCCGCGACACATTGGCGGCTTGCGCGTTCACGTTGGCGTCGGCCACGTCGACGGCGGCCTGGCCGTTCTGCACGTCAGCATTGCGCGCGGCCAGCGTGAGGCGCGCGTTGTCCGCCTCCTGTTGCGAGGCGTAGCCCTGTGGGGCGAGCTTCGCGTAGCGCTGATTGGTCACGTTGGCGAGGTCCTGGTTCGCCCGTGCCTGCTGCAGGGCGGCCCGTGCCGCGACCAGCGACGCATCGGTCTGGGCGAGCTGCGCACGCGCCTGGGCGAGCTGCTGATCTAGGTCGGGTGCGGCAATGAGCGCGAGCAAATCGCCGGCATGCACGGGACTGCCGATATCGACCTCACGCTTGGCGATATAGCCGGTTGCCCGCGCATACAGTGTCGAGCTGTTGAACGCCTGGAGCGTGGCCGGCAGGTCCAGCTGTCGCGGGGTGTCGACCGCGGCCGCCGTGATCGTTCGTACCGTGGGGACCGTATCGCGCTCCTGGGCCAGCTCCGCCAGCGCTTTCGCCCGGGTCTGTATATGCCCCCAGGCGCCGACGGCGACGAGCAGCGTCACGACCGCGACAGCGGTCGCCCCCAGAATGCGTGCGGTGCGGCGACGCCGTCCCTCCAGCTCCGGCGACTCTTCTTGCCCGGGAGCCTCAGCGACCTCGTGGCCGAGGCCGAGGCGGCCCGACGCCGGCGCCGGGTCGGGCGTGGACTGGTTGCCATCCATCATAGCGAGGCTCCTTCCGCGGGCGACAATGCTGGATCGGACGAGCCGCCGCGGTCGCCTCGGCCGATCAGCGAGTAGAGGTACGGGACGAACAGCAGTGTCGTCATGGTTCCGACCAGGACCCCGCCGATGACCGCGCGCGCCAGCACCGCGTTCTGCTCCTCGCCGGCGCCGCCGATCGCCATCGGGATCATGCCGACGACCATAGCCGCCGCGGTCATGAGCACGGGGCGCAGCCGGGTCTTGCCGGCCACGAGGGCGGCCTCCACGGCGCTCAGGCCCTCCGCCCGCAGCTCGCGGGCGAAGGTCACCAGCAGAATCGAGTTGGCCGACGCGACGCCCACCGACATGATGGCGCCCATCAGCGACGGCACGCTGATCGCCGTGCTCGTGACGAAGAGCATGAGCACGATGCCGCTCGCGGCCCCCGGCAACGCCAGGATGACCGCGAACGGGTCGCGAAAGCTCTGATAGTTCACCACCATGAGCAGGTAGACGAAGACCGCGGCGAAGATCAGACCGATGGTCAGGTTGCCGAAGGCGGAGTGCATGCTGTCAATCTGACCGCGCACGACGATCCGATTACCGGGTTTCATCTGCCCCTGCAGGTCATGCACGATCGTCTCGATCGCACGCGCGGCGCTGCCGAGGTCGCGCGCCTGCACATTGGCATAGACGTCGTAGACCGGCTGGATGTTCGAGTGGTTGTAGACGGACTCCACCGCGCGGCGCTCCGCCCGGGCGACGTTGCCCAGCACGTTCGGGACGGGCGCCTGCACGGCGGCAGCGGTCGACAGGGGGGTATTGTTGACGTCGTTCATGCTGGCGACTCGGTATTCGGGCGTCTGGACGGTCAGGTAATACGGAATTCCCGATACCGGATCGCTCCAGAAGTTCGGCGTCACCTGCTCGGAGGAGCTCAGGCTGACATTGAGGTTGTTGGCGATGCTGACCAGCGACAGGCCGAGCTGCTGCGCGCGCGTCCGGTCGATGGTGTAGTACATCTGCGGCGCATCGAGTTCCTGCTGGACATGGCCATCGACCACCCCCGGTACAGCTGCCATCCGCCGCCGCAGCTCCTGGGCCACGGCGATATTGCCGGCGCGGTCCTGCCCTTGCACCTGGACGTCGACCTGCGACGGGATGCCGAAATTCAGGATCTGCGTCACGATATCGGCGGGCTGGAAATAGAACAGCACATCAGGGAACGCCTGGTGGAGCTCTAGACGGAGCTTGCGGATATAATCCGCCGTCGGCGCATGGCCCTCCTTCAGGGAGATCAGGATCTGGCCGTCATTGACGCCCGTGATCGTGCCGTCGGTAAAGGCCAGATTGTAGAGGCGCGCCGGGATGCCGATGTTGTCCAGGATCGGCCCGAGGTCCCGTGTGGGAATCTGGCGACGGATTTCGTTCTCGACCGCCTGGAAGATTTGCTCGGTCCGCTCGATGCGCGTCCGCGGCGCCGCGCGCACGTGAATCTGAATGAGCCCGGCATCGACCTGCGGAAAGAAATCCGTCCCGACGAAGAACGACAATGCGACCGCGGCTGCCACCACGCTGCCGGCGACCGCGGGCGTCAGGAGCCGCCGGCGAAGCACGCCTTGCAGCAGCCAGCCGTAGAACTCCCGGAACCGATCGAAGCGCTGGTTGAATCCATCGTGAAAGCGCGCGAGCGGGCCGCCGCCCCCGCCCGCGTGCGCGGCCTGCTCGCCGCGCAGCAGCACGCGGATGATCACCGGCGTCAGCGTGCGCGAGATCATGTATGACGCGAGCATGGCGAACACGACCGCCATGCCGAGCGGTGTGAACAGATACCGAGGCGCTCCCTGGAGAAAGAACAAGGCGACGAAGACGCAGCAGATGGCCAGGGTGGAGATCAGGGTCGGCACGGCGATCCCGGCGGCACCCTCGAGCACGGCCTTATCGAACTGAACGCCTTCCTCGAACAGCCGGTGGGTATTCTCGATCGTGACCGTCGAATCGTCGACCAGGATGCCGACGGCGAGGGCCAGGCCGCCGAGGGTCATGGTGTTGAGCGTCTGGCCAAGTGCGGCCAGCACGACGATCGACGTCAGAATCGACAGCGGAATCGAGACCATGACGATGAGCGTGGAGCGCCACGATCCCAGGAACACAAGGATCATCAGCGCTGTGAGGCCCGCGGCGATGGCCCCTTCGCGCAGCACGCTGTCGATCGCCGATTGAACGAACACAGACTGGTCAAACAGCATCTGGATGTTCATTCCCGGCGGCGCCGCCTTCTGGATGTCGGGCAGGGCGGCCTTGACGCGGTTGACGACGTCGAGCGTCGACGCGTCGCCGCTCTTGATGATCGTCAGCAGCACCGAGCGGCGTCCGTCGGCGCGCACAATGTTCTGCTGCACCGCCCAGCCGTCGCGCACATGCGCAACATCGCTGAGGCGAACGGTGGTTGGACCCACCTGCCGGACCGGAACGTCGTTGAGCGCGTCGATCGTTGGCGCGTTTGCGTTCGTGCTGACGATGAATTGCTTATCCCCCAGCTTCGCGTCGCCTGACGGCAAGGTCAGGCTTTGCGCGTTGACGGCATTCACCACGTCGTTGGGCGTAAGCCCCTGCGCGCGCAGCGCCTGCGTGTCGAGATCGACCATGATCTGCCGGTATTTGCCGCCATAGGGGGTCGGCAGGGTGATCCCCTGGATCGGGGCGAGGGCCTGCCGAATCCGGTAAATGCCGTAGTCATAGAGCTGCTGCTCGTTCAGCCGATCCGAGCTGAGGCTCAGCTGGAGCACCGGCACGCTGGACGCGTTGTACTGGACGACGATCGGCGGCTGGACGCCCGCCGGCATCAACGCGCGGATCGCATTGCTGGCCGAGACGATCTGGCTGACAGCCAGGTCTATGTTGACGGTCGGCTGGAAAAAGATCTTCTCGACGGAAATGCCTTCGAGCGTTTCCGATTCCATATTCTTGATGTCGTTGACGTTGGAGCTGATGGAATATTCGCTGTACGTCGTGATCCGCTGCTCCATCTCCTGCGGCGTCAACCCCGTGTACTGCCAGATGACGCTGACCACGGGTATGTTGACGCTCGGAAAGATGTCCTTCGGCGTCGTGGTGACCGCGCTGATTCCCAGAAAAAGAATCAGTGCCGCCATCACATAGAAGGTGTGCGGAAAGCGCAGAGCGAAGCGGACGATACCCATAAGAACACTGCTCGCGAGACGGAGTTGGCGTTCGGCGTTCGCCGCTAAATGGTCCCGGGGGCCGACGATGACAAGCGACCCTGTGACGTCCATCACAAGAAACACCGCGATCAGTGGCAGGAACAGCAAACTTCCAACGGATTCGACAAGTGCTCAGGGACCGACAAGCGTTCGAATGCGACACGCGCGCGGGAAGACAAGCAAAAGGCTTGCCATCGGCGAGCCGACCGCGATGAGGCTTTAGCCAGATTTCGCCTGACAAAATGAAGTGCATTCCCGGACTGACCACCGGCGCGCCGGTGGTGGACCTGGATTGTCCGCTTTATCGGCTTGGAGCGGCCGTTGCCCTGACGGACGCCGCCCGGCCGCTCTTACGAGCCATTCCTATCGGCCGATGGACAATCGACGTTGTATCCGGACAGAACGAGGTGTTCCCAGCACAGGTTCTCGTCGCCTGATTTGGCGGCCCGCGCGGCCGCGCGCAGACGAATCATCGTGGTCTGCCGCAACCCGGCGGCCGAAAAGCAACGCGGCCACACGGAGATTTCGCGTTCGGCATTTTGCACGGCCGCCGCGCAGACGCCGAGACGAGCACCGGCTGTCGCGCCGTGAACCAGCGCCAGGGACAAGACAAGCACCATTCCAAGCCGGGCTTTGACCATGGGATGTTCCGGTGGGGAAACGTTCTATGGCCGTAAGACCTCGCGGCGTCCGGACATATTCCCCCCTCGCCTGACACGCACCCCACCACCGGCCTCCGACAACGCGAAAGCCGCCCCACCGAAATGGGGCGGCTTTCTCGACTTACGCCGAAGAGCGAACCTAAAGAGCGATGCCGTGCTGCTGTTCGCCAGTGGCGCGCATCCGATCCGGCTTACATCCCGGATTCGCGCATCCGCTCCCGTTCATGCTCTTCGATCTGCAAATGCGCTTGCGTATGGCACGCCACCGGGTCGCTCGCCGTCGCACATCTCTGCTGAATCTCACTGTGCATCTCCGATGCACAACCAGACAGCAGCACGATAACGGCCAGCGCTCCGCCCGTGAGATACGAAACGTGGTTCATTGAGCACCTCCTTTGGTTGAGGGCTCGAACCTATCACTGCGCGGGAGTCGATTTAAGAACATTCAGATTGAGCGGTGACGAATTCCTTCACATTGACTTGAAGCGCTCTATTTTTTTCACCTGGATTGGAAACAAGAGCGGTTTCACTTCAAGTGGATGCGCGACGTTATGCTCGGCGGACGCTTCCAACCCGATGAGCAACGCGAAACGGCGGCCGGCGTGCTCGAGCCGACCGCCGCCGCGCGAACACACAACCCTCGACGGTTGTGTTTCGTGATCAACCGACGGCGATGGTTATGCCGACGTGTTGACGTAGTGGCCGAGATAGCCGGCGGAAGACGCGGTGCCTTGGGTCGGGGCTGTCTGCGATCCCGACGAGATGGTTGTCGCACCCTGCCCGCTGCTGCCGGCATTCGGCTGCGGGCGCGCCTGGCTGGCGCTCGACCAATGCCATGTGTAAGCCGGCTGTGCCGCGTAGACGCTACTCATTCTGAATGCTCCTTGGTTGCAGTGAAACACCGCGGACCTGTTCACCGGGTCCCCGACGCTGACCTTCTGTCAGGATCGACGTCACGGGCTCTCTGAATTCCTCGGCAGACGGCTGCATGGCTAGGCGTGCCAGTTCGCGCAGACTTGACGGCAGCTCTGCGCCGTAGGTGACCGGCGTGTCAACGAAGGGCCGCTTCGATGGCGCGGCGATTGTGGCCACGAAGCCTTCCGACGCTGTCGGCCGTGCGCCATCCTCGGGCCGGCGACTCGTGCGCGTGCCGAAGCCCATCCGGCGCAATGAACCCCACAGCGCGCCGATCGAGATCTTGATCCCGTGGGTATCCATCAACCACCGTTGCAGCTCGGTCAACGTGGTGTCCGGAAGCTCGACAAGGCGCGCGCGCAGGACGTCTTCCCGGCCGGCGAGGATCGGCTTGCGTTGGCCGCCGCGCGGCTTCGTCGTGCGGCCACCGGTCAGGCGCAGCCGGGTCACGACCCGCGATACATAGGCCGGGCTTACGCCAAACCGCTTCGCCACCTCGCGAACCGACCCGGGCGTCTCGATCACCATGTCGCGCAGATCTTGCGAATACTCCGAACCCCGTTTCCAGCTCATTCGCCGCTCCTCCCGGTTGTCGTCAATTGCCGCCCCCGGACTGCACGATCCGCTCGCGCTCCTCGGCGAACTCCGCGGCGTACTTGGCCTTGGCGCACGCCGTCGGATCCGTCGACGCGGCGCATTCCTGCTTGATCTCCGTGGTGAGAGGAAAGGTGCAGCCGGCAAGCATGCTCAGGCCCAATGCAATAATGACAAGACGCGACGCAACCATGGTGAACCCTCGTTGTAGGAATGGTCACCATTCGACTCCGAGGTCGGCATGCGTATTCCCGGGCTCATCGGACGAAACCTTCGCGCGCGACCCGCGCCCGCTCGTCCGAGAAGGAGTCGGCATATTTGGCCTTTGCGCAGGCCGCGGGGTCCGGCGTTACGGCACACGCCGTCTTGATCTCCTCATCGAGCGGAAGGAGCTCGCAGCCGGCGAGTGCCGCGAGGGCCAGGCCGAGCACGACAAGGTGCGACGCGGTCATGGCTTTGGTCCCGTGGTCAGTTTCCGCGCTCGGCAGACGGCATCCGAGGATAAAGCAGAGAGGCAAGACGCTATGCGCGTTGCCTCCGACTTTGCCGTCCCTGGGTCGTTCAGCATGGGCGCCAAACGGGTCCGATCCGCCGACCTAGAACAGATACTGAGCCGCCACCTGGACGCGGCTTTCGTAGCCCTTGTTCCCGTCGACTGTTTCCCGGCTGCCGTAGATGTATTCGGCGCCGAAATTGGTTCGCTCGAACGGGCTCCAGATCAGGTTGACGTGATAGTCCGAGTCTCGCTTGTTCACCGCGGTCCCGGTGATTGCCACATCGTTGCTGAGCCGGTCGAAACCATAGGTGAGGTTGGTGCGGAGCGTGTCGGTCCACCAATGCCGGTAGCCGATGTAGCCGCCCCACGCCGTTTGGGTTTCGATGAAGCCGGTGGCGGCGTTGAAGTTGGCGCCGGTTCCGACTGCGTTGAACAGGTAACGGCCGATGCCGTCGCCGCCGCTGATCTGATAGTTGATCTGGTCCTTGCCGAAGTGCGTATAGATGATGCCCTGATGCGACAAGCCCCAGCCCGTCGCATGGCCGCGCCGGCCGGTGAACACGGTGCCGCTCGTGCTGCTCACGTCAACACCGATGTCGCGCACCATCCCGGCGAGCGTGAACTTGCCCCACTCGTTCAGGGTCGTGAACCGGGTGGTGAAATCCGGGATCTTGTCCTTGTTGTTCCCGGTCGTGGCACCCACCGAGTTGGTGTTGACGGCGTTGTTGTTTCCCGCGGCCGCAGGATTGGCGATGAAATCGCTCTCGGGATTCTCGACCGCGGTCGACCACGTCGTACCGGGAAGCAACGTATAGGTGTAGCGGAACTGGGCTTGGCGGAGGAAGGTCAGACCGGCTGCGCCTGAGAAGTCGATCGTCTCCACGTAGGTGTCGGTGTCGATGAAATTCGACCACGTCTGGCCGGCGAGGAACGGGCCGAACTCGCCATAGGCATGCCGGATGTGGAAATTGGTCGAATTGGTCCTGAGCTCGTTGCCCGTCGTACCGTCGCCGAAAAAGTCGCCTTCGACGAAGGTCTTGAGGTTGCCGTACGAGGTCGGCGTGTTCGTCTCGATGTTGACGCGCGACTGGCGGGCGTGAAGACGGGTGACACCCTCGCGCTCCGCCGCCGGCGTGCCTTTCAGTGGAAGTGCCGAAATCGTCGTCTGATCGCCCGACGACGCCTTCGTATCGTAGATGCCGTCGCCCTTCACGTAACCGCCGACCCGCAGGGTCGTGTTGGTGCCCGGGATCGTGAACGGCTTCAGCAGCCCGCCGCCCTTTTGTGCGTCATTGATCGGCTCCGCGGCCGGAGCCGCCTGCTGCACCTGCTGCCTCTCCTCGAGCCTGCGGAGATGATCCGACAACACTTGCATCTGTTCTTTGATGTCGCCGATCTCGTCCGCGATGGCCGGGCCGCCGGCCCCTGACAGAAACGCCGCCGCGACAAACGACCGACGAAGCGCACCGAACGCAGATGCGTGCTTGCGGCGCGACAGACCCGAAGTGGACATGGACATTGCGCATTCCCCCAAAAACGCCACGAAAAATTCACGCGGCATTTGAGGAGACTTCGCGCAACACAGATGTATTCGCCGAAGTGCGTCTATTTTTCGCAAAGCTGGATTGTCGGAATGGATCCGCGAGAGCGTCGGTAGACCGGACCGATCGCCGGTTTATTCCAGGCGACCCGACCATCTTCGGTCTGAATGCACGAGGGCATACCCAGACAAGCCGGCAGACCGCTCGCCCTCGCGATCTCGCTATGGACCGATGAACACCAGTCGCGCCGGAATAATCCGCTTTTCTCTCGGGTCTTAACGCTGAAGACCCGCGACACTCAAACGTGATCTCGTCAGATCGAACCGAAACCGTGACGACTCTCTTGACCTGTTGGCAGGCGCGACCGCCGCGGTGTTCCCGCTTTGGTGAATACCGGGGCTGGGGCCTTATAGCCGGCGGTCAGCGCCGATCGAAGGCGCGCAGCCGTGGGTGAACCCGTGCCGGCATTCGATCAGGCGGTCAGTGCCGTGGTTCGGCGGCACGGCGTGCGCTACACGCCCTCACCCGACCTCACGTTGCGCATCCGCGCAGCCTTGGAGGCGGAGATGCACCCGCAGCCGCTCATGATCCCGTTCAAATGGCGACTGGCGTGGCGTCCATTCGTGGTCGCTGCGTCGCTGCTGCTCACGATCGCATTGTCCTCCGGGACGACCTGGTACATCACCGCCTCCGGGCGCGAAACCGATCTCGCCGATCAGCTCGTCGCAAGCTACGCGCGCTCGATGCTCACCGATCATGTCACCGACATGCCCTCGTCGGACCAGCACACGGTGAAGCCGTGGCTGGACAGCAAACTCGACATCGCCCCGCCGGTCTTTGACCTCACCGAGCGCGGCTTCCCGCTGGTCGGCGGCCGGGTCGACTATATCGACCACAGGCCGGTCGCGGCGATGGTCTACAAGCGCGGCCTGCACTTCATCGACGTGTTCGTGTGGCCGGGCAACGAAGTGGCGACACCCGCCGTGATGCCATCCTCCGTGCGAGGCTACAATCTTCGCGGCTGGAGCGCGGGCGAGTTCACGTTCTGGGCCGTGTCGGATGCCGATCGGGGCCAGCTCGAGAAATTGGAACAACGCGTCCGCGGCGCCGCCAGTTCGACGACCGCGCCCACCGACGACTAAGCGGATGGCGCAGGCGGTGCCCGGCTCAATCAGCGGAACAGCGACAGGATGATCTGCGGCCGCTGATTGGCGATGCTCAGGCCCTGGACGCCGAGCTGCTGGCCGACCTGTAAGGCCTGCAGCTTGGCGCTTTCGGTTGCGAGATTTGCGTCGACGAGAGACCCGAGACCGCGGGTCACCGCGTCCGATAGCGACTTGGTGAAGGTGATGTCCGTCGCTACCGACCCGAACGAGCCAAGCGCGTCGCTGACGATGAGCTCCTGCGCATCGACCGTGGTCAGCAGTGCCAGGGCGGCCGCCGTGGTCGCGACCCTGCCGGCCAGGGCCGTCGAGACGCCGGAGAGCCCCGAGGCATTCTTCAGGATGATCTGACCACCGGAGATCGTCGACGTGATCGAGACGCTGACCGAGCCGGCCGAAAGCAGGTTGCGGCCGTTATACACAGAGTTGCTGATAAACGTGTTGAGTTGGGCGATCAGGCCGCCGAAATCGTTCGCCAGGATCGACTGCTGGCCCGACGTGTTCGCCGGGTTGGACGCCTCGATCGCCTTGCTCCTGATGGTGGCGAGCAGATTGGAGACCGAGGTGACACCGGCAATGGCGGTCTGGATGATCCCCTCGCCCGACGACAGACTCTGAAGAACCGCGTCGAACGCCTTGAGATCGGCGCGGATGCCTTGCGCGATTGAGAAGTCGGAGGCGTCGTCCTGCGGTCCGGTGACTTTCAGGCCGGTTGAAATCCGGTTTTCCGTCACGCTCAATTGCGACTGGGTGTGGTCGAGGTTTCCCAACGCCACCGCCGCACCGATATTCGTGTTGATCGACGTCATGCCCCATCTCCTCGGCGGCGCACAGGGTCCCCCGGTGCTGCGAAAAGCGACCGATCGGAAACTCGCCGCGGCGATGAGACTCTCCGGCCTCGGCGCGTATTCCGTCGGCGGCGCATCGCAGCACGTCGACGGACGCGTGGAATTTTGGCCCCTGGCCGGAAGTCTTATTCAGCAGATGGCCGCGGCATTGGGCCGGAGGTCACAGCGGATGGAGCACCACGATGAGCAAACACGCGTTGTTTCTCGCAGCGGCGTTGGCAGTGGCCCCGGGACTTGCGCTGGCACAAATGGCCGATCCCAATCACCCGGCGCCGGGCGAGGGTCATCGAATCCCGGCGGTGCAGCGGACGAGCCAGCAGCCGCTGGCCGCCTACCAGGCCAATCCCAGCATTCCCGGTGACGGGTATCGGATGGTCGTCGAGCGCCGGACGAACAGCCGCCCCTTGTCCGCCTATCAGACCCTTCCGTGGCTCCCTGGCGACGGTTACCGGATGAAGTGAGCGTCCGGTAACCCGAAAGCCGTCCCGGACTCCCACCGGGACGGCTTTCTCTTTTGTCCCAGACGCAGCGATATCCTGCGTGATTGACGGCCGCGCGACCGCTTCCCGATCAACCTAGACCCGGCGGCCTCCCCGTCGGCCGCTTCTTGAAGCCCAAGCCCAGCCGCCGCAGCGTATTCCAGAGCGCGCCGATCGAGATCTTGATGGCGTGCGCTTCCGCAAGCCAGCGCTGCAGATCGACCAGGGTTGCATCCGGGATCTCGACCAGCTTCGCGCGCAGCAGATCTTCCCGGCCGGACAGGATCGGCCGCCGGCGGCCGCCCCGTTGCTTCGTCGTTCGCTCTCCGGTCAGACGCAGCCGGGCCCTCGCCTTCGACACGTACGATGGGCTGACGCCCAGACGCGCCGCCACCTCCCGGACCGGCCCTGGCTCCCCCAGCACGCGGTCGCGCAGCTCCTGTGAATGCTCCTCACCCCGCTTTCGGGCCATGGGCCCCTGCATCTCCATTGACGCTCGTCCGCCGCCGATGGCGAACGCCCCTCTAAATCGACGCTGTTGGTAAAAGACTTCGTGCCGCGCAAAACTATTCGCCGACGGAGCGCAAAGTTTTTCGACGGGTTGACGGAATAACTTCGACGCCGAACCGGTTGAACCGGCACTCACCCGAAAATCCAGCGGCGCATCATCGCTCTGTCTGACCTTCGCGGCCGCGCCGCGACGGCATCGGTGTCACGCAAACTTCACGACGCCTTTGGAATGAACACAACGGCGTCGCCGGTATTGGGTGCGTCGCGGCGAGACGGTTTGCGATTCCAAAATTGGATCGTTCCGCTGCGTCGAGAACTCATGGGCTCAAATCAAATAGGGGGATTGGCGTGTCATCATCGAAGTCGACGACTATCTGCGCGGCGTTGTTGTCCAGTGTTGCGTTCATGTCACCGGCATCCGCGCAGGTGCAGGTACAGCAGCAAATCCAAAGTCTCCAGCAGCAGAACCAGCAGCTGCAGCAACAGGACCAGGAACTCATGCAGCGCTTGAACGGCATGTCGGACGCGATCAAGCAACAGCAGAACGACATCAACGTCATCAAGACGCAGCAGGCACCGCAGGCCGTGCAGACGGCGGCGAGCGGCTGGAATGTCGGTATCCTCAACGGCCGGCCGACGCTCTCCAGCCCGGATGGGCGAAACAGCATCGCGCTCGTCGGTCGGCTGCAGTTCGACGTCGGCGAGTATTTCCGGAGTAACGGCCCCGGCCCCGCGGCCACCGACAAGCGCATCAGCAACGACCTGAACAGCGGCTACAACCTGCGGCGCGGGCGGCTCGGCATCAACGGTACATACGACAACGACTGGAACTACGCGTTCGTCACCGAGTTCGGCAACATCAACACGTCGAACACCCAGACCACCGGCACGCGGGTCGGCTCGAACGTGGTCACCGGCCAGATCCTGACCGCCTCGCTCGCGTACACGGGATTTTCGCAGGTCGCCCTGGTCGCCGGGTATACGGACGTCGACAACGGCTTCGCCACGGCCGTCAGCTCGGCGGACATCACGTTCAACGAGCGGCCGTCGATCGACTTCATCACCAACAGTCTCGACGCCGGCGAGCCCCGAGCGGCCTTCGGCCTCAAGAGCTGGGGCCAACACTGGTATGGGAGCGCCTGGGTCACCGGGCCGGCGAACAGCGTTCCGGGCAACGGCCAGCAATCCGCCACGGTCATGCGCGGGGTGTATGTCCCGGTCAACGACAACCAGTCGCTTCTGCATTTCGGCGTCAACGGGTCATACGTCTTCTCGCCGCCGCGCGACGACACGGCCACGGGCACGGCCGGCAACGGTGTGCCGCTCGCCAGGTCGAGTTTCCGGTTTTCAGACCGGCCGGAGCTGCGCATAGATCCCACGCAGTTCCTCGACACCGGCAACATCAACGGCTCGCACGCCGACACCTACGGCGTCGAAGTCGCCGGCAAGTGGCAAAGCCTGTGGTTCGATGCGGAGTATAAGGGCATCGGTGTGAACCAGATCGCGGCTCCGTCGGGGACGACACCGGCGCCGTTCCTCAACTTCTCCGGTTACTACGCCGAGGTCGGCTACTTCCTGACCGGCGAATCCCGCCCCTACAAGATCACCAAGGCGGTCTGGGACACGGTGGTGCCGGATGCACCCTTGTCCAAATCAGGCGGATGGGGTGCGTGGGAGATCGCCGGCCGGTACAGCACCGTCAACCTGAACTCCGGCAGGCTCGGCCAAGGCGGCGTCCTGGGCGGCAAGCAACAAGTGTATCAGGCCGGTCTCAACTGGTACCCGGTCCGGTACGTTCGCTTCATGCTCGATTACCTGAACGCAGGCATCGACAAGAGGGCGCAGGTCGCGTCCGCGGGCGTGGTGCCCGGCGTGACCCAGCAGGGTACGAATTTCCAGGCGCTCGTGCTGCGAACGCAAGTCAGCTGGTAAGCGACAGGTGGACGCCCCGACGAACGCGTCGGGGCGTTTCCAGTCTCCCGATCACGAGGACACGATGCTCAAAGCCTCCCAGGCCATGGTGATACTCGCTGCCATCTCGATCGTCGCAATTCCGACGGCGAGTACGGCAACCGATTCGCCGCAACCCAGCACCTGCACCTTGGCGGTGAGAAAGGTTCAGCGGGACATCTTCTCGCTGCCGCAGGGCGCCCTCACCGCGGGCGCGCAGCGGCAGGCCTTGATCCAGCTCGGTACGGCGGCTCGCGCCGCGAAAGACGGCGACGAGAGCCAGTGCTGGAACAAATTCATGCTGTCGAAATATTACTTCACCTGGTGATCGCCGGCGCCCAACGGGCTTAAGGCGGGCCCGCACGCGACTTGTCCCTGAGCGCGTGCGGCGCACTCCCACGTCTTCGCTGTGTTTCAACGGAATAAGACGGCGCCGATGCGGGTATTGCGGCTGGAAGGATCCGCTCGACCGAACCACGAGGGAACGCAGGTGTATCAATCCCTGTCGCTGGCGCGCAGCGCCGATCAAACCGTGCAGCCACTCAAGCCGGAGAGAAACGCCCGTGCTCGACCGGCATCACGTCCGGGCAATCGCGATCCGGGGATGCGCCAGGCGTCGGATCCGATGCTCGTGGACGGCGCGGGCTCACCCGCAAAGCGAACCACCGAGACCAAGCCTGGCCCAGAGTCCGCACGCGTCGATGCGATGAGGATCGCCGCCACCTGGTTTCTGGTTGCGTTTCTTCTTTGCCTGATCGCCTTGGAACCCCTTCTGAGGATAGTCCCCGGCTTCGCGCCGACGAGCACCAATATCCTCCCACCCACGCAGGCCAGAGTGATTCGGCCGCTGACCCAGATGGCGCCGGGACGGCAGACCGACAGGGCGATCCCAGAGCTCGACGATCGCTACGACCGCGACTAAGCGAAGCGCGGAGCAACACCGAAGACGTTCGATTGCGTCCCCGGCATCGCCCCGCGCCCCGATGCCGCCGCGTCACTCGGTCACGACGATCGTGCCGTCCATGTCCTCGTGTCCGGAGCCGCAGAAATCGTCGCACGCGAAGACGAACGTCCCCACCTTATAGGGGACGATCCGCACCCGAGCGACGTCGCCCGGTTCGATATCGGCCCGAACGTCGAATGCTGCAAGCTTAAACCCATGCTTGCGATCCGAGGTCCGAAACTCCAGCACGACCGGTTCGCTGCGCTTGAGCGTTATCTTGTCCGGCGAGTAGGTGTACCGGCTGGCCGTGATCTGAACCACGCGCTCGCTCGCGGCCCGGGGAGCGGCTGTCGCATAAGCGACGGCCGCGGCCGCGACTGCAATCAGCACCAAGCCGGGATGTCGATTGAGCCGTCGCATGCCGTGCCTCAAGCGATCGGCCGTTGCATGATTTCGTAGGACGTCGCGTTCCCCGTGGCCTCAACCTCCCGAAAGCCGAGGCCGCGAAACGGCTGCGCCGCGTCCCACGGCACCGGTGCCCGCTTGGGCTGTGAGCCCGGTGCCGGCAACGGGAACATCAGGGACGTCGCGGCATGATGCGAGATATGGCCGGTGTTCTGATGATGCTCCTGATGGATGTGGCCGTAGAACACGCTGACGTTCTGATACGGCATCAGGATGTCGATCGCCGCATTGCCATCCTTGGTCGCCCAGTCCCAGTCCGGCTGGAGATCGAACAACGGCCGGTGCGCCAGCACGACGACCGGCTGGTTCTGCTTCAGCGGCTTCAGATCGGCCCGCAGCCAGCCGAGCTGGTCGCTGCCGATCGCCCCTTGCGGATCGGACACATTATCGAGGGCGATGAAATGGATGCCCTTGTGGTCGAAGGAGTAATGCGTCGGGCCGAAGAACTCCTGATAGGCCTTGCCGGCGTCCAGCGAGGCATCGTGCTCGCCGGGCATGAAGTGGACGTCCTTGACCTTCAGCGCGCCGACGATCTGCTTGAACTGCGCCATGCGCTGGCGTCGCTCCTGATCGTCGTCGGTGGTGTGCGTGAGATCGCCGGTGAAGACGATGAAGTCCGGCTGCTTCTGCAGCGCATTCACGGCGGTAACGGCACGCTGCAGCGTGTGCTCCGCTTCCGGATTCACCGCGGCGCCCTTGAACCCCCAATGGGAATCGGAGAGCTGGACGAAGTAAAAGTCCTGCGACGCCGCGGCGGCGGTTCGCGTGAAGCCCAGCCCGGACGCAAAGACCACGCCGCCAAGCCCGGCCAGTTTCAGGAAATCCCTGCGGTCTAATTCATCAAACATTGTGTGCACTCGCCTCTGGATTGTTCTCGACCCCGGAAGAAGATCATTGGCGCGCAAAAAAAATTCCGACGCGTCGCATCACGTCGCAGACAACCGACGAAGGCGAGGTCGGGGCGAGTCCCGTGGGCCTGGAATAAATCCGTCAACATTTCAGTATTCACTGATCAGACGGGCACCCGACGGGTGAAGCGTGATCAAGTCAGATGAATTCATAACGCCTCTCGACGCCCGCCTTCGCGGGGGCCACGGCCGTGGTGTTTCCACTCGGTTGAGTTTCACCCTCGCTCTAACCAGGGGGATCCGTGGCCAACCGGAGGGGCCCACGCGACTTCGAGCGCCTCGCACTGCCGCATCTCGACGCGGCGTACAGCCTCGCGCGTTGGTTGATGCAGAACGAGTCCGACGCGGAGGATGTCGTCCAGGATGCGTATTTACGGGCTTACAAGTATTTCGCCGGGTTCCTGGGGGGGAATTTCCGCGCCTGGCTGTTCGCGATCGTCCGCCACGCCGCCTACGACTGGATGCGCCGGAACCGTTCGCAGGAGATCGCGTTGGACGTGGACGTGGACGGCGTCAGCGAGACCTCCGATGACGCCGCCGTCTCCGACAATCCCGAAACGGCGCTGCTCCGCAAGGCCGACCACCACATGATCAACGAGATGATCGCGTCCCTGCCGCCGGTGCTCCGTGAAGTCGTGGTTCTCCGCGAATTGCAGGAGCTCTCCTATCAGGAGATCGCCGAAATCATCGAAGTGCCGATCGGCACGGTGATGTCGCGCCTGTCGCGGGCGCGCGTCCGACTCATCGCCGACGGTCAGCGTCGCTTGAAGGAGACCGACAATGGCTAACGGCGAACTGTCGTTCGAGCAAGCCGTCAGCACCATCATCCGCCGCCATGGCGAACGCTACAGCGCGCCGTCCAGCCTCGCGTTGCGCATCGGCGACGCGCTCGAGACGACGATGGGGATGCAGCCGCGCGCCGTTCCGTTCCGCTTGGTTCCGTCCAGGCGTCCGCTGGCCGCCCTGGCGGCGTCGCTGCTTTTGGCGGTCGTGTTGTCCTCCGGGACGACGTGGTATATCGCCGCCGCCGGCCGTCAGGGCGGCCTGGCGGAGCAGGCGGTGGCCAGCCATGCACGGTCGCTGCTGGCCGACCATCTCATCGACGTCGCTTCCTCGGACCAGCACACGGTGAAGCCGTGGCTGGGAAGCAGGCTCGATCTTTCCCCACCGGTGGTCGACCTCACGGACAAAGGGTTCCCGCTGCTCGGCGCCCGGCTCGACTATCTCGATCAGAGACAGGTCGCGGCTCTCGTCTACAAGCGCGGCCTGCACTTCATCAACCTGTTCGTCTGGCCGGAGGGAGATTCGGCGACCGCCGTTTCGATGCCTGCATCCGTGCGCGGCTATAACCTGCGCCGCTGGAACGGCGGAGGCTTCACGTTCTACGCGGTGTCGGACGCCGAGCCGCGGCAACTCGACAAGCTCGAGAAATGGATCCGGGCCGCAACGCAGCCCCAGACGTCGGCGCTCGAGCCGTCTTCGACGCCGAAGCTCTACCTGGACCTCAGCAAGCGCGCGCTGGCGCCGCTCGCCTTCGAGCTTCACCTCATCCCGCCCTCCCCGGTCAAGGAGTGAGGGTCGCGCCGTCCGCCTATTCGGCGGCTTGCGGCGTCCGGTAGAAATTCCCCGACCGGATCTTGAAGACGGCGCCGTCGGGATCGAAGCTCACGCCGAGCGGGTCGCCGCCCTTCTGAACGAGCTCGATCTGCTTGGTGAGCAGCCGGCGCAGCATGACGATGCCGCGGTCGCTCATCGCCAGATGCTCCTCCGAATGCAGCGAGATCGGTCCCTGCCCGGCCTGCGCCTCGTAGTCGCCGGGCAGGTCGCGGCGCTCCGCCTCGGTCATCTCGCCCCAGACCTTCCCGGTCGCCGACGGCCGGCCGTGGTCGAGGCGCGACACCTCGCCCGCCTTCTCGAGCATGACCTGGACGTAGTGCGTGTCGTCCACCGGCACGACCCACGAGACGCCGACCGACCGGCGCTCGCGCAGGTCCATGGTCGGCGGCACACTCATGAGGTTGGGCAGCAGGTAGGACGAGACGCGGTCGTAGTCGCGCCCGTCCGGCATGCGGCGGACCGCCGAGTAGCACACGCCGTGCTCGGCGTAGAAGAAGTCGACCTTCTTCGGCATCACCGCGAAATCCGGATGGAACTGCGCGCCGGTGAAGGTCGAGTGCAGGACGTACACATGGTACGGGTCCATGATGTTGTCGCACATGTGCAGCCAGCTATAGGGCACGACGTCGAGCGAGTGATCGCCGGTCGAGCCCCAGCCGCCGAGCGTGCTGACCAGCCGCTCGCCCGGCGCCAGATCGTCCAGGATGTCGTAGCGCGGCAAGACCGGCTTCTTGGCCGGCGGGCCCAGATAGGCGAAGACCAGCCCGTATTGTTCCTGCACCGGATACCAGGGCTGCCGCGCCAAGTCGCGGCGCAGGCCGCGGTTCGGCTCGCATGGCTGATCGAGACAACGGCCTTCGGCATCGAACAGCCAGCCGTGATAACAGCAGCGGATGCCGTCGTCTTCGACCTTGCCGTAATAAAGGCTCGTCCCGCGGTGCATGCAGCGCGGATAGAGCAGGCCCGCCCGCCCCTTGCGGTCGCGGAACAGGATGAGGTCCTCGCCCAGCACGCGGAGCTTGCGCGGCGTCGCGGTCATCGCGGCCGACGCGGCGACGGGATGCCAGTAACGCCGCATCAACTCGCCGAGACCGGTCCCCGGCCCGACTTCCGTCAGAAGCCGGTTCGCCTCCTGCGACGGCCGGCCGTAGGCGGTGCCAGTCGTATCGTCCGACGAGGTTGACATGGGTGCGGTCAGGCGCTGCTCCCGGTTGCAGGCTCATCCATGATGCACCCATCGGCCGGCCGCCGGCAATCGGGCAAGCCTGTGGGACGGCTCCCAACGGGGCGGTCAGTCGATGCGCCGGAGGCCTTTGGCGTAGCGGCGCAGCTTCTCGACATAGCGGCCCGCGTCCTTGTGAAACCGCGCGATGGTCTCGGCATCGAGCGTGCGCACCGCCTTCGCGGGCGCCCCCATGATCAGCGTGTTGTCGTCAAACACCTTGCCCTCGGTGACCAGCGCGTTGGCGCCGACGAGGCAGTTGGCGCCGATCCTGGCACCGTTCAACACCGTGACGCCCATGCCGATCAGGGCGCCGGGCCCGATGGTGCAGCCGTGAATGATCGCGTGGTGACCGACGGTGCAGTGAGCGCCGATCACGATCGGAAATCCCGGATCGGCGTGCAGCATCGCGTTTTCCTGGATGTTGGTGCCCTCGCCGATGTCGATCGTATCGTTATCGGCGCGCACCACGGCGCCAAACCAGATGCCGACGTCGAGCCCGAGCCTCACCCGGCCGATGACATGCGCCTCCGGTGCCACCCAGTAGCGACCCGCCGGCGGCAGTTGCGGCACATAATCGTCCAACGCGTAGATCGCCATTCTTGACCCACCCTTCCGATGATCAGCTGAGCGATACCCCGAGTGCGCGCCCGGCGCCATAGGTGATCGCGGCCGCAATCAGGCCGATGGCGATCTGGCGCGCGGCGGAGACGGCGACATGGCGGCCGGTGAACAGCGAGGTTCCGGCGCCGATCAGAGCCAGCGCAACGGCGCTCAGCGCGATGCTGCCCGCCAGCGCCGCCCACCCGGTGAGGATCATATACGGGATGACCGGGAAGATGGCGCCTGCCGAGAACAGGCAGAACGACGCGGCGGCGGCGGTCCAGGGCGAGCCGCCCAGCCCTTCAGGATCGATGCCGAGCTCCTCGCGCACCAGCGTGTCGAGGGCCGTGGCCTTGTCGGCCATCAGCCGGTCGGCCAGCGCCCGCGCCTGCGGCTCGTCGAGACCCTTCGCCTGGTAGATCAGGACCATTTCCTCCTTCTCCTCGTCGGGAATGGTCTCGAGCTCGTGCCGCTCGGTGTCGATCTGCCGCTGATAGAGCTCGCGTGAGCTGTTCACCGACAGCCATTCGCCGAGCGCCATCGAGCAGGCGCCCGCGACCAGCCCGGCGAGGCCGGTGAGAAGAACCGTGCGTTCGTCGGTCTGCGCACCCGCCATGCCCATGACGAGACTGAGGTTCGAGACCAGCCCGTCATTGGCGCCAAGCACCGCCGCGCGCAGCGAGTTGCCGGCCAGGCCGCGGTGACGCCCCTCGAAGCGCGCGATCGAGCTTCCCTGCTCGATCGTCCCGGGAGCCTTCTCGATCGCGCGCAGGACGCGGGCGTGCGAGCGCTCGGCGTTCGGCAGGCCGCCGGCCACCGCCTCCGGCTGATCGTCGTATTGCGAGCTGTCTTTCTGCTCCAGCGTGTTGATGGTCGGCAGCACGTATTGCGGGCCGAAGCGCCGCGCGAGCCAGGCCAGCGCCCGCGCGCGCCACCCGACATCGGTGCGCGGCACCCGCGCGCCGATCCGCCGCAGCTCGCGCCGCCACAGCTCGGCATGCGCGTCCTCGACCGCGGCCAGCCGCCGATAGATCTGCTTGATCTTGGGATCGGCCTCGGCCTCCGCCATGGCGCGATAGAGCATGGCACTGTCGATCTCGCCCTGCAGATTGGCACGATAGCGCGCCGCGCCCTCGGAGCCGCTCCCGGTCGCATCCGCCATGAGGTCAGCCCGTCCGCCGTTTGAAGGGTGTGTCGCCGCTCATCCGTTATCCGCCCAATGACGCCGACAATCCCAACGGCCGCCGGGCGTCACGGTTCCGTGAACGCGAGGGTAAGGGTCGCCGCGAGCGGCCACAAGACCGCGCCCCGCCGCCGGGTCAGCGCAGCACTTCCTTCACCTTGCCGGCCAGCTGGTCGAGGCTAAACGGCTTGGGCAGAAAGTGGATGCCTTCGACGGTGTCGAGGCGCTTGCGGAACGATTCCTCGGCATAGCCCGAGATGCAGATGACCTTGAGGTCGGGCTGCTTCTCGCGCACGTGGCGGATGAGCTGCGTGCCGTCCATCTGCGGCATCACGATATCGGTGATCATGAGATCGATGGTGCCGCCGTAATTGGCCAGAACGTCCAGCGCCGCGTCGCCGGACTTCGCCTCGACCACCTTGTAGCCCTTGTTGCGCAGCGCCCGCGATCCGAACAGCCGCACCGCGTCCTCGTCTTCCACCAGCAGCACGGTGCCCGCACCGGTGAGGTCGCTCTTGCGGTCGTCGGCAACGGCGGCGGTCGCCTCCGTCTCGCGAGTGCCGTGATAGCGCGGCAGCATGATGGTGAAGGTCGTTCCCTTCCCGATCTCGGAGGTCACGAACACGAAGCCGCCCGTCTGCTTGACGATGCCGTACACGGTCGACAGGCCGAGCCCGGTTCCAGAGCCCACCTCCTTGGTCGAGAAGAACGGTTCGAAAATGCGCTGCAGGTTCTCGGGCGGGATGCCGGTGCCGGTATCGGCGACGTCTATGACCACGAAATCGCCGGGCGGGATGATCTCCGAGCCGCGCTGCTCCATCTGCGTGCGGGATTCATTGCGGGTGCGGATCAAAAGGCTCCCCCCCTCCGTCATCGCATCGCGGGCGTTCACCGCGAGATTGATGATGACCTGCTCGAGCTGGCCCTGATCGACGCGCACCAGGAACAGGTCGCGCGAATGGACGATCTCCAGCTCGATGCTGGCGCCGATGAGGCGGCGCAACAGGTGCGACAGCTCGGTGAGCGCGTCGGTGATGTCCAGGACCTTCGGCTGCAGCGTCTGCTGCCGCGAGAACGCCAGCAGCTGCCGCACGAGATTGGCGGCGCGGTTGGCGTTCTGCTTGACCTGCATGATGTCGGCGAACGACGCGTCACCGGGCTGATGGCGCTGCAGCAGCAGATCGCAGAAGCCGATCATCGCCGTCAGCAGGTTGTTGAAGTCGTGCGCGATGCCGCCGGCGAGCTGCCCGACCGCCTGCATCTTTTGCGACTGCGCGAACTGCGTCTCGAGATTCTTCTGGTCCGTCGTGTCCAGCATGTAGACGATGAGGCGCGGCCCGCCGGTGCCCCCGTCCTTCTCGATGCGGTTGGCGAAGATCGACACGACCTTGTCGCGTCCCCCGGCGGTCAGGCGCACCTCGAGCGGCCCGGCATCGCCGCCGCCGGCCGCCAGCCGCTGCAGCCGTCCCGTGAGATCGCGCCGGTCCTCGGTCCGCAACAAGGCGGCCAGCTGCCGGGCCGCGACCGGTCCGTCGATCAGCCCGGCCATTTGCCGAAACGCGCGGTTGCCCTCGATCACCCCGCCCTTGTCATCGATCAGCGCGATGCCGAACGGCGCGTCCTCGAAGAACCGCTCGAAACTCCGCTCGGCGCGGGCCAGTGCACGTGCATGCTCTTCGCGCAGCTGCGTCTCCTGCCGCCGCCGCACGTCGCGCTCCTTGTCCGTGAAGTCGGCATAACGCGCCATCGAAACGGCCCGGTGGCCGGCTTCGCGGCGGGCGCGAAGCCACATGGCGGCTGCGCCCACCGCCACGACA
>DASWFO010000198.1:0-43477 GCA_036394195.1 Alphaproteobacteria bacterium | reverse complement strand
CGGCGGCGGCCATCGCCGGCGCTATCGCATCGTCGACTTCAAGCGCCGCAAGTTCGACGTGGTCAGCACGGTCGAGCGCATCGAATACGATCCGAACCGCACGGCGTTCATCGCACTGGTCAGGTATGCGGACGGCGAACTGGCCTACATCCTGGCGCCGCAGCGCCTGGCGGTGGGCGATTCCATCGTCTCGGGCGAGCGCGTCGACATCAAGCCCGGCAACACGCTGCCGATGCGCAACATCCCGGTCGGCACGATCATCCACAACATCGAGCTGAAGCCCGGCCGCGGCGGCCAGCTGGCGCGCTCGGCCGGCACGTTCGTGCAGCTGGTCGGCAAGGACCAGGGCTACGCGCTGCTGCGCCTGGCCTCGGGCGAGGTGCGCCGGGTCGGCGGCGAATGTCTCGCCACCATCGGGGCGGTCTCGAACCCCGACCAGCAGAACGTCAAGATCGGCAAGGCCGGCCGCAACCGCTGGCTCGGCTGGCGTCCATCGGTGCGCGGCACCGCGATGAATCCGATCGATCACCCGCACGGCGGCGGCGAGGGCCGCACCAAGGGCGGTCGCCATCCGGTGACTCCGTGGGGCCAGCCGACCAAGGGCTACAAGACTCGTCACAACAAGTCGACGGACAAGCTCATCGTCCGTCGCCGGAACGCGAAATAACGGAGGCGCACGGTGGCTCGCTCGACATGGAAGGGCCCGTTCGTGGACGGGTATCTCCTCAAAAAGGCGGACAAGTCGCGGAGCTCCGGCCGAAACGAGATCATCAAGATCTGGTCGCGCCGCTCGACCATCCTGCCGCAATTCGTCGGCCTCACCTTCGGGGTCTACAACGGCCACAAGTTCCTGCCGGTGCTGGTGACCGAGAACATGGTCGGTCATAAGTTCGGCGAGTTCTCGCCGACCCGCCAGTTCCATGGCCACTCGTCCGCCGACAAGACGGCGAAGAGGGATGAATGAGCAAGCCCTCCAAAGGCCGCCGGCGCGAAGAGAACGAGGCCCAGGCCGTGGCCCGCGCCATTCGCACCAGCCCGCGCAAGCTCAACCTCGTGGCTGAGCTGATCCGCGGCATGGACGCGGCGAAGGCGCTCGCCGAACTCACCTTCTCCAAGCGCCGCATCGCGGTCACGGTGCGGAAGGTGCTGCAGGCGGCGATCGCCAATGCCGAGAACAACCACCAGCTCGACGTCGACCGGCTCTATGTTGCCGAGGCGCATGTCGGCAAGGCCTTCCAGATGCGCCGCTTTCACGCGCGCGGCCGCGGCCGCTCGGCCGGCATCGTGAAGCCGTTCAGCCATTTGACCGTCATCGTGCGCGAGCGCGAGGCGAAACCAGCGGAGAAGAGCGCCTAACCATGGGTCAAAAAGTCAATCCGATCGGACTGCGGCTGGGCATCAACCGCACCTGGGACTCGCGCTGGTTCGCCACCGACGAGTATTCGAAGCTCCTGCACGAGGACCTGCAGCTCCGCCGCTATCTCAGCGACCGGCTGCAGCAGGCGGGCGTGTCGCGTGTCGTCATCGAGCGGCCGGCGAAGAAGGCGCGGATCACCATCCACACCGCGCGCCCCGGCGTCGTCATCGGCAAGAAGGGCGCCGACATCGAGAAGCTGCGCTCCGAGCTCGCCAGGCTGACCAACAGCACCGAGGTGAACCTCAATATCGTCGAGATCCGCAAGCCGGAGATCGACGCCAAGCTGGTCGCCGAGAACATCGCCCAGCAGCTCGAGCGGCGCGTGGCGTTCCGCCGCGCCATGAAGCGCGCCGTGCAGTCCGCGATGCGCCTGGGCGCCCAGGGCATCCGCATCAACTGCTCGGGCCGGCTCGGCGGGGCGGAGATCGCCCGCGTCGAATGGTATCGCGAGGGGCGGGTGCCGCTGCACACCTTGCGCGCCGATATCGACTACGGCACGGCAACCGCGAAGACCACCTACGGCACGTGCGGGGTCAAGGTCTGGGTGTTCAAGGGCGAAATCATGGCCCATGACCCCATGGCCCAGGACAAGCGCGCGGCCGAGCAGGCTCCGGCGCGCTGACCGCGCCGGCCTTTGAGGCACAGACGAGAGAACGACCATGCTGCAACCCGCTCGTACGAAATACCGCAAGGCGCATAAGGGCCGCATCCACGGCATCGCCAAGGGCGGCTACACGCTGAATTTCGGCGCCTATGGCCTGAAGGCCATGGAGCCGTGCCGGATGACGGCCCGCCAGATCGAAGCGGCGCGGCGGACCATCACGCGCGAGCTGAAGCGCGTCGGCCGGGTGTGGATCCGCATCTTCCCGGACGTGCCGGTATCGAAGAAGCCGGCCGAGGTCCGCATGGGCTCGGGCAAGGGCACGCCGGAATTCTGGGTGTGCCGAGTGAAGCCAGGCAAGATCCTGTTCGAGATCGACGGGGTGCCGAAGGCCACCGCGGCCGAAGCGTTCCTGCTGGCGGCCGCCAAGCTGCCGATCAAGACCCGCATGGTCACCCGCCTGGGCGACGGAGCCTGACGCGCCATGAAATCTTCGGACATCCGCCCCAAGACGATCGATGAGCTGAAGACCCAGCTCGCCGAACTGCAGAAGGAAAAATTCAACCTGCGTTTCCAGCGGTCGAGCGGACAGCTCGAAAACACCGCCCGGGTCCGTCAGGTGCGCCGCGACATCGCGCGCATCCAGACGATCCTCGGCGAACGCGCGCGGACCGAATCTGCGGCCGCGAAGTAACGAGAAGGACAAAGAACGATCATGCCGAGGCGCGTGCTAACGGGAATCGTGGTGAGCGACGTGAGCGAGAAGACCGTGACGGTCAAGGTCGAGCGCCGCTTCATGCACCCCATGTACAAGAAATTCATCGTGCGTTCGAAAAAGTACCTGGCGCACGACGAGTCCAACCAGGTGAAGACCGGCGAGCGGGTCAAGATCCGCGAGTGCCGGCCGATATCCAAGCGCAAGCGCTGGGAAATCGTCGCCGACGCCGCACCGGCGAAGGCCTGACCGAGAGGATCGACGCCAATGATCCAGATGAAGACCAGGCTGGAGGTCGCCGACAACTCGGGCGCACGCAGCGTGCAGTGCGTCAAGGTGCTCGGCGGCTCGAAGCGCAAGACCGCCTCGATCGGCGACGTCATCGTCGTCTCGGTCAAGGAGGCGATTCCGCGCGGCCGCGTGAAGAAGGGCGACGTGCACAAGGCGGTGATCGTGCGCACCCGCATGGCCATCCGGCGCACCGACGGCTCGATGGTGCGCTTCGACCGCAATGCCGCCGTCCTGATCTCGAAGGAAGGCGAGCCGATTGGCACGCGTATCTTCGGGCCGGTGACCCGCGAGCTGCGCTCGAAGGGCTACATGAAGATCATCAGCCTGGCGCCTGAGGTGCTGTGATGCAGGCCGTTCAACGTACCAAGATGAAGATCCGCAAGGGCGACAACGTCATCGTCATCACGGGTCGCGACAAGGGCAAGACCGGCAGCGTGCTGCGCGTGTTCCCGGTGGAGAACCGTGTGCTCGTCCAGGGCGTGAACATGGTCAAACGCCACACGAGCCCGCGCCCCGGTCAGACCGGCGGCATCGTCGAGAAGGAGAACCCGATCCACGCGTCGAACGTCTCCCTCGTCGACCCCAAGGACAACAAGCCGACCCGCGTCGGCTACAAGATTATCGACGGCCGCAAGCTGCGCGTGGCGCTGCGGTCCGGCGAAATGATCGATCGGTGATCGCCATGGCCGCACGTATGCAAGAATTCTATTCCCAGACCGTGAAGCCGCAGCTGATGCAGCAGTTCGGCTACAAGAACCCGTTTCAGGTTCCGCGGCTGGAGAAGATCGTCATCAACATGGGTGTCGGCGAGACCACGACCGACATCAAGAAGATGGACGCCGCCCTCGCCGACCTCACCGCCATCAGCGGTCAGAAGCCGCAGATGGTCCGCTCGAAGAAGGCGATCGCCAACTTCAAGCTGCGCAAGGGCCTGCCGATCGGCTGCAAGGTCACGCTGCGGGGGACCCGGATGTACGAGTTCCTCGACCGGCTGGTGAACATCGCCTTGCCGCGCGTGCGCGACTTCCGCGGTCTGTCGGGCAAGAGCTTCGACGGCAAGGGCAACTACGCCCTGGGCCTCAAGGAGCAGATCGTGTTCCCCGAGATCAACTACGACAAGATCGACACGATCCGAGGCATGGACATCATCATTGTCACCACGGCGAAGACCAATGACGAAGCCAAGGCGCTTCTCAAGGGCTTCAACATGCCGTTCATGAATTGACCGGCGGAGGGCCGACCAGATGGCGAAGAAGAGCTCGATCGAAAAGAACAAGCGCCGCATGAAGCTGGCGAAGCAGTTCGCCGCCAAGCGCGCGCGGCTGAAGGCAGTGGCGAACGACAAGACGCTGCCGATCGAGGACCGGTTCGCGGCGCGCCTGAAGCTCGCCGAGCTGCCGCGGAACTCGTCGCCGCACCGGGTCCGCCTGCGTTGCGAGCTCACCGGCCGCCCGCGGGCGAACTATCGGAAGTTCAAGCTGTCGCGCATCGCGTTGCGCGAGCTGGCCTCGACCGGGCAGATCCCCGGCATGATCAAGTCGAGTTGGTAACGGAGGAATTCGGGATATGGCGATTAGCGATCCCATCGGCGATATGCTGGCGCGCATCCGGAATGCACAGTCGGCGGGCGAACGAGCCGTGATGTGTCCGGCTTCGAAGCTGCGCAAGAGCGTTCTCGAGGTGCTTGAGCGCGAAGGGTATATCCGCGGCTTCAGCTGGTCCGAGGTGCGCTCGGGCATCCCCGAGTTCACGATCGAGCTGAAGTACGACGAAGGCGCTCCGGTCATAAAGGAGATCACCCGCGTCTCGAAGCCCGGCCGCCGCGTCTATTCCAAGATCAAGGACCTGCCGAAGGTCTATGGCGGCCTCGGCATCGCCATCCTGTCGACCCCGCGCGGCGTCATGTCGGACGCCGAGGCGCGCGCCGCCAATGTCGGCGGCGAAGTCATCTGCCAGGTGTTCTGAGGCGGATCGGAGCCAACCATGTCGCGTATTGGTAAAAACCCGGTGGCGATCCCGAGCGGCGTCAATGTCGCCGTCGCCGGTCAGGTCGTGAACATCGCCGGCAAGCTCGGCAAGCACTCGTTCCACGTCCCGCCCGACGTGGCGGTCGCCGTCGCCGAGGGCAAGGTGACGCTGACGCCGCGCGAGACGACGAAGCGGGCGCGCTCCCTCTGGGGCACCAGCCGGGCACTGATCGCGACCGGGATCCGTGGTGTGTCGACCGGCTTCACCCGCAACCTCGAGATCAACGGCGTCGGCTATCGCGCTCAGCTCGAGGGCAAGAACCTCAATCTGCAGCTGGGCTTCAGCCACGACATCAAGTTCCCGATCCCCGAAGGGATCACGATCAAGGTCGGCGAGAAGCAGACCACGATCACCATCACCGGCGCGGATAAGCAGAAGGTCGGACAGGTGGCGGCGGAAATCCGCGCGCTTCGCAAGCCCGAGCCCTACAAGGGCAAGGGCATCAAGTACGACCAGGAACACGTCCGCCGCAAGGAAGGCAAGAAGAAGTAGGCCGCCATGCCAAAAACCGAGCAATTGTTCGCGCGCCGCCAGCGGCGCCTTCGCCTCAGCCTCCGCCGCAAGTCCGGCGGACGTCCCCGGCTGTCGATCTTCCGCTCGTCCAAGCATATCTATGCGCAGGTCATCGACGACGCGAAGGGCGTGACGCTGGCCGCCGCCTCGACCCTCGACGAGGATATCAAGGGCAAGATCAAGACCGGCGCCGATATCGGCGCCGCCAAGGAAGTCGGCCGCCTGGTCGCCGAGCGCGCGGTCAAGGCCGGCGTCAAGGAAGTCGTGTTCGACCGCGGCGGGTTCATGTTCCATGGCCGCATCAAGGCGCTTGCCGACGCCGCCCGCGAAGGCGGGCTGAGTTTCTGAGCGCAAGATTGGAGTAACGACTATGGCACGAAACGAAGGTCGCGAACGCGGAGGCCGCCGGCGCGAGGGCGAGCGGGATGAGAGCGATCTGGTCGAAAAGCTCGTCAGCATCAACCGCGTCGCCAAGGTGGTGAAGGGCGGCCGGCGCTTCGGCTTCGCCGCGGTGGTGGTCGTGGGCGACGGCAAGGGCCGCGCCGGCTACGGCACCGGCAAGGCACGCGAGGTGCCCGAGGCCATCCGCAAGGCGACCGATGCTGCCAAGCGTGCCATGGTGCGCGTCCCGCTCCGCGAAGGCCGGACCATCCATCACGACGTCGCCGGCCGCTACGGTGCCGGCAAAGTCATCGTCCGCGCCGCGAAGCCCGGTACGGGCATCATCGCCGGTGGCCCGATGCGCGCCATTTTCGAAAGCCTCGGTCTGCAGGACGTGGTCGCGAAGTCGATCGGGTCGTCCAACCCGCACAACATGATCAAGGCGACGTTCGCGGCACTCGCCTACATCTCGAGCCCGCGGTCCGTGGCCGCGCGACGGGGCAAGAAGATCGGTGACATTCTCGGTCGCCGCGAGGCGGAAGCCGCCGCGGCCGGGCGAGAGCAGGCCTGAAGCGGCCGTTAGGGGCAAGGAGTCCAGACGATGAGCGAGGCGAAGAAAACCGGGAAGACGATCAAGATCACCCAGATCGGCAGCCCGATCGGCCGCACGGACAACCAGCAGGCGACGCTCGTCGGGCTCGGGCTCAACAAGCGCCATCGCACGCGCGAGTTGGAAGACACCCCGGCGGTGCGCGGCATGATCACGAAGGTCAGGCACCTACTGCAGGTCGAGGAATAGGCCTGATCCGCGAGGCCGGACATGCCGGCCGCGGCAACACTTTAGTTCGGGATTTGGCAAGATGAAGCTCAATGAGATCCGCGACAACCCCGCCGCCCGCCACGCGCCCAAGCGCCTCGGCCGCGGCATCGGCTCGGGCCTTGGCAAGACGTCGGGACGCGGCGGCAAGGGCCAGACCGCGCGTTCGGGCGTGGCGCTCAACGGCTTCGAAGGCGGCCAGACGCCGCTGCATCGCCGCGTGCCCAAGCGCGGCTTCAACAACATCTTCCGCCGCGATTTCCAGGAGCTCAACCTCGCCGATCTGCAGAAGGCGATCGACGACGGCAAGCTCGGCACCGGCGAGACGATCACCGGCGCTTCGCTGACGGCCTCCGGCGTGATCCGCCGCGAGCGCGACGGGCTCAGGCTGCTCGGCAACGGCAAGGATACGTTCAAGGCCAAGGTCACCATCGAGGTCGCCGGCGCGTCCAAATCGGCCGTGGAAGCGGTGGAGAAGGCCGGTGGCAAGGTCGTCGTGCTGACGTCGGTTCGGCCGGGCGTCGTCAAGGACATCGAGGCCAAGCAGGCGCGCCAGGCCAAGCGCAAGGCGAAGGAGGCGAAGCCGGCCAAGGCCGCCGCTCCCGCCGAGGACAAGCCGGCGGACGAGAAAAAAGCCGAGAAGGCCGAGAAGAAGGCGAAACCCGCCGCCTCTGCCAAGCCCGCTCCCAAGGAGTGAGCCGATTTCGGGTGCCAGGCGCCGGGTCGGATGCGTTCCGTCGGAATACTACTAAGTCAGGGTAAGGAGTCGGAGTTCACATGGCTTCTGCCGCCGAGCAACTCGCCGCCAGCATCAATCTAGGCGCCTTCGCCAAGGCGACCGAGCTCAAGAAGCGGCTCTGGTTTACGCTGGGCGCCCTGATCATTTACCGGCTCGGCACCTATATTCCCGTTCCGGGCATCGATCCCGGCGTGCTCGCCGATATCTTCCGCCAACAGCAGGGCGGAATCCTCGGCATGTTCGACATGTTCTCGGGCGGGGCGCTCGGGCGGATGACCATCTTCGCCCTCAACATCATGCCCTACATCTCGGCCTCGATCATCATGCAGCTGATGACCGCCGTGTCGCCGCATCTGGAGGCGCTGAAGAAGGAAGGCGAGGTCGGGCGCAAGAAGATCAATCAGTACACCCGCTACGGCACCGTGCTCCTGGCGGCCTTCCAGGCCTTCGGCATCGCCGTGGGGCTCGAAGGCATGCAGGGCAGCCTGGGTCACGCGGTGATCGATCCGGGCATCTTCTTCCGCGTCAGCACCGTGGTGTCGCTGACCGGCGGCACCATGTTCTTGATGTGGCTCGGCGAGCAGATCACCGCCCGGGGCGTCGGCAACGGCGTGTCGCTGATCATCTTCTCGGGCATCGTCGCGAACCTGCCCCATGCGCTGGCGGCGACCCTCGAGCTCGGCCGCGTCGGGCAGCTGTCGGCGTTCTTCATCCTCCTGCTGTTCCTCATGGCGGTGGTGACCATCGCGATCATGGTCTTCATGGAGCGCGCCCAGCGGCGCATCCTCGTGCAGTATCCGAAGCGCCAGGTCGGCAACAAGATGTTCGGCGGCGAGGCGTCGCATATGCCGCTGAAGATCAACACCTCGGGCGTGATACCGCCGATCTTCGCGAGCTCGCTGCTGCTTCTTCCGCTCACGGTCGCCAATTTCACCGCCGGCCAGGGCCCGGAATGGCTGCAATACGTGACGGCGTGGCTAGCCCATGGCCAGCCGCTCTACATCGCTCTGTACGTGGGGATGATCGTCTTCTTCTCGTTCTTCTACACGGCGATCGTCTTCAACCCGACGGAGACCGCCGCCAACCTGAAGAAATACGGCGGGTTCATCCCGGGCATCCGTCCCGGCAAGGCCACCGCCGATTATCTCGACTATGTGCTGACGCGGCTGACCGTCGTCGGCGCCGCCTATCTGTCGTTCATCTGCGTGCTGCCGGAAATCCTGATCTCGTATTATTCCGTGCCGTTCTATTTCGGCGGCACCAGCCTCCTGATCGTGGTCAGCGTGACCATGGATACGGTCGCCCAGATCCATTCGCATCTGCTTGCGCATCAATACGAAGGTCTGATTAAAAAGACGAAGCTGCGCGGCCGCCGCGGCTGACGCAGCGTCAAAGTCAGGGGGAATCGCCATGGATATCGTGCTCCTCGGCCCGCCAGGGGCCGGGAAGGGGACTCAGGCCAAACGCCTGGAGGACAAGTACGGGCTGGTGCAGCTCTCGACCGGCGACATGCTGCGCGCCGCGGTGGCATCGGGAAGCGAGCTCGGCGGAAAGGTGCGCGCGATCATGGACGCGGGCGAGCTTGTCCCCGACGACCTTGTCATTCAGCTCATCTCGGAGCGCATCGCCCGGCCCGATGCCCGCAAGGGCTTCATCCTCGACGGCTTCCCGCGCACCACCAAGCAGGCCGAGGCGCTGGACAAGATGCTCGCGGACAAGGGCCTGAAGCTCGACCACGTGATCGAAATGAAGGTCGATGACGCGCAGCTCGTCGACCGCATTTCCGGCCGCTTCACCTGCGCCACCTGCGGGGCCGGCTATCACGACCGCAACCACAAGCCGAAGGTCGAAGGGGTGTGCGACAGGTGCGGCTCGCATCAGTTCGTCCGCCGCCCCGACGACAACGCCGAGACGGTGAAAAAGCGTCTCGCCGCCTATCACAGCCAGACCGCTCCCATCCTGCCGTATTACCGGGCGAAGGGGTTGCTGCAGTCGGTCGATGGAATGGCCGGCATCAACGACGTGACGGCGGCGCTGAGCCGCATCCTGGATGGCGGTGCAGCGCGCCCGGCGCCGTCCCCGGCCGGCGCGGTCGTGCGCCCGGCGAAGCGCGCAGCGAAGCCGGCCGCCCGCGCATCCGCCAGGACCAAGTCCAAGCCCGCGCGGGCGAAAGCCAAGCCTGTTCGCAAGCCCGCCCCGAAAGCGCGGCCGAAGCGGGCGAAAAAGCGTCCGATCAAACGTCGTAGTAAGACAAAGGTCTAAGCTATCTCAATGGCTTGCCGTAGGCCTGCAAAACCTGAGCCGAAGCCGTTTCGAGCGGTTGACTCGGCATTTAAAAAAACTATAATCCGCCGCCTCTCGGTGGGCCGTGGCCAGCGGGCTGGTGCGGTATTGCCGGGCTTTTGTTTTTGGGCCGAGGACGGGTGGCGCCATGACGGTGCCGGGTGTCCGACCGCCCGCTTCGGGACCGCTTAGGTCCCGCGCATAAAACTTCGAGGAGAACCAGCGTGGCGCGTATTGCCGGCGTCAACCTTCCGACAAACAAGCGCGTCGTCATCGCGTTGCGCTACATCTACGGGATCGGCCCCGCCAAGGCGCGGGAGATCTGCACCAAGATCGGTATTCCCGCGCCCAAGCGGGTCAACCAGTTGAGCGACGCCGAAGTGCTCCAGATCCGCGAGATCATCGACCGCGATTACCAGGTCGAAGGCGATCTGCGTCGCGAGATCGCGATGAACATCAAGCGGCTGATGGATCTCGGCTGCTACCGGGGCCTGCGCCACCGCAAGGGCCTGCCGGTCCGCGGCCAGCGCACCCACACCAACGCGCGCACCCGCAAGGGCAAGGCGCGCCCGATCGCCGGCAAGAAACTCGCCGTCCGCAAATAATCAGACGCACAGGACCGATACATTATGGCCAAACAGCAAGCCGCTTCCGGTGCCGCACCGGCACCCGCCGCCCGTCCGCGGCGCCGCGAGCGCAAGAACATCACGTCGGGCGTTGCGCATGTGAACGCGACGTTCAACAACACTATGATCACGATCACCGACGCCCAGGGCAATACCATCGCCTGGTCGTCGGCCGGCACGCAGGGCTTCAAGGGCTCGCGCAAGTCCACGCCCTACGCGGCGCAAATGGCCGCCGAGGATGCCGGCAAGAAGGCGATGGAGCACGGTGTGCGCACGCTCGAGATCGAGGTCAAGGGACCGGGGGCCGGCCGCGAGTCGGCGCTCCGCGCACTGCAAACCGTCGGCTTCCAGATCGTGTCGATCCGCGACGTGACGCCGATCCCGCACAACGGCTGCCGGCCGCCGAAGCGGCGGCGCGTGTAACGCCGCAGATTTTATTTCGCCGCCCCGGCCGGGGTGGCGGACAACCGAGAGAACCGCCCGGCGCCGTGATTTTTCGGTGGCGGTGCGACAGCGATAGAGGGTGATACCCGTGCTTCAGAAAAACTGGAAAGAATTGATCAAGCCCGAAAAGCTCGACGTCGAGCCGGGCGACGACCCGAAACGCGAGGCGACGATCGTCGCCGAGCCGCTGGAGCGTGGCTTCGGCCTGACGCTCGGCAACGCGCTCCGGCGCGTGCTGCTCTCCTCGTTGCAGGGTGCGGCCATCACGGCGATCAAGATCGACGGCGTGCTGCATGAATTCTCCTCGGTCGCCGGTGTGCGCGAGGATGTGACCGACGTCGTCCTCAACATCAAGGCGATCGCGGTGCGCATGCACGGCGACGGCCCGAAGCGCATCTACCTCAAGGCGAACGGCCCGGGCGAAGTCACTGCCGGCCAGATCGAGACCGGCCACGACATCGAGATCATGAATCCCGAGCACGTGATCTGCACGCTCGACGACGGCGCCAAGCTGTCGATGGAGATGACGGTCGAATCCGGCAAGGGCTACGTGCCCGGCGCCAACAACCGCGCCGCCGACGCGCCGATCGGGCTCATCCCGGTGGACGCGCTGTTCAGCCCGGTGCGCAAGGTCTCCTACAAGGTCGAGAACACCCGCGTCGGCCAGGTCACCGACTACGACAAGCTCTCGATGCGCATCGAGACCAACGGCGCGGTGACGCCGGAGGACTCGGTGGCGCTCGCCGCCCGCATACTGCAGGACCAGCTGCAGCTGTTCATCAACTTCGAAGAGCCGCAGGCGCACGCGGTCGAGGAGCAGCGCGGCGATCTGCCGTTCAACAAGAACCTGCTGCTCAAGGTCGACGAGCTCGAGCTCTCCGTCCGTTCGGCGAACTGCCTGAAGAACGACAACATCATCTATATCGGCGACCTCGTGCAGAAGACCGAAGCCGAGATGCTGCGCACGCCGAATTTCGGCCGCAAGTCGCTCAATGAGATCAAGGAAGTGCTGGCCCAGATGGGGCTCCATCTCGGCATGCAGATCCCGAACTGGCCGCCCGAGAACATCGAGGAGCTCGCCAAGAAGCTCGAAGAGCCGTACTGAGCCCGGGCGACTTAAAGGAACTGGAGTACACGTCATGCGTCACCGCGTCGCGGGCCGAAAGCTCGGTCGGACCAGCAGCCATCTCAAAGCGACCTTGAACAACATGGCCGTGGCGCTGATCCGGCACGAGCAGATCAGCACCACTCTGCCCAAGGCCAAGGAGCTGCGGCCGTTTGTCGAGAAGCTGATCACGCTGGGCAAGCGCGGCGGCCTGCACGCGCGCCGCCAGGCACTGGCGGTGCTGCGCGACACCGAGATCGCTGCCAAGCTGTTCGGGCCGTTGGCCGACCGTTACAAGACCCGCAAGGGCGGCTACACACGCGTGCTCAAGGCCGGGTTCCGCTACGGGGACACGGCCGCGATGGCCGTGATCGAGCTGGTCGACCGCGATGTCGAGGCCAAGGGGGCTATCGACAAAGCCCGCAACGAGGCGGCGGCGAAGGCCGCGGCCGAGACGGCCGAGGCCGCCGCGACCTGAGTCAAGGAACGCACCGGGCGAGGGACTCCTTCGCCGGCGTAAATGGGGCGGTCGCTCAGGGCCGCCCCATTTTCTTTTGGCCGGTGGTAAAATCGCCCTGGGTCGGGGGGAGCAGGCTGACATGCGCGTCATGAGACCGATATCGGGCGTAGCGGCGTTGGGACTTTTGCTGGTCTTCGGGGCGGCGGCTTCCGCGCAGACTCCGGCCCCCGGCGTTCCGGGCTCGCAGGCCGAAATCCGCCTGACCTTCGCGCCGCTGGTCAAGCGCACGGCGCCGGCGGTGGTCAACATCTTCACCAAGCGCACGGTGCGCAACGCCGCCTCGCCGCTCCTGAACGACCCGTTCTTTCGCCGGTTCTTCGGCGATCAGTTCATGGCCGGCCCCGGCGGCACCGATTCGGTGCAGAACTCGCTGGGCTCGGGCGTCATCGTCGATCCCAGCGGCGTCGTCGTCACCAACCACCACGTCATCCGCGGCGCCGACGAGATCACGGTCGTGCTTGCCGACCGCCGCGAGTTCGAGGCGACCATCCTGCGCGCCGACGAGCGCACCGACCTCGCCGTGCTGCGCATCGATCCCGGAAAGGAGCGCCTGGCGGCCCTCGAACTGCGCGATTCGGACGATCTCGAAGTCGGCGATTTGATCCTCGCCATCGGCAACCCGTTCGGTGTCGGCCAGACCGTGACCAGCGGCATCGTCTCCGCGGTGGCGCGGACCAACGTCGGGATCAGCGACTATCGCTTCTTCATTCAGACCGACGCGGCGATCAATCCCGGCAACTCCGGCGGCGCCCTGGTGTCGATGGACGGCACTCTCGTCGGCATCAACACCGCGATCTTCGCGCGCGACGGCGGCGGCTCGATCGGCATCGGCTTCGCGATCCCGTCGAATATGGTGAAGACCGTGCTCGCCAGCCTCGGCGGCGATAAGATCGTGCGGCCCTGGTTCGGCGCCACTGGCCAGAACGTCACCGCCGACATCGCGAACTCCCTCGGCTTGGCTCACCCGACCGGCGTGCTGCTGGCGGACGTCTATCCCGGCGGCCCGGCGGAGCGCGCCGGGCTGAAGCGCGGCGATCTCGTCCTGCGCGTCGACGGCCGCGACGTCGAAGACGAGGAAGCTTTGCGCTTTCGCATCGCCACCCACCCCATCGGCTCGACGATCAAGGTGACGGCGTGGCGCGCCGGCAAGGAGCAGCTCATCCCGGTGTCGCTGGTCCCGCCGCCCGAGACGCCGCCACGTGATGCGACGCCGGTGCGCGGCAATTCGCCGCTGTCCGGGGCCACGGTCGCCAACCTGTCGCCGGCGCTGATTGACGAGCTGGGGCAGCCGGCGCTGCCGCCGCGTGGCGTGGTGGTGAGCGAGGTCCGGCGCGGCAGCCCGGCGCAGGTCCTGCGGCTCAGCGCCGGCGACGTGCTGCTCAGGATCAACGACCAAGAGATAACGACCGTCGATGACGTGCGCCGCGCCGCTGCCACGAAGCTGCCCTGGAAGGTGGTCATCCGGCGCGGGGAGCGTGTCGTGACGCTCCTGGTCGGGGGATGAAATCTCCGCGGTCCCGGGCCCGCTCCGGTCCCTCCGGGGCTTCGTCGACCGGCTTGTTCGAGAAGACGGCACCCCGGCCGCTGGCCGATCGGCTGCGCCCGACCACGCTCGATGAGGTGGTGGGCCAGGACCATCTCCTGAAGGGTGAGGGACCGCTCGCCCGCATGGTGCGCGCCGGCCATCTCGCCTCGATCATCCTGTGGGGCCCGCCGGGCTGCGGCAAGACGACCATCGCGCGCCTGCTCGCCCAGGCGGTGGACCTGGAATTCGTCCAGCTCTCGGCGGTGTTCTCGGGCGTGGCCGACCTGCGCGAAGCGTTCGCCGCCGCCCGCGATCGCCGCATCGCCGGCCGCGGCACGCTGCTGTTCGTCGACGAGATCCACCGCTTCAACCGCGCCCAGCAGGACGGGTTCCTGCCTTATGTCGAGGACGGCACCGTGACCCTGATCGGCGCCACGACAGAAAATCCCTCGTTCGAGCTGAACGGCGCGTTGCTGTCGCGCTGCCAGGTCCTGGTCCTGCGGCGCCTCGACGAGGCGGCGCTGGAGATCCTGCTTCAGCGCGCCGAAGCGGCGATGAACCGCAAGCTGCCGCTTGAGGACGACGCGCGCGCCGCCCTGATCTCGATGGCCGACGGCGACGGCCGCTACATCCTCAATCTCGCCGAGGAGCTGTTCCAGATGCCGCCCGCGGCCAAGCCGCTCGACACGGCCGGCCTCGTCGCCGCGGTCCAGCGCCGCGCCCCGCTCTACGACAAGTCGCAGGAAGGTCACTACAACCTGATCAGCGCCCTGCACAAATCGCTGCGCGGTTCCGACACCGATGCCGCCCTCTATTGGCTGGCACGGATGCTGGCCGGCGGCGAAGACCCGCTCTACATCACCCGAAGGCTCGTGCGCTTTGCCGTCGAGGACGTCGGGCTGGCCGACCCGCAGGCGGTCGTGCAGGCGCTGGCCGCCAAGGACGTGTACGACTTTCTCGGCACGCCGGAAGGCGAGCTGGCCCTGGCCCAGGCCGTGATCTATCTCGCGACGGCGCCGAAATCGAACGCCGCCTACGCCGCCTTCGGGGCCGCCCAGCGCGCCGCCAAAGACACCGGCTCGCTGATGCCGCCGAAGCACATCCTCAATGCGCCGACGCGGCTGATGAAGGACCTCGGCTACGGCACCGGCTACGAATACGACCACGACACGGACGACGGCTTCTCCGGCCAGAACTATTTCCCCGACGCCATGGAGCGCCGCCAGTTCTACCGGCCGGTCGAGCGCGGCTTCGAGCGCGACATCGCCAAGCGCCTCGACTACTGGGCCAAGCTGCGCGAGAAGAAGCAGGGCGGATGACCCCGTTCGACGCCTATATCGCGCTGGACTGGTCCGGCGCCGACGGCCGCTACGCCGGCGTTTCGGTGGCAAGCTGCGCGCCGGGCACGGGGGCGCCGCGGCTGGTGGCCCCCGAGCCGGCGCGGTGGACTCGCTCCGCGGTTGCGGACTGGCTGGACCGCGAGCTGCGCACCGGCCGGCGCCTCCTCATCGGCCTCGATTTCGCCTTCGGCATGCCGACCGAACCCGGCGGCTATCTCGGCACGGCAGCCGCACCCGGCGGCATCTTCGCACTGTGGGACTTGATCGACGCGGCGGCCGAGAATGCTCCGGATTTCGGCTGCGGCGGGATCGTCGCAGCACCGCCTTTCGCGCCGCTCTATTGGCGCGCCGGCAAGCGCCCCGCGTCCTGGTTGGCGCGCCAGCGCCTCAGCGAGATCGCCTGCGCCGCGGCGACCGGCACCCGGCCGGAATGTGTCTTCAAGCTCATCGGCCCCAAGCAGGTCGGCAAGGCCTCGCTCACCGGTATGCGGGTGCTCCGCCATATCCGCCGCCGCCATGCCGGGCGCGTCGCGGTCTGGCCTTACGAGCCGATCGGCACCAAATCGGTGCTGGTGGAGATCTATCCGACCCTGTTCCGCAAACGCGCCGCGGGCGGCCTCGCGAAGCTCCGCACGCGCGCCGATCTCAATGCCGCTTTGAAGCGCCAGGGCTCCGCTGCCGTGCGCACCGCGGACCTCAGCGACCACGATACCGACGCGCTGATCTCCGCCGCCGGCCTGCGGCATTTCATGGCGACGCTCAGCTACCGGCTCGACCCGCCGGCCGATGCGCGCATCAGCCGCGAAGGCTGGATTTTCGGGGTTCCGCTGCCGGACGACACGCGACCCCCCTCCCTAATCCTCCCCCGCAAGGGAGGAGGGAAACCAAGACACGTGCGCTCTTCCTCTAACCCCTCCCTCCTCCTTGACGGGGGAGAGAGGGGTGGGGGTGACTGACGAAAATGAGCGCCGTTCAATCCCTCACCGTGTCTTCCGACGAGGCCGATCTCAGGCTCGACCGCTGGTTCAAGCGGCGCTTCCCGGCCCTCGGCCACGGCCGCTTGGAGAAGCTGCTGCGCACCGGCCAAGTGCGCGTCGACGGCAAGCGCGCCAAGGCCAATCTCCGCCTGGCCGCGGGGCAGATCGTGCGGGTGCCGCCCGGCGCCGACGCGCCGGCTCCGGACGCGCCCGCAAAGCGCGCGCCGCCCCGGGTCAGCGCCGCCGACGCCGACTTCGTCCGCTCCCTGGTCATTCACCGCGATGCCGACGTGATTGCGCTCAACAAGCCGCCGGGCCTGGCGGTGCAGGGCGGGACCGGAACCCATCGTCATCTCGACGGCATGCTCGATGCGCTGCGCTTCGAGGCGCCGGACCGGCCGCGGCTGGTGCACCGGCTCGACCGCGACACCTCGGGCGTGCTGCTGCTCGGCCGCAGCGCCAGGGCCGCCGCGAAGCTGGCCGAGACGTTTCGCGGCAAGACCGCGCGCAAGCTCTATTGGGCGCTCGTCGCCGGCGCGCCCAAGCCGCCCCAGGGCAAGATCGATCTGGCGCTCGCCAAGGAGGCGGGAGCCGGCGGCGAGCGGATGGCCCGCGACGACGAGGCGGGCCAGCGCGCGATCACGCTCTACGCGACGATCGACGCCGCGGCGGACCGCGCTGCGTGGCTGGTGATGTGGCCGCTCACCGGACGCACCCACCAGCTCCGCGTTCACGCCGCCGAAGGGCTCCGCGTGCCGATCGTCGGCGATGGCAAATACGGTGGCCCGCCGGCGTTCCTCACCGGGAGCGTCTCGCGCAAGCTGCATCTGCATGCGCGCTCGATCGCGCTGCCGCACCCCTCGGGCCAGGGCGAGCTGCGGGTCACCGCGAAGCTGCCGCCGCACATGCGCGAGACCTGGGAGCTGTTCGGCTTCGACGCCGGGGCCGACATCGATCCCTTCGAGGAGTGATGTCGGCTCAATCGAGCCGCCACACCTGCAGCGGCGTGTCGTAGCCGCGGACCGTGACGTCGCCCAGGGGCGTCGCGGGACCGAGCTCCTGTCCCAGCTGGCGCGCCACCGTGTCGGAGACCAGCAACCGCGACCCGTGGTCCTTGGTCAGCTGCTCCAGCCGTGAGGCGAGGTTCACCGTGTCGCCGATCACGGTGAATTCCTTGCGCCGCGGCGAGCCCACATTGCCGACAACCGCGGCCCCGGCATGGATCCCAATGCCGACCCGGAGCGGCCACGCGGCGGCGCCGAGGCCGCGGCGGTCGATCTCGGCCAGGATGTCGCGGCAGGCGGCGACGGCGTGTTGCGTGGCGTTGGGATCGTCCAGCGGCGCTCCGAACACCGCCAGGAACCCGTCGCCGAGGAACTTGTTGATGAACCCGCCGTGCCGGTCGATCGCCTCGATCATGAAGGCGAACTGGGCGTTGAGAAAATCGACGACCTCGGTCGGACGCCGCGCCCGCGAGCCCGCCGTGAAGTTCCGGATGTCGAGAAACACCACGCAGACCTCGCGCGTTTCGCCCGAGAATTCAGCGTCCCGTCCGAGCAGCCGGTCGACCACGGCCGGCGACACGTGCTGGCCGAAGACGTTGGTCACCCGCTCGCGCGCCGTGGTCTCCTCGAAGGCCCTCCTGAACTTGCTGCGCAGGCGCATGGCCACTAGGCCCGCGACAATGCCGCCGAGCAGGATGATGCCGGCTTTCGTCAGATGGTAGAGCGGCGTCGCGATCGGGTCGGTGGTCGACGTCGACAAGGGCACGGCCAGCATGGCGACGGTCATGTAGCCGACGGTGCCGACCGCGCCGGTGAACAGCGGCAGGAGGAAATCCAGCCGCAGCGTGGACGCGACGATGAACACGGCGTACAGCAGTTCCGGCCAGGTGCCGAAGGCGATGGCCGGGCTCAAATAGTGTGTCATCGCCCACAGGATGGCGGTGGGGAGCGAGGTCTCGATGGCGGCATTGAGGAGCCGAAGGGCCTCTGGCATGGGCCAGCCGCGCGCGATCCGGTAGCGCAGGACCAGAATGGTGATGCCTTCGTAGGCCAGAAACGGTCCGATCACGGCCACCGGCAGCCAAGTTGGCAGCGGCCGGGTGGCGTAGGTCCGCAGCAGGTCGTGGAAGGGGCCGAACAGGACCACGTCCAGGGTGAAGAGGACGGCGAGCGTCGCCGCCAGCACCTGAACCCGGATCAGCTCGCTGGCCAGGATCTCGGCCGACAAGGCACGTTCGAAGCCGGGATCTTTCATGGTCGCACCCCCTGGCCACGATACTACGTCATTTCCGGTGCATCGAGGCCCCGTGCGGGTGGACCCGGTTACTGGTAGATTAGGGCTGTTCGGGGTTTTGGAGTCTGCAATGCCTTTGGATGAAAGCGGCTGGAGTGGGGGCGGCGGCCAGGCCCGCAACGTGCTCGGCGGCAAGCTCGAGATCTGCTCCCTCGCCCCGATGACGGGGTTTTTCCGCGACGGTTGCTGCAACACCTCGGCCGAGGATGTCGGCAGCCACACCGTCTGTGTGGTGATGACCGCCGACTTCCTGAAATTCTCCGCCGCGCGCGGCAACGACCTGTCGACCCCGATGCCGGATTACGGCTTCCCCGGCCTTAAGCCCGGCGACCGCTGGTGCCTGTGCGCGCCGCGCTGGCAGGAGGCGTTGGACGCCGCAATGGCGCCGCGCGTCGTGCTCCGGGCCACCCACGAAGGGGCGCTCGCGTTCTGCAAGCTGGCCGACCTCAAGACATACGCGATCGACCTGGCGTAGGGCGCCCTCTCTCCTTCGTCATGCCCCGAAGCGGGCATCCGCGCACCTGCCCTGGATTCCCACCTGCGCTGCGTTGGCGGCCTTCAGGGCCGCCGACGGGCGCGAAGAATCTGGCGCGGGAATGGCGCCGCAGGGAGCCCTACCGCGTCATTTCTCCGGATTGAGCTCCTTCCACGGGTCCTTGACCATGGGGATGGTGTTGACCTCGACGTTGGCGACCTTGCCATCCACCTTTTCGGTCCGCCGGATATAGACGTTCTGGATGACGTCGCGGGTCTGCGGATCGATCTCGATCGAGCCGCGCGGGCTTTCGTTCTTCCAGCCCTTCAGGATCGCCATCGCCTGGTCGCCGTCGAACTTGCCCTTGGTCTGTTTGATCACCTCGAAAATCGCCGCCATGCCGTCCCAGCCGCCGATTGCGACGTAATTGGCCAGCACCCGGCCGCCATATTCCTTGTCCCAGGCGGCGAGGAACGCCTGGTTCGCCGGCCGCTTCGCGGCGGCGGAATAGGTCCCCGCCGAGACGATGCCGAGCGGCAGGTCGCCCATGTTCGGAAGCTCGTCATCCGGGACCAGATCCTGGGTCGAGATCAGCTTGATGCCGGCGCCCTTCAGGCCGAGATCGATCCAGCTCTTCACGAACGAGGTGGCGTATTTACTGGCCGGCACGAACGTGAAGATGAAGTCCGGCTTGTCGTCATTGATGCGCTGCAGGAACGGCGAGAAGTCCTGTTGCGCGGGCGGCATGCGCACCGATTTCAGCGTCCCGCCGCCGGCATCCTTGAAGCCGCGGATAAATCCACCTTCGGCGTCATGTCCGGGGATGTAATCGGCCACCGCCGTGGTGCCCGTCTTCCATCCCTGCTGCGCCGCCCATTTGCCCAGGGGGTACGATTGCTGCCACAGCGTGAACGAGACGCGCGCCACGTAGGGCGACAGGCGGGTCAGCGCCGTGCCCGCGGCGTTCATCAATACCAGCGGAGTTTTTGATTCCGCGGTCAGCGGCGCGATCGCCGCGGTGACCGGCGACGACACGAGGCCGGTCAGGATCTGCACACGGTCGCGGGTGATCAGTTCCTGGGCGAGGCGCTTGCCGACGTCCGGCTTGTCGCTGGTGTCGTCGCGGCGGATCAGCTCGATCTTCACCCCCGGCGGCAGGTCCTTCTCGTGCGTTTTGGCGTACAGGCTGAAACCCTTGTCCATGGAATCGCCGAGCTGCGCGAGAAACCCTGAATAGCTGGTGATCACGCCGATCTTCACGGTCTGCGCGCCGGCCGGCGCGGCCACGCAAAAGAGTGCGGCGGCCGCAAGGCTTGAAATCCATCTGGTCATTGTTCCCTCCCTCGATGACCGCGACCCTAGCACACCAGCGGTTCTCTTGTGCGAGCCGGTGCCGAAGGGCAGACTTTGCTCTTACCCAGTTGAAAGGTTAAGGATGCCGGCCGCACCGTTGTGGATCACCGAAGCCGACGTCACGTCGCTGATGTCCCTGCCCGAGGCGATCGAGGCCCTCGAACGGGTCCTCGCCATGGAGGCGCGCGGCGAGGCCGCCAACATGGGCAAGACCCATGTCATGGTCGGCCCCAACGACGTGCTGCAGGCCATCGGCGCGTCGGTCGCCGGGGCCGGGCTCTGCGGCACGAAGACCTGGGTCAATGTCGGCGGCAAATCGCAGACGGTCCTGGTGCTGTTTTCGCTGGAAGACGGCGCGCTCCGCGCGGTGATCGAGGCGACGGCGCTGGGCCAGACGCGCACCGCGGCGATGACCGGCGTTGGCACGAAGCGGCTGGCGGCGGCCGGCGCCGACGAGGTCGCGGTCATCGGCTCGGGCAAGCAGGCGCTGCCCCAGACCGCGGCCTGCGCCGCCGTGCGCAAGCTGAAGCGCGTGCGCGTGTTCAGCCGCCGGCGCGAGGCGCGCGAGGCGTTCGCCGAGGCCGTGCGCGGCGAGCTCGGCCTGCCGGTGACGGCGGCGGAGACGCTGGAGGACGCCGTGCGCGACGCGCCGATCGTCACCTTGATCACCAACGCGACCGAGCCGTTCTTCACCTCGGCGATGGCGGCGCGCGGCAGCCACATCAACGCCATGGGGGCCATCCTCCCGGCGCGCGTCGAGTTCACGCAGGAGATCTTCGCGCGCTGCGACGTGATCGCGGTCGATACGGTCGCCGGTGTCCGCGAGCTCTCGGCGGAGTTCCGTCAGAAGTTCGGGGCCGATGACGCGGCGTGGCGCCGGGTCCTGCCGATCTCCCGCGTGGTCGCCGACGGCATTGCGCGCCCACCGCAGGGCGATCTCACCTTGTTCAAAGCCATGGGCGTCGGGCTCGCCGATCTGGCGCTCGGCATAGAGATCCTGGCGCGGGCCGAAAAACGCGGCGGTATTCAAAGATTGCCGGCGCGCGTGCGAACGCCGCCGCGGTTGCGCTAACTACACTGGCAATCAGTCGCGCTTACAGTCTCTTACCGTGCGCTGAACGACGAGCCGTCGGCACAGGCAGGCCGCGGACGTGGTCGCGTTCAGGCTTGCAGCTGTTCTTCAAGCGCCAGTTGACGGGCGTCAAGGCGCAACCGGGCCGGCCGGTCTTTGATGCGCGAGGATCGCGTCGGTCGTGCAGACGCCGGGGATGCAGGGCCGTCGTGGCGTTTTAACGGCCGTCGCGATCAGCAATCCGTCATTATGGAGAGCGCAGCCATGACCACCCGTCTTCTCGTCACCGCCGCCGTCGCCGCTCTGGGTTTCGCCGGGATGGCCGGTGTCTCCGTCGCGCAGACCTCGGGGCCGCAGAGTGACCAGAGCCAGGCGTCCCAGTCTCAGTCGCAGTCCCGGATGTCGCAAGGTCAGCAATCCCGGCGTCAAACCTCTCAAACGCGGCAGAGCACGGGCTCGCGACAGACCGCGCAAGCCGGCTTCGATCCCTGGCATTCGAAGGGCCACGAGCTCGACAACATCGCCGACAAGCTGAACGCGTGCATGCTGCACCCGCCCGAGATCCAGCAGTCGTGCATCGACGAGGCGATTCGGACTCCATAGGTTCTTCGCCGCGCCACGCTACGCGTCCGGCATGCGCGAGCCGGCTTGTCTGCCGCCGCGAACGCGTGGTGTTCAACGGTGGCTGACACCAGGGGAATTGACGGCCATCAAGGCGAGGATGCGCACCGTTTTCCTAATACCTCCGGCTGAATCTCATCATCCCAATGCGAGGAGACACGTCGATGAACAAGAGAGGAGACACGTCGATGAACAAGAAATGGAAGCTCCTGCCGGCGGCATGCGTGGCCGTTGCGACCGTGGTTGCCTTTGAGCCGCTGCCCGCCTTCACCCAGGCCGGCGTCCAGCTGGTGGTGGTCGACGTCGCCGCGGTGGGTAAAGGCTACCGCGCCAGCAAGCTGCGCAACACCGCCGTATACAACGACCGGAACGAGCGCATCGGGACCATTGACGATATCATCATCGGCCGCGACAAGGTGCTGTTCGCGGTTCTTGATGTCGGTGGATTTCTCGGAATTGGCGGGCGCAAAGTCGCGGTCCCGTACCAGAGCCTCAATCTCGATGGCCCGGACGGCAAGGTCATCCTGCCGGGCGCCAGCAAGGACGAGCTGAAGCGCCTGCCGGAGTTCCAATACACCTGACGGGATGACGTGCTGCCGCCGGGCGTGACGATGCCGGCGCAAAGCGTGGCGCCTCGCGCGCCACGCGGGCGCCGAATCAGGGGATCCGAATAATGCACGAGTCCGGCCCGCCAATCCGCATTTACGGCCGCATCGGCTCGGCGGCAGGCTACGCCATTCGCGATTTCCTGCACCGGGCCGGGGTGCCGTATCAGTGGATCGAGCTCACCAGCGATGCGCAGGCGCGCGCGGAGGGCAGGGTTCGCGACCTGTCCGACGACCGCCTGCCGATCTGCGAGTTTCCCGATGGAAGCCGTCTCGAGCGGCCGACCATCCGTCAGGTGCTCGAGAAGCTGGGATGGTACCAGGCCCCCTCGCGATCCGAATACGACCTCGCGATCTATGGTGCCGGCCCCGCTGGCCTCAGTGCTGCGGTCTACGGGGCGTCCGAGGGTCTGAAGACCGTCCTGGTCGAGCGCTCGGCGGTCGGCGGCCAGGCTGCGAGCAGTCCGCGCATCGAGAACTATCTCGGCTTTCCCGAAGGCATCAGCGGGGCCGAGCTTGCCGAGCGGGCGCGCGAGCAGGCCGAACGGTTCGGCGCCGAGATTCTGCTGTACCGGGAGGGGGTGCGCGGCGAATTCGCGCCCGGCCGGGGAACGGGCTACCTGCGCGACGGAACCAAGATCGTCGCCCGCGCCTCGATTTGCGCGACCGGGGTCGACTACCGGCGGCTCGGTCTGCCCGAGGAGGAGAGGTTCCAGGGTGCCGGCGTCTATTACGGGGCCGGTGCCAGCGAGGCGTCGTTGTGCCGGAACGATCATGTGGTCGTGGTCGGCGGCGGGAACTCCGCCGGACAGGCGGCGCTGCACTTCGCCCGTTATGCGTCCGGAGTGACGATGGTGGTGCGCGAAGCGCGTCTGAACGAGAATCTCTCCGAATACCTGGTCGACCGGATCCGGCACGAGAAGCGGATCGACGTCCGCCTGCGGACCGTCGTGACGGGGTTGCAGGGCGATAAAATGCTGCGTGCGGTAACCATCAAGCAGCTCGACACGGGGCAGGAAGAGATCATCAAGACTCGCTGGCTGTTCGTCTGCATCGGCGGCGTCCCGCACACCGAATGGGCCGAGGAGGTCGGTATCGTGCGCGACGAGGCGGGATACCTTGTGACCGGCCCCGATCTGATGAAAGACGGTCGCCCGCCGCCGAACTGGCGGCTCAATCGCCAGCCTTATTATCTGGAAACCAACGTCCCGGGCGTCTTCGCCGCCGGCGACGTGCGCCACGGGTCGATCAAGCGCTTTGCCTCGGCCGTCGGCGAAGGCGCCATGGCGGTTGCGTTCGTTCACCGGTATCTGACGCAGGGCTAGCGCAAATCCGGCTCCCTCTCCGCGCCGCCGCGAAGCGCCGGCGGGCGCAAAGAATTGGGAGGCGGAGAGGGTCGGGGTGAGGTGGGGGCTGCCCTCAGGGGACGATCCTGATCTCGTTCTTGACGTCGGTGACCCCGGGGGCCGCCCAGGAGGCGCGTTCGGCCTCTTCGCGTTCCGCCCAGGACCGCACGGTGCCTTTCAGGATCACCTCGCCGCCGTGACTCTCCACCGTGATCCGGTTGGCGTCGATTTCCGCGTTCCGGCGGAACGCCTCCGCGATCTTCCGCTTGATGTCGTCCGGCGTAGCGGCGGGCTTCAGCGTGATCATGTTGCTGACGCCGAGAACGCCCTTGATGCGGCGCACCGCGGCTTCGGCGCGTTGCCGCTGGTAATTCCACTCGACTTGGCCTTCCAGCGTGATCCAGCCGTTCTTCACCACGGGCTTGATGAGCTCCCAGGAGTAGGGCAGCTCGCGTTTGAGCTCCGCGACCGCGTCCCGCGCGATCTCCGGGTCCGGCCGCTTGTCGACCTCGGGCAGGCGGACTTCGATGTCGTTCGCGATCCCGACGACTCCCGCCACCCGCTTCACGTCCTGCTCCGCCTGGTATTTCTGGCTGTAGCTGCGAACGAAGCCCGTCAGCGTGACGACGCCGTCCTTCACCGCGACCGCGATGTCGGCGGCATCGATATCCGGGTCCCAGCGCAGTTCGTCTTCCACGTCCCGTTTGATTTCGTCATCGGATCTTTTCATGACACCTCCTCGCCTTGGTCCGTCCGGCGGTAACTCTGCACCAGCCCGACGGGTCGGCCGCGGCGCTATTTGGCGATGGATTGCGGTGCCGGCGCCTTGATGGCCGTCAACCCCAATGAATTTATGGCGCGAGAACCGGGACGCTCGTCCCGGCCGTCCGCCTCATTGACGGGCGTCAAGGCGAGACCGGTCGGCCGATGCGATCCTCGCCTCATAAAAAGGAGCAGGCGCCATGGCAAAAGCAATCGGCATCGATCTTGGCACGACCAATTCCGTCGTCGCGGTGATGGAAGGCGGGCAACCGAAGGTCATCGAAAACGCGGAAGGCCAGCGGACCACCCCCTCGATCGTCGCCTTCGGCAAGGACGGCGAGATCCTGGTCGGCCAGGCCGCCAAGCGGCAGGCGGTCACGAACCCGGAGAATACGATCTACGCGGTGAAGCGCCTGATCGGCCGCCGCTTCGACGATCCGGTGGTCAAGAAGGATATGGAGCTTGTGCCGTACAAGATCGTGCTCGGCCCCAACGGTGACGCCTGGGTCGAAGTGCGCGGCAAGAAATACAGCCCGAGCCAGATTTCGGCCTTTATCCTGCAGAAGATGAAAGAGACCGCCGAAGCGTATCTCGGCGAGAAGGTCACTCAGGCCGTCATCACCGTTCCCGCGTATTTCAGCGACTCGCAGCGCCAGGCGACCAAGGATGCCGGCCAGATCGCCGGCCTCGAAGTTCTGCGCATCATCAACGAGCCGACGGCAGCAGCGCTCGCTTATGGGCTTGAGAAAAAGGGCAAGGGCAAGATCGCGGTCTACGATCTCGGCGGCGGCACTTTCGACATCTCGATCCTCGAGATCGCGGAGGGCGTCTACGAGGTGAGGGCGACCAACGGCGACACGTTCCTTGGTGGCGAGGATTTCGACAAGGCCATCATCGACTACCTCGCCGAGGAGTTCAAAAAGGAGCAGGGCATCGACCTGCGAAGGGATCGCCTTGCGCTGCAGCGCCTCAAGGAGGCGGCGGAGAAGGCAAAAATCGAGCTGTCGTCCGCGATGGAGACGGACGTCAATCTCCCGTTCATCACCGCCGATGCCAGCGGGCCCAAGCATCTGAACATCAAGCTCACACGCGCCAAGCTCGAGGCGCTGGTCGATCCGCTGATCCAGCGGACCGTCCCGCCGTGTCGCCAGGCCTTGAAAGACGCCGGGCATTCTGCGTCCGAAATAGACGAGGTGATCCTGGTCGGCGGCCAGACCCGCATGCCGAAGGTTCAGCAGGTCGTGAAGGAGATCTTCGGGAAAGAGCCGCACAAGGGCGTCAATCCCGACGAGGTGGTGGCCGTGGGTGCGGCGATCCAGGCGGGCGTGCTGCAGGGCGACGTCAAGGACGTGCTGCTTCTCGACGTGACGCCGCTGTCCCTGGGCATCGAGACCCTGGGCGGTGTGATGACGAAGCTCATCGACCGCAACACGACGATTCCGACCAAACGATCGCAGGTCTTCTCGACCGCCGAGGACAACCAGACCGCGGTGACCGTCCGCGTGTTCCAGGGCGAGCGCGAGATGGCCGCCGACAACAAGATGCTGGCCCAGTTCAACCTGGTCGGGATTCCGCCGGCACCGCGCGGCGAGCCGCAGATCGAGGTCACCTTCGATATCGACGCCAACGGCATCGTTCACGTCTCGGCGCGGGACAAAGGAACGGGCAAGGAGCAGAAGATCACGATTCAGGCGTCGGGCGGGCTTTCGGAAGCGGACATCCAGCGCATGGTCCGCGAAGCCGAGCAGCATGCCGCCGAGGACCAGAAGCGCCGCGAGGTGGTCGAGCTGCGCAACCAGGCCGACGCGATGATCTACACGGCGGAAAAGCAGGTTCAGGAGCAAGGCAGCCAGGCGGGCGAGGCCGAGCGCAAGGCGGTCGAAGATGCCGTGGCGGCGCTTCGCCAGGCGCTGCCCAGCAACGACGCGGCCCCGATACGGGACCGGCTGAGCACGCTGTCCGAGGCCCTGACCCGGTTCGCGACGTCCATCCAGCAACGTGCTTCGGCCTCCGCTCAATCAGGACCGGGACCTGCGGAGGATCAGGGCGGGCGCGGCGGCGAGGACCATGTCGTCGACGCGGAGTTCAGCGAGGTCGACGAGGGCGGCCAGCGCCGGCAGCAGCGATGAGAGGCGTCGGTTTGATGCCCGGAGGTGAGCGGCAAAGCCCATGACGAAATCCCAATCCAACGGCGATGGCGACAGCGCGGCGGGTGCGGCCGCCGCTGCTGCTCAAGACCCTGGCTCGTCTCCTGCGGCGGCTGAGCCCCAGAAGGAGCTCGCCGCCGTGAAGGATCAGCTGCTGCGCGCTCTCGCCGAGCAGCAGAACATCCGGCGGTGCGCCGAACGCCAGGCCCGGGAAGGGGTCAGATTTGCCGCCGCCGATCTGATACGCGACCTGCTGGCGACCGCAGACAATCTCCGGCGTGCGATCGAAAGCGCGCCGCCGGAAAACGCAAACAGCGAAGCGCTCCGGCAGTGGCTCGCCGGGATTACCTCCACCGAACGCGCCCTGCTCGAGACCTTCGAGCGGCATGGTATTCGGCGCATTGTTCCGCTCGGCGACGCGTTCGACCCCAATCTCCACGAGGCGGTCTTCACCGTTCCGGACGACGAGCGGCCGCCCGGCACCGTCGTCCAGGTCGTGCAGCCAGGCTACATGCTGCATGATCGCGTGTTGCGCCCGGCCATGGTGGGGGTTTCCAGGGCGGCCTCCTCGGAGCCGCCGCGCGAAGGTCGGAAAACGCCGTCAGCCGCGGGCGTCTCCTAGCCCTTTCCTTTTTCGTGTTGGCGCGGCGCGGCACTTTTTTGCCGCGCCCGTGTATCCCTTCATGGCCAGCGGGCTCTCTCGAGCGACAAAAGAAGCGATTTTGCGCCGCGCGCCACCCGAGGATGTGGATATGCAGGGCGGGGAACGATGCTCACGATAATGCCGCGCGCGCGGACCGGGGAAACGAGGCAGTGAAGTCACTGACCCACAAATCCGGTGACGACCATGCTCCTGTCCGACCGACACGACGACAGTGAACTTCTCGCCCCGGTCTCGGTCATGGCGCGCCGTCCATCGCCGCCTGACGCGATGGAGGGGCTCGCGGTAAGTCGGGTGTGCGGTCGCGGCGACCAGATCTATGGGCGGGAGGACCCGGTCGACTGCTGGTATCGCATCGTGTCGGGGATGGCGCGGAAGAGCACCATATTCCCCGATGGCCGCCGCCGCATCGTGGACTTCCTTCTGCCGGACGATTTTTTTGGGTTCTCCGCCCGCGAGCAACGTTATTTCGATGTCGAAGCCGTCAGCGACGGCACGGTCGTCGCGGCCTATTCGCGCCGCGCGGTCGAAGAACTCGCCGAAACCGAGCCTGAGGTCGGGCGTCTGCTGCGCAACCTGGCCTTCGAATCGATTTCGCGGCTGCAGGCGAGAATTCTGATTCTCGGCCGGGTTACCGCGGTGCGGAAGGTGGGCGCCTTCCTGCTCGAAATGGCCGCGCGGTCCTCCAGGCCGGACCTGCCCCTCGTGCTAACGATGTCGCGCTACGATATCGCAGATTATCTCGCACTCTCGGTCGAGACGGTCAGTCGCGCGATCACCCACTTGCAGGGTCGCGGGTGCATCGCCCTGCTGGGAAAGCACGAGATCAAGCTGCTGGACCGCGACGGACTCGGATAGCCACTTAACCCTTCTTCAAGGCGCGGATGTCGGCGACCAGCCGGTCGAGGCTGCGTCCATCGTCGGCGTGTTCGGCCACCCGCGCGGCTTCCTCGATGGCGGCGTTCCAGGTCTGGCGTCCGGCTAGATCCCTCACCGGGCCCCCTGTCTGTATGCTCGTCCAGGCCGGCGGATCGCTCGCCGGAAATGACTCGCGGCTTGCTTCCTCGACCGGATCCAGGCCGGTCTCTTTGCGGTTGCGTTTCGCCATCGCACGTCTGCTCCGTTCCTAGGTCCCTGGGTCCAGGGGCCCCGACGCACCCTTCTGCTGTTCCCGCCGGTCTTGGTCTCGCACCAGCCAGTACACCCCGCCCAGCGACAGCGTCGCCGCGGCCAGGGCGAAGAGCTGCAGCGTGTCCGTCGCCGACAGGTCGAGAATGATCAGCTTGCGAACGATGGCGAGCATGGCGATCAGAATGACCGCGCGCACCTGCACGACGCTGCGGCTGCGCTCGGCGATGACCAGCAACGACCGCTTGAATTCGAGCGCGATGATCACCGTGAAGATCATGCCGAAGACGCTTTGAAATACGGCGGGATCCGTCGGGTCGACGGCTTCGGACAGGATCAGGCCGAACACGATCTTGAGGGCCAGGCTCCACACCGCCATCGCCACCACGATGGCGATCAGGCCGATGAGGATCGCGATCACCCCCTGCTCGAACAGCTGATAGCCCGACAGGGTCCTCCAATGCGATCGCACCGCCGCCCAGTCTTGCTTCAAGCCCATGGAGGACGCCTGCGTCTCGGCCGGCGCAGGATCGGGTGAATAACGCCCGTCGCGGGCCTCCACGGCGCCTACGCCCAACGCCGCTCCGGCTCGGCCGGCCGCGTCTGCCGCGGAACCGGCAGGTATTCGACATTGCGGGCGGCCTGGGTCCGCATCGGCTGCGGATACAGCGTCATCAGTTCGAGGACCTCGGTCGGGATGTCGGTATTGACGGCGAGACCGAGCTGCTTCGCTTCGCTCGCGGTGATTGGATAGTCATGCGTCCAGACACCGGAGGCGAGCTTGTCGGCAAGCGCCTCCGCCTGCTCGGCGGGCAGCCGGCGGTCCAGCAGCGATCGCGCTGCCGTCTTCACCTGCGCCATGGCCTTGCGCCCGACGTCGGCGGAGATCAGGGTCTCGTCGTCGATCTCGGCGATCGGCTTCTGCTCGACGACCTTGATCAGCGACGCAGCCGGGAACTTCCCGAGCTGCGGATCGATCGGGCCGAGGACGGCATACCGGCTCATCACGATCTCGTCGCTGGCGAGTGCGATGAGCGTGCCGCCGGACATGGCGTAGTGGGGCACGAACACGGTGACCTTGCCCTTGTGATCCCGGATGGCATTCGCGATCTGGACCGCCGCCAGGACCAGGCCGCCCGGCGTATGCAGGATGATGTCGAGCGGGATGTCGTCGTCGGTCAGCTGGATGGCGCGCAGCACCTCCTCGGAATCGTTGATATCGATGTAGCGCGCGACCGGAAACCCCAGGAGCTTCATCGTTTCCTGCCGGTGGACCAGCAGGATGACCCGGGATTTCCGCTTGTGCTCCAGCTGCGCGATCTTGCGGAGCCGCATGGCCTCAAGCATGCGCTGGCGCAGCACCGGCTGCAGGGCCGACAGCATGAAGAACAGCCAGAACAGATCGACTATCGTCATGACGCCTCCCTTGGGTTGAGGCCCGGTGCCGCGGCTCAGGGCCGGCCAGATGTATCGAAACCGAGAACGCCTTCGTCCGGATAGAACACCCGCTGGCGGCGTCTCGGCTGCTGCAGGATCGGCGCGAAGACGAAGCCGAGAACGAAGCCGCCGATGTGTGCCCACCACGCGACGCCCCCGCCCGTGGTCGGCGCCAGGAGCTCGGCGGTGCCCTGCAGCACCTGCATCAGGAACCAGAACCCGGCGAACAGGAACGCCGGCACCTGGAAGAACAGCGGAATGAATACGATCGGGACGACCACGACCACCCGGGCGAGCGGGAACAGCCGCATGAAGCAGCCGAGGACGCCGGCGATGGCGCCCGAGGCGCCGAGGGCCGGAAGTTCAGAGTCCGGGTTGAACATCGCGTGCGTGAGCGATGCCACGATCCCGCAGCCGATGTAGAACCAGAAATACCGTGCGTGGCCCAGCCGGTCTTCGACGACCAGCCCGAACAGCCACAGGGTCCACATGTTCACGATCAAATGCAGCCAGCCGCCGTGCAGGAACGTGTTGGTCACGAACCGGAGATAGTCCGTTGCCGCCGGGCCCCCCGCGTCGCCGGTCAGCAGCGCGAAGTCTCGCGCCGGGACCAGCGCGAAGCGCCACACGAACCATTCGAAATTGAGCGGGTCCAGGCTCGCCTCGAATATGAACACCACGCAGTTCGCGGCAATGAGGCCCCACGTGACCAGTGGCATGGATCGCGTCGGGACCGTGTTGTGGATGGGGAACATCGAGATGGCCTGCCGTGTTCGTTCTGGCGAAGGCTGCACGGGACCGGCGAAATATAGGTGGCGTGGGCGTCGGGCGAATTGACGGTCGTCAATGCCCGGCGGTTTCGGTTGGGACATCCTCCCATCGGTCACCACGTCCGCTCTCGCCAGGTGCGGCCCCGAACGCGAAAGCATAGGAGGTTGAGCATGTTGATGGACTACTCGGACAACAACCGCTGGTCAGATCCGTTGCGGGTCATGCGCCAGGCCCAGGAAGAGGTGAACCGGCTGCTGGGCGGATTGGGCGGTCTTGGTCTCGCCACGGACACGGAGTTTCCTCCGGTGAATGTGTGGACCGGCGCCGACGGCGCGCTCGTCACGGCGGAGGTCCCGGGGATTTCTCCGGACCAGATCGAAATCACGGTGCATCGCGACACCGTCACGCTGCGCGGCAAGCGCGAGACCGAAACATTTGGCGACAATGCCACCGTCCTCCGCCAGGAGCGGCCCAGCGGTGATTTCGCGCGCAGCGTCGTACTGCCATTCCGAGTCGATCCGGACAAGGTGGCGGCCCGCTTCGAGCGCGGCATCGTCGTCCTCGAATTGCCGCGGCCCGAGGCCGACAAGCCCCGCCACATCAAGGTGATGCACGCGTGAGCACCGCGGATGCACCAGCTCCCGATCACCAAGGATCACAAAGGATATTCCGATGAGTCAGACCACCGATACGCAAACCAGCAATCGACAGACTCGGAAGGCGCAGGGCGGCACGCAAGCGGCACAGGCGCAAGCCGTCTCCGCCCAGCAGCAGCAGCAGTCGCCGGAGCCGAGCGCGGACACCGACGACCTTCCGACGTTCCTCCCGCCGGCGGATATCTTCGACACGGACCAGGCGATCCAGATGCTCCTGGACGTACCGGGTGCCGATCCGGACGGCCTCGACATCACGCTGGAAAAGCGCGTGCTCTCCGTCTTTGCGCGCTCCCGGCCGTTCGAGCCCGAGGGCTATATGCCGCTGTACGCCGAATATCAGACCGGCAACTACCGGCGCGCCTTCGTTCTCTCGGACGAGGTCGACCGCGAGAAGATCTGCCCCGCATCGACGTGCGCGAAAACGACAAGGAGGTTGACGTCGAGGCCGAGCTGCCCGGCATGAACGAGGACGATATCGACGTCGCGGTCGCCGACGGGACGCTGGTAATTCGCGGCGAGAAGAAAGACGAGCACGAAGAGAGGGACGAGGGCTTTATCCGGCGCGAGCGCGTGTTTGGACGCATCGAGCGCGTGGTGCCGCTGCCCGACGGTCTCGACGTCGATCACGCCAAGGCGACGTTCAAGAACGGCGTGCTCACCGTGGCAATTCCGCGCACCGCCGAGGCGCAGGCCGCCGTGAAACGCATCGGCGTGCAACGCGCCTGAGGCGAGTACCGGTCCGGAGGTGATTATGGCCCTGCGCAAGCTCAAGAAGCCTGAATGGCGTCCGTTCTGCGATGGCATGTCGAGGATCTTGGTCGGCAAGCGCGCCGAGATCGAGGTCGCATCCCTGTCGCTGGGCGATCAGATCGAGGCGGAATGGCTGCCGCTGATCGGCATTGTCTACGACCCGAAAAACGATCTCGTCGAGATCGCGCTGGAGGACGTGGACCATATGATCCGCCACCCCCAGGAGCTCGTGGCCGATTTCGGTCTCGCCGGCTTGGACAGCCTGGCGATCACTGATGCGGACGGCACGCGTCAGGTCGTGAAATTCCGCGATCCACTGATGTTGCCGAAGCCGCAGACCGCGGAGAACCGAACCGGGTGATGCGGCCGGGCGTCGGCAACCTGCTCCCCGGCGCGGCCGCTACAGCGTCCGCGCCGGGGAGTTTAGGGCGCGTCAGGTAGGCCGTGGCCTCTAGGAGCAAGTCCGTTCCGGCCACCATGCGGGCGGCGGCCATCGACCGTTTCGGTGGCCCGGAGGTGCTGACGATGCACTCGCTGCCTGTGCCACCGATCGGCCCGGGCGACATGCTCATCGCGGTTCACACGGCCGGGGTCGGAAGCTGGGACGCCGATATGCGCGCCGGTTGGTGGCCGAGCGGCCGGCCGCGATTTCCGCTGGTCCTCGGCACCGATGGATCGGGCACGATCGCGGCGGTGGGGGCACGCGTCCGCCGCCTGACGCGGGGCGACGAGGTCTATGCCTACAGCTTCGCCAATCCCAAAGGTGGGTTCTACGCCGAATACGTCGCCGTCGCCGCCGAGCGCGCCGCCCGCATTCCCCGGCTCCTCGACCTCAGGCGCGCCGGGGCCATCGCCTGCACCGGCCTGACGGCGCTACAAGGCATCGATGACGCCCTGCACGTGCGGGAGGGCGAGGCCGTGATCGTCCACGGCGCGTCGGGCGGGGTCGGGACGCTGGCGGTGCAGTTCGCGAAATGGCGCGGCGCCCGCGTCTTCGCGACGGCCTCCGGCCGGGACGGCGTGGCCCTCGCCCGCAAGCTCGGCGCCGACGTCGCGGTGGACGGCCAGGATATCCTGCGCGAGGCGCGGGCGTTCGCGCCCGACGGGGTCGACGCCGTGCTGGCGCTGGTCGGCGGCAAGGGGCTGACGAGCTGCATCGCGGCCCTGCGCCCGGGCGGCCGGCTCGCCTTCCCGAATGGCATCGAGCCCGAACCGCGAAAGAAGCGCGGCCTGAAGATGGTGCGTTACGACGGCACGCCGGGTGTCCGCGAATTCCAGCGCCTGGAGGGCGCGGTGGACGGTGCGAAATTGAAGGTTCCGATTGGCGCGGTCTTTCCGCTGGCGCAGGCGAGACAGGCGCACGAGCGCGTGGCCGGGCACGTGCTCGGCAAGATCGTGCTGCGAGTACACTGAAGGCGAGCGGGTGGAGCGGTGAGAGACGGGGTCGAGGGGTCAACGTCAGGAGATCGACGATGTTGTGTTCCCATCTGATGCATCTGCAGCGGGTCTTTCCCCGGTCTCAGGGTTGCGAGGAATGCCTGAGGATCGGGTCGCCCTGGGTCCACCTCCGGCTGTGCATGACCTGCGGTCATGTCGGGTGCTGCGATGATTCACCCAACCGCCACGCCACCCGGCATTTCCAGGCGACCGGTCACCCGGTGATCACCTCGCTCGAGCCCGGCGAGAGCTGGGCCTGGTGCTATGTCGACGAGATCATGGGCGAAATCGCAGCGCCGGGCGTTTAGGAGGGCTGCATGGAAAAGCTCGCGGCCCGCACGGGCATGAGGCGGCACCGGTTCGGCAGAGGCGGCCCCGAGGTGTCGGTGATCGGCCAGGGCACCTGGTACATCGAGAACGGCCAGTCGGCGCTCGCAGCCCTGAGTCTCGGCCTCGATCTGGGCATGAACCACATCGACACCGCCGAGATGTACGGCGAGGGTGCCGCCGAGGAGCTCGTCGGCGAAGCCATCGCCGGCCGCCGCGACGAGGTCTTCCTGGTTTCGAAGGTGCTGCCGGAGAACGCGTCGTTCCACGGCACGGTCGTGGCCTGCGAAGCCTCGCTGCAGCGTCTGCGGACCGACCGGCTGGACTGCTACCTGCTGCACTGGCGCGGCGACTATCCCCTGGACGAGACGTTTTCCGCCTTCGAGCGCTTGCGCGAGGAGGGAAAGATCCTGTCCTGGGGTGTCAGCAACTTCGACGTGGACGATCTGGAGGACGCGCTGGCGGCCGCCCGCGGCCGCCCAATCGCCTGCAATCAGGTGCTCTATCACCTGAAGGAGCGCGCCATCGAGCACGCGGTCCTGCCCTGGTGCGAGGACCACGGCCTCGCGGTCGTCGGTTATAGCCCCTTCGGGCACGGAGATTTTCCCAGCCCGCGCAGCGCCGGCGGCCGCGTGCTGGAGCAGATCGCCGCAGCACATGACGTGACGCCGCGGCAGGTCGCCCTGGCCTTCCTGGTGCGGCGCGACTCGCTGTTCACCATTCCCAAGGCGTCGAGCGCCGAGCACACCGTGGAAAATGCCGGCGCCGGAAAGCTCCGTCTCACCCAAGCCGAGATCGCGGCGATCGACCAGGCGTTCCCGGTGGGTCCGCCCCGCGACCTGCCGATGCTGTAGGACGAGCCCGGTCAAACGGCGCCCGGGGTTTGGGGGCGTCGCCCCCGGAAAAGACTTGGGATATGCGCCCGGCGCCGAGCGGGTAGGGCCGGGGTCCCAGGGGGCCCGGGGTTGCAGGGGGCTTCGCCCCCTGCAGGAGTTTGGGCCCCCTGGCAATACCCGGCCGGTGTGGCGGCTACCCGTGAGGCGCCCGAATTCAGTGCAGGGAGAGCCGGTCCGCTTCGGACTGCAGCACGAGCACCTCGTAGAGGACCAGGAAGGCCTGCATCAGCGCGAGGTAGTCATTGTGCCGGTGCGCGAAGCCGTCCACCATCACCAGGAGCTCGGGGTTGTCGCATTCGAGCGCCTCGACGGCTCCGGCTATGAACGGCTCGGATCCCCGCTCGCGGAGCTTCTCGATCACGCGTCGACACGTTTCCGCCGTCACCCGCGGCAGCGGGCTGAGGCGCCAGTCCCGCACCGGCCATTGCTGGACGAGGAGCCGGTAGAACATGGCGAAGCCGGTCAGGAATTTCGGTATCCGGCGCAGCCCGGCGGCGCAGCGCTCGGCGAGCTTCAGGAACTCCGGATTGCTTCGTTCGAGGTCGTCGAGGATCTCGGTGACGCAGGCCTCCGGCCCCCGATCGTCGAATTCACGGCAGATGCGCTCCCGACCCTGCGCGGTAACGCGCGGTAACGGACTCATAGAGCCCCCCGTCGATTGGCAACAGCCGCTCGATTTGTCCTGCCGCGGGGCTTAAGAAGCCGTTAACAGCGAGTCACGTCGATGTCCGTCGGGATTTCGGCCGATGATCACTCCGCCGCCGCGGCACTCCGCCGGCGGATCGGGATCTTAAGCTTCTCGCCGCGCTCGCTCTCCCGCCAGAACCGGGCCCAGTGGTCGAGATAGTTGTCGATGCACCACAGCATCTTCTCTTGCAGGTCGCCGGTGGTGCAGGTGGCGAGCACCGGTTTCAGCGCCGTGTCGCCGTGCTCGGCGTCGCCATCGATGTGGACGATCCAGGATTCCTGGTCTTCGTCCTTCACCCCGTAATGGTTGCGGAGCCCCTCGCTGATCATCACCACGGTGTCCGGAAAATGCGATTCGCCGGCAATCCCGGAATTGCCGAGCGCGATCGGCACCGGCATCTCGTGCGCCACCTTGTAGCGGTACGCGGTCATGTCGAGCAGCAGCTGCGGGACCGGGTGGTCGATGACCTCCTGTTCCGTGCAGCCGATGAAGCGGGTCGCGAAATCGAGCGCCAGCTGGTGGTGCGAGGCGCTGCCGCAGCGCAGCTCGGTGTCCTCGTCGATCAGCGTGTCCATGATCTTGCGGCGGATCGCCGGATCGTCGCAGCGCGAATGGATGGTCGAGATGACCTGCGGCGTGTGCTTGGTGAAGTGAAAGAACAGCACGGCGAGATATCCGATCTGTTCCGGCGTCGCGGTGCCCTTCTCGACGGCCTGGACGATCGGATGGGTGCGGTGCTCGCGGCCGCGGATTCGGGACTGCATTTGGGCCAGGAATTCGTCCCGCGACAATGCTTGTGCCATGGTCAGGTCCTCATGTTTGCGACAACTGCGCTTCGTCTCGTCCGAGCCGCGCGATGATGCTGCGGGCGCGGCTGGGTCCGGCATCGACCCGCGTCGCCAGGGTGCGGGTGTCGAGCGAACGCTCCTCCAGGATCTCCTCCTGCACCTCGAGCATCGCCTGGTCCTCGCGGAAGGTGCGCACGATGGCGGTATCGAGCATCGCGTCCATCTCGCGGTCGTCCGGGCAGAAATGGCGCGGCAGGCCCCAGAAATAATGCGTGGTGCGCTCGGTCTCCGGGACCAGGGCGTTCAGCACCCGCCATTCGAGCGCCTGCGAGAGGTCGTTGCTCCCGGCCGGCGTCGCGCGGACGTTGATGTTGATGTAGCAGGGCGGGCTGAAGGTGATGTCCTGTAGCCGGTCGATATTGGTCTTGAAACCGCGCGCCCGCACGAACAGCGGCGGCGCCGGCACGTCGCGCATCAGCCGCGTCACCCGCACGTGGTCGCCTTCGGAGGTCATCTCGGCCGGCACGTCGGCGACGGCGCGGTTGCCGATCGTGGCCTGGTGCAGGAACGCCTCGTGCGACAGGTCCAGCAGGTTGTCCAGCAGCAGCTGGTAGTGGGCCTTGAAGTGCAGCGTGCCGCCGATTGGCGCCCAGCCCGGTTCTTCTTGCCAGTGGAAATCCGGGAGCAGCGCCGCATCCGCGCGCGCCGCCTCGCCGAGCCACAGCCAGATCCAGCCCCATTTCTCCTCGAGGCGATAGGCCCGGACGGCGCCTTTCGGGACGTCGTCCTGACCCGGCACGTGCACGCAAGCGCCGGTCGCGTCGAAGGTGACCCCGTGGTAGCCGCATTGCAGCGCGTCGCCGACGATCTGGCCCTTGGACAGCGGCGCAAGACGGTGCGGACAGCGGTCTTCGAACGCCACCGCCTTGCCGCCGGTGGTGCGCCAGAGCACGATCGGCTCGCCGGCGATGCGCCGCGCCAGCGGCGTGCGCGCCACCTCGTGCGACCATGCGGCCACGTACCATTGATTGCGCAGGAACATCGGCGTTCTCCCGAACCGCGTCCGACGGCCCTTAGGGCTCTAAGCAAATCAGGCTATCACGCGCCCGTGATGAAGGGTAGAGCGCGTGCGGAGTGACCCGCGAACCCGGATGGGCAAGCGCGCTCAGAAAACGCGGGCAGCCCCCCGCGAGCGGGTCAACAAAGAGCTAGCAGCTGCGACGCGCCGCCGATGATGAAGACCAGCTGGTACAGGCGCTCTTTCTCGTCGCGGTCGATGATCGAGGCCATGACGTCGACGCTTTCCTTGAGCTTGCCGTGCCGGACCATCGCGTCGGCCAGCGAGGGGAGCCCATCCACCGGCCGCCATTCGGCCGGGTCCCACAGCCGCGAGCGCACCATGCTCTTGGCGCAATGGAAAAACGCCTCTTCCACCCGCACCACCAGTGCCAGCTCGGGGGTCTTGCCGTTGAGCGCCATCTTCTCGCGCAGGTCGAGGTCGCGGACGATCCGCGCCGGGCCGCAGATGCGCAGCGTCTCGCTCTTGCCCGGGATGATGAAGATCAGGCCGACCTTCGGGTTGCGCAGGGTCAACATGTTGCGGAAGGTGTCGGCGCGGAGGTTGCCGGGCCGCTCCGGGATCGCCAGAGTGCGGTCGTCGAGGATCTGCACGAACCCCGCCGGGTCGCCCTTCGGCGAGACGTCGACGTTCCCTTTGGCGTCGTGCGAGCCGATCATGATGAAGGGCGAACGCCGGATGAAATCCTGACACAGGCTATCCAGGCGGTTGGTCACCTTCTTCAGGACCTGCGGCCGGGGCCGGCCCATGATCTCGACGAGGTCGGTCTCGTGCCGCACGACATTTGCGAAGCCCCAATCGCCGTCGTCGATACCGCGCGGCCGCACGCGATGAAGCGCGCGGTTCACCAGCCGATAGAGCGCATTGAGATAACGGTTGGTCCGGAAACCGATATTCAGGCTTTGCCGCGTCTTGGACGCAATCCCTCTCATGTGTCGGCATCCACCCCAACAAGGAACCAGGGGGCGCAGAATAGGCGAGGTGACGAAATCGGGGTCGAAAGATCGCTGTGACAACCAAATTGCCAAGGGCACATTGCCACGCCGCCGCCCGTGGCAAAAAAGTGACCGAAGCTCAGGCTGCGCGGCTGCCCGCAGTGGGCCGGCTAGACGATGGCCTTGATCACGCAGCCGAGCGCGATCCAGGCCGCGGCGCCGAGCATAAACGCGCCGCGCCAGACCCATAGCTGGTCGGCAGGAGTGAGCGTGCGGGCGGCGGTGGCGGCCCTGCGTCGCGGCAGGCGGTGCTGAATGGAGGGGAGCTGGAACGACTGATACATGGTCGGGCCTCTTCCTATCTGGCGAGACAACGCCCGGCCAGTCTCGCGCATTCCCGCCCGGTCACATTGATGTAAATCAAGGGGTTCCGGCAAAAAGTAAACGTCGCGCGCGTATCCACATTCGGATGGCCGCTCGCCCGCGAGCGTTTAGGGCCGGGGTCCCAGGGGGCCCGGGGTTGCAGGGGGCTTCGCCCCTGCGGGAATTTGGGCCCCCTGGAATATCCGGCCGGTGTGGCGGCTAAACGCGAGCGGGTCTAAAAAAGGCCATGTCCAACCGCCTCGCCGCCACCCCGGCCCGTAACCTGAAGCGGCGCGATTACGTGGCCGCCCTGGCGCGCGGGCTGGCGGTGATGCAGGCATTCGCCAACCAGAACGAATACCTGACCCTGTCGGAGGTGGCGAAGCTCACCCAGATGTCGCGGGCGAGTGTCCGGCGCTGCCTGCTCACCCTCGAAAGCCTGGGCTACATGGAGGCGCGCGGAAAGTTCTTCCGCCTGGCGCCGCGGGTGCTCGGCCTCACCCGCGCCTATCTCTCCTCGAGCCTGCTGCCGCGGGTCGCGCAGCCGGTGATCGAGAGAGTCAGCGAGACGATCGGCGAATCCTGCTCGGTGTCGATCCTGCACGGCGACGACGTCATCTACGTCGCGCGGTCGACCGCGCGACGGCACGAGCCGAGCCTGCTCGACGTCGGCGCGCATCTGCCCGCCTATTGCACGTCGATGGGCCGCGTGCTGCTGGCGAGCCTGCCCGACGCGGAGCTGGATGCGTTCCTGAAGCGGGTCGAGCTCAGGGCGCTGACGCCGTTCACCATCACCGACCGCAAGAAGCTGAAGCGCGTCATCCTGAAGGTGCGCGAGGAGGGGATGTGCCTCGGCGACCAGGAGGTCGAGCGCGACCTGCGCGCCATTGCCGTTCCGGTGCTGAACCGCGCCGGCCGCGTCGTCGCCGCGATGCACGCCATCGCGTCCGCCGGCCGCGCCGGCAAGCCGGACATGACCGGCGTGTTCCTGCCGGTGCTGCGCCGCGCCGCGGCCGAGATGCGGCCGCTCCTGATCGGCGCGGCGTAGCCGGCGGCGTTGACAGTTTTTGGCGCCGCTCGCTATGCTCCGGTTCACAAAAGAACGATTTGTGCGCATTGCGCACGAGCGCGCCACCGGCGAAACACCGCCGCGCCGGCGCATCGAGGAGGGAACATGGCGCACGCCGCAGCGCGCATTCGCAAGGCCTGGATCGGCGCCGCGGCGCTCGCTTCCGCGTTGGCGCTCAGCGGCGGGCACGGCCTCGCCGCCGAGACGCCGGCTTATCCGACCAAGGTGGTGCGGGTACTCACCGGCTACCCGCCAGGCGGGCCGACCGACCTCATCGGTCGCGTGCTGACCGATCATCTGAGCCAGGCGCTGGGCCAGCCGTTCTATGTCGACGGCAAGCCGGGGCTGGCCGGCAACATCGCCGGCGGCATTCTCGCCGGCGCGCCGCCGGACGGCTACACCCTCTACATCGTCGGCCTCGGCCTGGTTGCGGTGAACGCCGATCTCTACACCAACATGAGCTACGATCCGGCCAAGGCGTTCGCGCCGATCACCCTGCTCGTGAACCTGCCGATCGTGCTCGAGACCAACGCCAAGGTGCCGGTCGCGACCTATCAGGACTTCGTGAAATACGCGAAAGGCGGGGTGAAGCTGAACCACGGCTCGCCCGGCATCGGCACCTTGCCGCACCTCGCCGCCGAGCTGTTCAAGAGCAAGATCGGCTTCGACAGCGATCACGTCGCCTATCGCGGCACCGGCCCGTTCGCGACCGCCATGATGCAGGGCGAGATTCAGTGGGCCTACGACGTCACCAACACGGCGATCACGCTCCGCCAGAACGGCTTCGTGAGGCTGCTCGCGGTGACGTCGCCGGACCGCTATCCGAGCTTTCCGGACGTGCCGACGGTGACCGAGCTTGGCATTCCCGAGCTGACCTCGACGACCTGGTTCGGCCTGGTCGCCCCGGCCGGCACGCCGCGTCCCATCATCGACAAGCTGCACGACGAGATCGAGCGCGGCTGGAAGACGCCGGAGGTCGCGGCGCGGCTGCGCAATTCCGGCCTCGACCCGACCACGACCACGCCCGAGGAGACGACGAAGATCTTCGCGGCGGACCGCGCCAAATGGGGCGCGGTCGTGCGGGCCAACCACATCAAGGCGGAATAGGCGGGACATGAACGACCTGACGACCCGGGCTCCGGCGCTGCCGAAGAGCGTCGCCGTCATCGAGCGGATGATGCGGCCGAAATCGATCGCGATCGTCGGCATCTCGAGCAAGCCGGGCACCGCCGGCCACATGGTGCTGAAGAACATCAAGGCGAACGAGTTCCCGGGGGCGGTCCACCTTGTCGGGCGCAGCGGCGGTGAGATCGAGGGCCACAAGGTCCTGACCAGCATCGCCGAGCTGCCCGAGGGCGTCGACGTCGCGGTGTTCACCCTGCCGGCCTCCAGTGTGCGCGAGGCGGTGATCGACTGCATCAAGCGCAAGGTGGGTGCTGCGGTGATCTTCGCCGCCGGCTTCGCCGAGGTCGGCGAGCGCGCGGCCCAGGACGAGATCGCGAAGATCGCGCGCGACGGCGGCCTGGCGCTGCTCGGGCCCAACTGTCTCGGCTACCAGAATTACATCGACCGGCTGTGGGTCGGCTTCACCGGCGGCAATCCGATCAAGAGCATCAAGGGCTCGCCCGATCCCGCCGCGGCGGTGATCTCGCAGAGCGGCGGCCTCGGCTCGCATTTCAAATGGGCGCTCGAGGCGCGCGACATCCCGGTCGCCTACACCATCTCGACCGGCAACGAGGCGGGCCTGGGCCTCGCCGACTACATCGATTTCCTGGCCGAGGATCCGGTCGCCCGCGTCATCGTCGTCTATGTCGAGCAGATCCGCGACACGGCTTCTTTCCTCGCCGCGGCGGGACGGGCACGCGCCCGCGGCAAGCCGATCCTGATGGTGCATCCCGGCCGCGGTGAGCGCGGCAAGGCGGCGACCGGCTCGCACACCGGCGCCTTGGCCGGCGACTACGCGGTGATGCGCACCTTCGTGACCCATGCCGGCATCCTGCTCATGGATTCGCTCGACGAGCTCATCGACACCGCCGAGATCCTGGCGCGGTTTCCGAAGCCGCCCAGCAAGGGCCTCGGCATCGTCACCTTCTCCGGCGCCTTCTGCGCCATGGCGCATGATTTCTGCGACGACCTCGGCGCCGAGCTGCCGCCGCTGTCGCCGCATATCGAGGCCGAGCTCAAGCCGCAGGTGCCGGCCTTCGCCCCGCCCCGCAACCCGCTCGACCTCGCGACCCAGGCGCTGTGGCAGCCGGAGCTGGTGGGCATCGGCTGCAAGGCGATCCTCGACGACCCGGCGCTGGGCAGCCTCCTGGTCTCGATCCCGAACAGCAGCCCGCGGCACTCGATGCGGTACCTCAGCGACCTCATCGCGGTGGCGAAGGGCAGCGAGAAGCCGGTCGTGCTGGCGATGCTCGGCGACCGCTCGCCGCTGCCGCAGGACTTCCTCGATCTCGCGCGCCAGAACCGCGTCATCCTGTCGCGCTCGTCGGAGGATTCGCTGCGCGCCATGGCGCGGGTCACGGCGCATGGCAAGCGGCTGGCGGCGATGCCGGCGCCGGTGGCGGCGGCGCCGTTCCAGGGCCTGCCGAAGCTGGGCCGCGGCCCGCAGCCCGAATGGCTGGGCAAGCAGCTGCTGGACGCGATGGGCGTGCGCATTCCCGCGGGCGGCCTGGCGCGCTCCGCCGACGAGGCGGCCGCCCTCGCCGGCAAGGTCGGCTTTCCGGTGGCGATGAAGGCGCAGGCGGCGGCGCTCGCGCACAAGACCGAGGCCGGCGGCGTCCTGCTCGGCCTCGCCGATGCAGCCGCCGTGCGCGCGGCGTGGGCGACCCTGCAGGCGAACATCGGACGCGCCCAGCCCGGGCTCACTCTCGACGGCGTTCTGGTGGAGAAGATGGCACCGAAGGGCGTCGAGCTCGTGGTCGGCGCCAAGCGCGATCCGGCCTGGGGCCCGGTGGTGCTGGTCGGCCTCGGCGGCGTGATGGTCGAGGCGCTGGGCGACGTCCGCCTGCTGCCGCCCGACCTGCCGGAGCCGGCGATCGCCGATGAGATCCTGAAGCTGCGCGCGGCCAAGCTTTTGCGTGGCTTCCGCGGCGCACCACCGGTCGACGTCCAGGCGGTGGCGCATGTCGCGGCGCTGGTCGGCCGGCTCATGCTGACCATGCCCGAGATCATGGAGATCGACATCAATCCCCTGTTCGCGCACGCAGAAGGGCAGGGCGTCACCGCGGTCGACGCGCTGTTCGTGTCGCGATGACCCTTCGAGACGGCCTCCTTCGCAGGGCTCAGGAGGCCTCCTCAGGGTGAGGTTCGCTTAGGATCAGGAGTTTCTGCTTATGCCACTAAAGATTTCCCTCATGCTGAGAGCTTGTGAGTCTATGTCGATATGGTTGGCAGGCCTAGAAGGGATTGGCGATGCGGCTGGGCAGCGGCGGGGGCGTCAAAGGGTCAGCGTCTCACGGGTAAGGGCCGCTATGGTTTGGCGATCAGGCG
>DASWFO010000197.1:0-17288 GCA_036394195.1 Alphaproteobacteria bacterium | reverse complement strand
AGATCGTGGCTTACGCCGAGACCGAGCTCGTCTGCCACCGCGCCGAACATCCGCCCGACCTGGTGGCGCGCCAGCACGCCGCCTGGCAGCCGCTGCTGGATTGGCTGGCACTCCGTCACGATGCGCTGCACGTCACCACCGCCGGCATCCTGCCCAAGCCGCAAAGCGCCGCGAGCCTCGCGGCCCTGCGGACCGCGGTCGCCGGGCTCGGCGACTGGCACCTGGCCGCGCTGTCGATCGCCGTCGCCGCCTCGGGCTCGCTGGTGATCGGCCTGGCCCTCGCCGACGGCCGGCTCGACGCCGCGGGCGCCTTCGACGCCGCCGAGCTCGACGCCACCTACCAGATCGAGAAATGGGGCGAAGACGCCGAGACGACCAAGCGCCGCGCCGAAATCCGCGCCGACCTGCAACTGGCGGAGCGCGTATTCGTTCTACTCAGGAGCTAAGGAAAGAGGCGAGCTCGCGGAAAGAGTTTTCAAGCTGCTGTCGGAAGACTACAGCGGCGCGCGTCCTTATTACTCAGGCGGGCGCCGATATGACGAAAGTGAGAGAAGTTCTGTAAACGTTCTGGCCGAAAACTGCCTGTTGATAACACTGATTTATCCTTGGATTCTGGTATTATCGCGCCCACCTCGCTTTGTCCGCATCAGGAGATCCCATGGCCCCGCGCGCCTATTGGAAGGGTTATCTGAAGCTGTCGCTGGTCTCGTGCCCGATCGCGCTGTATCCGGCCGCGTCGAGCAGCGAGCGCGTCTCGTTCAACCGCATCAACAAGAAGACCGGCAACCGGCTGAAGCAGCAGCTGGTCGACGGCGAGACCGGCCAGCCGGTCGAGCGCGAGGACGTCGGCCGCGGCTACGAGGTCGGCAAGGGCCAGTACCTGCTGATCGAGGACGAGGAGCTGGAGAAGATCAAGATCGACAGCACGCACACCATCGACATCAAGAGCTTCGTGCCGCGCTCGGAGATCGACAACCGCTATCTCGACAGCCCGTATTACATCGCCCCCACCGACCAGGTCGGGCAGGAGGCGTTCGCGGTCATCCGCGACACCATCCGCGCCAAGAACATGGTGGCGCTGGGCCGCATCGTGCTGTCGCGGCGCGAGTACGTGGTCATGCTGGAGCCGTTCGAGAAGGGCCTGCTCGCCACCTCGCTGCGCTATCCCTACGAGGTGCGCGACGAGAAGGGCTATTTCGACGAGGTGCCGGACCTCAAGCTGCCGGCCGAGATGAAGGACCTCGCCGCCCACATCGTCGACAGCATGGCGACGCATTTCGATCCCGCGACCTTCGAGGATCACTATGAGACCGCCCTGGTCGAGATGCTGCGCGCCAAGCAGGCCGGCCGCGTGATCGAGAAGAAGGAAGAGCCGGCGCCGCAGCGCGTGATCAACCTCATGGATGCGCTGCGCGCCAGCATCGGCGCCGAGACCAAGAAGAAACCCGCCGCCGCGAGCACCAAGACGCGCGCCCGCGCCGCCGCCGGCGGCCAGCGGAAGTCGGGACGCTGACGGGGAAGGCCGAGCCGGACGCGGGCACGCTCGAAGGCACCGTCGCCTTCACCGGCCGTCTCGCGTCGATGAAGCGCGCCGACGCGTTCGCGCTCGTGCGCAAGCGCGGCGGCAAGCCGCGCGAGGGCGTCACCAAGCAGACCGACGTGCTGATCGTGGGTGAGCTCGGCTGGCCGCTGCTCGACGATGGCCGCCCGTCGAACAGCCTCGCCCATGCGCATACCTACCAGGTGCCGATCGCCAGCGAGCGGCAGTTCCTGGAGTGGGTGGGAAAGAAGAGCGCCGAGCAGCAGGCCAAGAGCTACACGCCCGACCAGCTGGCCTCCCTGAGCAAGCTGCCGCGCGACGTCGTCGACCAGCTCGGCATGTTCGGGCTGATCGAGGCGCGCGGCGGGCTCTACGGCTTTCGCGATCTCGCCTCGGCGCGGCAGGTCGCGGCGCTGCTCGATCATGGGACCACGCTCTCGGTGATCACGCGCAGCCTCACCGACATCCGCAAGTGGCTGCCCGACGCCGGCCTGTCGAACCTGCGGCTGTTCCCGGAATCGTCCGACCGCATCCTGGTCGAGCAGGTGAAGGGCCGCACCGACAAGACCGGCCAGTTCGTGATGGAGGTCGGCGAGCCGGCCGGCGACGACGCCGATCAGCTGTTCGACGCCGCCCAGGCCGCCGAGGAGGCTGGCGACACGGAAATCGCCGAGCGTCTCTACCGCCGCGTGATGAACCTCGACCCCGGTGACGCGGCGGCGGCGTTCAATCTCGGCAACGTCCTGCGCGCCCGCAGCCGCGCGGTTGAAGCCGAGGCGGCGTATCGCGCCGCGGTGAAGGCGGATCCGAAATACGCCGCCGCCTGGTACAACCTCGCCGACGCGCTCGACGAGCAGGGCCGCCTCACGGACGCGGTCGAGGCGCTGAAGCCGGCGCTCGCCGCCGAGCCCAGCTACACCGACGCGGTGTTCAATATGGCGCTGTTCCTGCAGCGGCTGGAGCGGCCGGCCGACGCGGTGAAATGGTGGCGGCGCTATCTCGAGCTCGACGGCAGCTCGACCTGGGCCGCCCGCGCCCGCCGCGCCCTGAAATTCTGCGAGATGCAGCTCTCCTCGTCGGGCTCTTAGTTCGCTCATGTGTCCTTCCCCTCACCCCGGCGCCCCCTCTCTTGCCGCGAGCGCTTTGGCTCGCGGCCGCAGATTGGGCCTGCCCTCTCCCACAAGGGGAGAGGGAGTAGTCGCGCGCACATTGTTCACCTCTCCCCTTGAGGGAGAGGTCGCGAGCGGCAGCGAGCGGGTGAGGGGTTGTTTCGCAGCGACGTAGCCATGTCCGCTTTTTTCTTCGTCATTCCCGTTCTTTCCTTCGTCATTCCCGCGAAAGCGGGAATCCAGAGAGGCAAAGACTGGATGCCCGCCTTCGCGGGCATGACGGAATAGGGTGGTCATGGCTGCGCGCGCCAAGACCAAACCCGCCGCCAAGCCCGCGCCCAAGCGGCCGAGCAAGCGTCCGCTGGCCGACTACGCCAAGAAGCGCGATTTCTCGCGCACACCGGAACCAGGACCGACGGCGGCGCCGGCGGCGGCGGCGGGCGAGGGCGGCTTCGTGGTCCAGAAGCACGACGCGCGGCGGCTGCATTACGACCTCCGGCTGGAGCTCGACGGCGTGCTGAAGAGCTGGGCGGTGACGCGCGGCCCGAGCCTCACCGTCGGCGAGAAGCGCCTCGCGGTCCGCACCGAAGACCACCCGATGATGTATCTCGACTTCGAGGGCAACATCCCGAAGGGCGAGTACGGCGGCGGCTCGATGATCGTGTGGGACCGCGGCCGCTGGGCTCCGGCCTACGATCCGCGCAAGGGCCTCGCCAAGGGCCATCTCGAGTTCACCCTCGACGGCGGCCGGCTCCAGGGCCGCTGGCATCTCGTGCGCATGCGGCCGAAGCCGGGCGAGAAGAGCGAGCCGTGGCTGCTGATCAAGGCCGACGACGAGTTCGCGCGCCCCGCCGGTGCCGCTGAGATCACCGAGGAAGAGACCACCTCGCGGCTCAGCGGCCGCACCAACCAGGAGCTGGCCGCGGCCGGCACCTTGCGCGCCGATCACGACGCCCGCACGGCGGTCGCGAAAGCCCGCAAGCTCGTCCTGCCCGACATCGATAAAATCAAAGGGGCGCGCAAAGGCCTGCTGCCGACGTTCCTCGAGCCGACGCTCGCGTCGCCGTGCGAGAAGCCGCCGAGCGGCTCGAAATGGATCCACGAGATCAAGCAGGACGGCTATCGCATCCAGGCGCGGGTCGACGGCCGCAATGTGAAGCTGCTCACCCGCAAATCGCTCGACTGGACGGAGCGGTTCACCAGCATCGCCGGTGCCGTGAAGGAGCTCGGCCTTGCGTCGGCGCTGATCGACGGCGAGATCGTGGTCGAGGACGCGGGCGGCCTCACCACTCTCAACGACCTGCAGGCGGACCTGCAGGCCGGCCGCCAAGACCGCTTCCGCTACTTCGTGTTCGACGTTCTCTACTGCGAAGGCTTCGATCTCACCGGCGCGGCGCTCCTCGACCGCAAGTCTCTGCTGCAGCAGATCACGGCCGGCCTGCCCGCGACTGCGCGCATCCGCTTCAGCGATCACCTCGACGCCGACGGCCCGACCGTGCTCGAGCATTCGTGCCGGCTGGGGCTGGAGGGCATCATCTCCAAGCGCAAAGACCTGCCGTATCGCCCCGGCCGCGGCGAGCACTGGCTGAAATCGAAGTGCCGGCAGAGCCAGGAATTCGTGATCGTCGGCTTCACGACGTCGACCGCCGCCAGCCGCGCCATCGGCTCGCTGGCGCTGGGCTATTACGACGGCGGGCAGATCGCCTATGCCGGCCGCGTCGGCACCGGCTGGTCCCTGGGCCAGGCGCAAAACCTGTGGGCGATGCTCGACAAGCTCAAGACGAAGAAGCTGCCGTTCCGCAAGGCGCTGCCCGATGGCGCCGAGAAGGGCGTCACCTGGGTGGAGCCGAAGCTGGTCTCCGAGGTCGAATATCGCGACTGGACGCGCGACGACGTGATCCGCCAATCGTCGTTCAAGGGCCTCCGCGAGGACAAGTCGCCGGACGAGGTCGGCCGCGAGATGCAGCAGACGTCGTCAAAGCCGCAGCGCGCCAAGACGGGCACGCCCAGCTTCAAGCTCACCCATCCGGAGCGGATCCTGTGGCCAGAGCCAGGCCTCACCAAGCAGGGCCTCGCCGAGTTCTACACCGACATCGCTGACTGGATCCTGCCGCACATCGCCGGCCGCGTGCTGAGCCTGACGCGCTCGCCGTCCGGTGTGTCGGAGAAAAGCTTCTACGCCAAGCACGAATGGGCGGGGCTCGGGCCGGAGATGCGGCGCATCGACGTCGGCGAGAAAGACCCGATGCTGGCGGTCGACGACCTTGCCGGCCTGATGGCGCTCGTCCAGGCGAGCGTCACCGAGATCCATCCCTGGGGATCGCGGGTCGAGACCCTCGAACAGCCGGACCGCCTGATCTTCGATCTCGATCCGGGCGAGCGCGTCACCTGGCCGGACGTCATCGAAGCGGCGCGGGCCGTGCGCGACCGGCTCGCCGCCCTCGGGCTCAAGAGCTTCGTCAAGACGTCGGGCGGGAAGGGGCTCCATGTCGTCCTGCCGGTCGAGCCGCGCCTCGACTGGGAGCGCGCCAAGGCGTTCACCCAGAAAATCGCCGAGGCCATGGCGAAAGAGAGGCCCGACCGCTATGTCGCGACGGTCAGCAAGCGCGCCCGCGCGGGACGCATCTTCATCGACTATCTGCGCAACGGCCGCGGCGCCACCGCCGTGGCGCCCTATTCGACCCGCGCCCTGCCGCGCGCCACCGTGTCGGTGCCGCTCGACTGGGACGAGCTCTCGGAGGGCCTGCGCTCCGATCACTTCACGGTCGACAATGTCCGCCACCGCCTGGAATTCCTCTCGCGCGATCCGTGGGCGGACATCTTCAAGCTGCGCCAGCGCATCCCCTGATGGGGGGCAGCGCCGCACGAAATAATGTAGAACCCTCACCCTGCCGCTGCTGACGCAGCGGGCCCCTCCTTCTTCCGCAAGCGGAAGAGGGACCGAAAGAATACGACACGGACGTCATGGCACAGACCTCACACGCGCGGGTCCTGGTTTGGTCGATCATCGCGTCGCACTTCGCGCCGCCGTTCATGGCCTCCGGCGTGGCCGTGGCGCTGCCGGCCTTGGGCGCGGATCTTAACGCCGGTGCCACCTCGCTGAGCCTGGTCGAGACGCTGTTCCTGGCCAGCCAGGTGGCGTTCCTGCTGCCGGCCGGACGCCTCGCCGGCGCCAGCGACAAAGCGACGCTGTTCAAACTGGGGCTCGCGGGCTTCGCCGTCTCCTCGCTGCTGATCGGCATCTGCTCGTCGATGCCGATCCTGCTGGCGCTCCGCTTCGTCCAGGGCGCCTCGTCGGCGATCTTTGCCGCGACCGGCCCGGCGATCCTCGCCGACGTCGTCGCCCCCGGCGAGCGCGGGCGCGCCTTCGGCGCCTCGATCGGCGCGGTCTATGCCGGGCTGACCTTTGGTCCCGTCGTGGCCGGCGTCTTGACCGATCTCCTGGGCTGGCGCGCGGTCTTCGGGGCCGGGGGAATCCTGGCGATGGCCATGGGCTTTCTGGTGCACGCGAAGCTGCCGTCGTCGTGGCGACGCCCGCCGCCGGGCGCCGTCCATCTGCCGAGCGCCGGCGTGCTGCTCGCCGCCGCGATGTGCCTGGTGGCGGGAAGCGCGACCTTGCGCGAGGGGCTGTATGGCTACGTCTTCGTCGGCGCCGGCCTCGCGCTGTCGGTCGGGTTCGTGATCCTGCAGCGGCGGCTTCCGCAGCCGCTGGTGAACATTCATCTGCTGATGCGCAACCATCTCCTGGCCAACGCACTGTTCGTGCAGGTGGTGCTGTACCTGAACGGCTTCTGCGTCGTGTTCCTGCTCGCCATCTACATGCAGGTGGCGCTCGGCCACCCGGCGAATGTGGCCGGCGAGATCGTGGCCATCGGCGCCATCTTGATGACGGCGCTGGCGCCGGTGGCCGGCCGATTGTCCGACCGCTACCGGCCGGATCTGATCCTGATCTTCGGCGTCGCGTGTATCCTGATCTCAGCCGTGATGGGGATCCCGCTCTCCGGCCAGACGGGCTTGCTCTACGTCACGGCCATGCTGGCGATCCACGGGTTGGGGTGGGCGCTGTTCTCGTCGCCGAACATGACCATGATCATGGGCAGCGTGCCCAAGGAGGCGACAAGCATCGCCGCCGCCCTCGGCGCCACGTCGCGCGCGCTCGGCATGCTGTCGGGCATGCTGGTGACGGCACTGCTGATCTCGCTGTCGCTCGGCAATGAGCCGGTGGACCGCCATCCCGCCGAATTCATCTCCATCATGACGAAGACGTTCTGGGTCCTGGCCCTGGCGACGACGGGGATTCTCGCTCTCGCTATTGTCGCAGCGCTCCGGACGAGGGGATCCAAGAGCGATGCCGCTTGACGTCGACGGGATCGCCGGCGGTAGCGTGCGCCACAACGCCGGTTGGGACGGCCGCACTGCCTGCACTAAATTGATTCCGCTCGCCCCCATTCTGATGGGGGGAGGCCGTGAGCACGGGCGGATGCCCGAGCGAACGAGAGAGGGGCTCTTATATACTAGGGTGAGGGGGTCCGTTCGCGACGACTCTCACCTTCCTTCCGCCGACGCGTCGGGTTTTTTAGCGAGGCGCTCTAAAACAAAGTCATGAACTCCGCCATTAACTCCTTCCTGCTCGTCTATGCCGGGCTGTTCCCGATCGTCGACCCGATCGGGGGTGCGCCGATCTTTCTCGGCCTGACGCGGCGGGTCAGCGAGGAGAAGCGTCGGGCCCTCGCGGCCCAGGTGGCGATCAACGGCTTCTTCCTGCTCCTCGGCTCGCTGTTCCTCGGCTCCTACGTGCTGGAGTTCTTCGGCATCACCCTGCCGGTGGTGCGCATCGCCGGCGGCCTCGTGGTCGCCTCCTTCGCCTGGAAGCTCCTGCACGAGAACGTCGAGCTTCAGGATCACAGCGACGCCGGTGCCGCGGCCAGCGAAAACCGGCCGATCGACGCCTTCTATCCGCTCACCATGCCGCTCACCGTCGGGCCGGGCTCGATCGCGGTCGCGATCACGCTCGGCAGCCAGCGGCCGCAGGGGGCCGCCAGCGTCACCGACCTGGTGCTGGTCGGCAGCGGCGCCATCGCCGGCCTGCTCGCGATCTCGCTCACCGTCTATCTGTGCTATCGCTTCGCGGCGCAGATCATCCGCATGCTCGGCGAGAGCGGCACCAACGTGGTGGTGCGCCTGTCGGCGTTCATCCTGCTCTGCATCAGCATCGAGATCCTGTGGGACGGCTACAGCGCCCTGGCCCATCCATGAACGCGCTCGGAAGCTGGCTGGCCACGACGCCGAACCGGACGTTCATTCTTTATCCACTGGTCGTCGTCGCGGTCGAGCTGGCACTTCGCCGGGGTGGGCTGGTGATCGTGCCGTGGGGCGTGCCGCTGCTGATCTGGGGCTATCTCCAGTATCGCCAGGTCGGTCGCTACCGTCGCCGGCGGGGCAAGGGCGGACCCGGAATCGACATCCCGCCCGAGCGGCTGGTCGTCGAGGGGCCCTACCGCTATGTGCGCAACCCGATGTATCTCGGCCATCTGATCTTCATCCTGGGACTCGCGATCACGTTCCAGTCGTGGGCCGCCCTCCTTCTGCTCGCTGGCAACGCCGCGTGGTTCCATCGCCGGGTCCGCAGGGACGAGAGGCGTCTGCACAGGTTGTTCGGTCGTGATTACGAGGAGTACAGAGACCGGGTGAAGCGCTGGGTGCCTGGCCTGTTGTTATCCAAACCTTGCGCCGGTCGGGTGCCCGGCTAAAGTCGAAGCCTTGGCGATCTCGGCCGGACGGAGTCGGGGGAGGCATCGTGCAGAAGATCCTGAAGCAGCTCGAAGACATGCGCGCCCGCGCCCGGGTCGGCGGCGGCGAGAAGCGCATCGAGGCGCAGCACGCCAAGGGCAAGCTCACCGCCCGCGAGCGCATCGACATCCTCCTCGACGAGAACTCGTTCGAGGAATGGGACATGTTCGTCGAGCACCGGTCCTCGGATTTCGGCATGGGCGACCAGAAGATCCCCGGCGACGGCGTGGTCACCGGCTGGGGCACCATCAACGGCCGGCTGGTCTTCGTGTTCAGCCAGGATTTCACCGTGTTCGGCGGCTCCCTGTCCGAGGCGCATGCCGAGAAGATCTGCAAGATCATGGACAAGGCGATGCAGATCGGCGCGCCGGTGATCGGGCTCAACGATTCCGGCGGCGCCCGCATCCAGGAGGGTGTCGCCTCGCTGGCGGGCTATGCGGACGTCTTCCAGCGCAACGTGCTCGCCTCGGGCGTCATCCCGCAGATCTCGGTGATCATGGGCCCGTGCGCCGGCGGGGCGGTCTACTCGCCGGCGATGACCGACTTCATCTTCATGGTGAAGGACTCCTCCTACATGTTCGTCACCGGGCCCGACGTGGTGAAGACCGTCACCCACGAGACGGTCACGCATGAGGAGCTCGGCGGCGCGGTCACCCACACCACGAAGTCGGGTGTCGCCGACCTGGCGTTCGAGAACGACGTCGAGGGGCTGCTGCAGACCCGCCGGCTGGTCGACTTCCTGCCGGCGTCGAACCGCCACAAGCCGCCGGTGCGTCCTGTCATCGATCCGGTGGACCGCGTCGAGACCTCGCTCGATACGCTGGTCCCGGCCAGTGCCAACAAGCCCTACGACATGAAGGAGCTGATCCTGAAGGTCGTCGACGGCGGCGATTTCTTCGAGCTGGCCCCCGGCTACGCCGGCAACATCGTGGTCGGCTTCGGGCGGATCGAAGGCTCGACGGTTGGCTTCGTCGCCAACCAGCCGATGGTGCTGGCCGGCTGTCTCGACATCAACTCGGCGACCAAGGCCGCGCGGTTCGTGCGCTTCTGCGACTGCTTCAACATCCCCATCGTGACGTTCGTCGACGTTCCCGGCTTCCTGCCCGGCACGGCGCAGGAATTTGGCGGCATCATCAAGCACGGGGCGAAGCTGCTCTTCGCCTACGCCGAGGCGACGGTGCCGAAGGTGACGGTGATCACGCGCAAGGCCTATGGCGGCGCCTACGACGTCATGTCATCGAAGCATCTGCGCGGCGACGTGAACTATGCCTGGCCGACCGCCGAGATCGCGGTGATGGGCCCCAAGGGTGCGGTCGAGATCATCTTCCGCGGCGATGCCGGCGATCCCAAGAAGATCGAGGCGCGCACCGACGAGTATCGCGAGAAATTCGCCAACCCGTTCGTCGCCGCCTCGCGCGGCTTTATCGATGACGTGATCATGCCGCGCTCGACCCGCCGCCGCGTCGCCCGCGCCCTGTCGATGCTGCGCGACAAGAAGCTCGAGAACCCCTGGAAGAAGCACCCCAACATCCCGCTCTGAGCGTGCTTCGCCCGATGGCCGAAGATGGACCCCCGCTTTCACGGGGGTGACAAAAACGTCTTCTTTGCAGTTTATCGATTTTGTCACCTCTTCCCGTTGATGATCTTCCACGGGTCCTTGACCATCGGGATCATGTCGATCTCGACATTGGCGAGCTCGCCGTTCACCCTTTCGACGCGGCGCAGGTATTCGTTCTGCACGATGTCGCGCGTCTCGGGATCGATCATGATCGGGCCGCGCGGGCTCCCGTCGGTCTTCCAGCCCTTGAGCAGTGCGATCGTGCGATCTGAGTCGATGTGGCCCTTCTGCTCGCGCACCACGTCGAAGATCGCCGCCATGGCATCCCACGCCGCGACCGACATGAAGCTCGGCGTTGCCCGCGGCCCGTATTCGCGCCGCCACGCCTCGATGAACGCCTGATTGGCCGGCCGCGTCGCGGCGGCCGAATAATGCTGCATGGTCATGACGCCAAGAGCCACGTCGCCCATGTTCGGCAGCTCCTCGTCGGTGGTGATGTCGCCGGGGCCGATGAGCTTGATCCCGGCGTCTTTCAGGCCGAGATCGCCGAAGGCCTTCATATAGGCGGTGGCGTCCTTGCCCGCCGGCACGAACACGAACACCGCGTCGGGCTTCGCGTCCTTGACCCGCTGCAGGTACGGGACGTAATCGGGGCTTTGCAGCGGTGTGCGCACGCTGCCGACGATCTGTCCGCCCGCATCGGTGAAGCCCTTGGCGAAGGCCTGTTCGGCGTCGATCCCGCCGGCATAGTCGGTGACCGTCGTGTAGACCCGCTTGATGCCGTTGCGCGCCGCCCACTCGCCGAGGGGCAGGCACGACTGCCAGATCGTGAACGAGAAGCGCACGATGTAGGGCGACAAGGTCGACACGACCGCCGTGCCGGCGTTCATCAGGATCATCGGGATCTTCGCCTCGGTCGCCAGCGGCGCCACCGCCGCGGCGTTCGGCGTGAATGTGAAACCGGTCAGGATCTGCACCCGGTCCCGGCTGATCAGCTCCTGCGCCAGACGCTTGGCCAGCTCGCCGTTCGGCCCGCCATCGTCGCGGCGGATGAGCTCGATCTTGACCCCTGGCGGGAGATTTTTCTCGTGCTCCTTCATGTAGAGCTTGATGGCATTGTCGATGTTGACGCCGAGTGACGCCGCCGGGCCCGACAACGTGTTGATAATGCCGATCTTGACCGTCTGCGCGGCCGCACCACTCGTGGCCAGCAGCGCGGCCACGATCGCCGCAATCGCCGATGTCGATCTCGTCATGGCATGTCCTCCCCAGGCAGGGCGGCGCGCCGCATGGACGAGCCCCCGTATCCGCCCATGATATCGCGTCACCGCGATCGCCGCACCCGCGGCACCACCATGCCGTGGACACCGGCGCAAAAAAGCTAGGAAACATCTGGAAGCGTCACCGCCGGGGGAAGAGCCCGGAACTCGCCGGCGCGTCCTGGGTTTGCAAGTGGACGTGGAAACCGCCGGCGCCGCTGGCCCGCTTGCGCGAGCGGCCGGTAACCGAGGCCATCGCCATGTTCGGTCAGCGTCTCCCCCTGTTCCGGCTGTTCGGGTTCGAAGTTCGTTTCGACCTGACCTGGTTGATCTTCGTTGCCCTGATCGTCTGGTCGCTGAGCGTGGGGTATTTCCCCTCGATGTACGAGGGCTACAGCGCGCTCACCTATTTCTCGATGGCGATCGTCGGGGCGATCGGCCTGTTCGCATCGATCGTTCTCCACGAGCTGGCGCATTCGCTGGTGGCGCGACGCTTCGGCATGGAGATCCGGGGCATCACCCTGTTCATCTTCGGCGGCGCCGCGGAGATGGCGGACGAGCCGCCGAGCCCGCGTGCCGAAGCGCTGATGGCCTTGGCCGGGCCGGCCGTCAGTCTGGCGCTGGGGGTCATTCTTTACGCGGTGAGCAGCGCGCTCGACGCCGCCGGCGCTCCGGACCCGATCATCGGCGTCACCGCGTATCTTGGCGGCATCAACCTGATCCTGGCGGCCTTCAACCTGATCCCGGCCTATCCGCTCGACGGCGGACGGGTCCTGCGCGCGGCCTTGTGGGCCTGGCGGCGCGACCTGCACTGGGCGACCGACGTGGCCGCGCAGGTCGGCGGCGCCTTCGGACTGGTGCTGGTGGCGCTTGGCATCTTCGAGGTGGTGATCGGCCGCGTCGGCGACGGCATGTGGCTGTTCCTGATCGGCCTGTTCCTGCGGGCCGCCGCCGCCGCGTCGTACCAGCGGATGGTGGCGCGGGAGACCCTGACCGGAATACCGGTCGCCAGTTTGATGACGCGGGCGCCCGTGGCCGGGACACCGGACGCGTGCCTGAGCGACCTCGTCGACAGCCACTTCCTCGGCCGCTCCCTCAAGCTCGTTCCGATCGTCGACAACAACGGCCGACTGGTCGGGTCCATCGACGCGCGGCAGGTGAAGGCAATCCCGCGCGCAGACTGGGCTTCGACACGGGCGGTCGATGTCATGACGCCGATCTCGCGCGAGAACACGATCGATGCGTTGGCCGACGCCGCGACGGCGCTCGAGCGCATGCAGGGCGCCGGACGCAGCCGTTTGATGGTCGCCGACGGCGACCATCTCGAGGGCATCCTGACGCTCCGGGACATGCTCCAGGCGCTGAACCTCCGGCGCGATCTGGGTGAGCCGCCACCCCGCGGCGCCTGGCGGGAGCCGCCGTCACGCCCGGCCGGCGCGCACGGGGACTGAGATGGAGACCCGCAGCCTCCGCAAATGGCTGAGGGACCGCGGGTGCAAGTTCTCCCAGCACAAGCGCGCGAAGAGCCGGCAGCTCGGCCCGGCCGGCGTGACGGTCACCTGCGGGCGGCATACCGCCGAGTTGCCGGAGGCTGGACCGCGCAAGGAGCTGGCGCCGGAGGTGGTCGAGAACATCGTGCAGCAGCTCGGCCTAAATCCCGCGGAACTCCCGCGCTATCAAAGCCGGGTCTGATCCGACTTTAGTCGTCCTGCGCGCTGACCAATTCGGAGAAGTCGCTGAGACCGACCGAACGGTCGACCAATGATTTGACCACCTCTTCCAGCCGCGCGATTTCGGCGACGATCGTCGCATCGGCATCGTCGAGGGCGCCTGCTGTCGTGACGATCTCACGGATATCATTCAGCGCGCGCAGCTCGGACTTCAGCACGTCGGACAGGCCGAGCGGCAACGGACCACCCTCGGCGAGCCGCGCGAAGAAGGCGTTGAGTGCCGCGATCGCCGGACCGAGCACCATGGCGCGCCGCTTGCGGAACAGCTCCGCGAGCTGGCTTTGTTTGTCGCTTGCGATCCGCGTCAGCTGCGTCTCGATGACGTTGCAGAAGGCTTCGAACTCGCTGAGCCGCTGGCGGAACGTGCGATAGCTGGCGAACGTCTGGAAGCCGTTATCGGCCTCGATCGCCGCCGCGGTGTCCAGGATCTCGCGCACCTGCGTCTCGAGCTGGGTCAGCATTTCGAGACCGAGGGCCTCGTTGCGCTGCCGCTTTCGCTTCTGCTCGACCGTCTCTAGCTTCTTCGGTTGCTGCGTCATACTAGCCGCCCTCTGCCGTGAACCCCCGAGGGATGGTTACCTGACCGTAAACATGATCGGTTGAGAGTCCATTAACGCCATGGCAAAGCGTTGATTTCGTGCGTATAGTCGCCCGCGCATGACGTCCCGGCGCAAGACATCGAAGGCCCGGCCGGCGGCCCGCAAAGCCGGCACGGCGAGCCTCAAAACGACGAGCCCCAAAGCCGCCGCCACTGCCAGGACGTGGCCGCAAGCTCAGCCGGCACCATCCGCGGCGCCGCCGTTTGCCAAGATCCTGATCGCCAACCGCGGCGAAATCGCCTGCCGGGTCATCCAGACGTGCCGGCGGTTCGGCATCAAGACGGTCGCCGTCTATTCCGAGGCCGATGCCGACGCGCTGCACGTGCGCGAGGCCGATGAGGCGGTGTGCATCGGCCCGCCGCCGTCAGCCGAGAGCTACCTCAAGGCTGACGCGATCGTCCGCGCCTGCCGCGATACCGGAGCCGAGGCGGTCCATCCCGGTTACGGCTTTCTGTCCGAGAACGCCGCCTTTGCCGAGGCCCTGGAGAATGCCGGCATCGTATTCATCGGCCCCAACCGGGGTGCCATCGCGGCGATGGGCGACAAGATCGAGTCCAAGAAGCTGGCGCAGAAGGCCGGCGTGAACATGGTGCCCGGGCATCTCGCGGCGATCGCCGACGCCGACGAAGCGGTCGCAATCGCGCGCAAGGTCGGATATCCGGTGATGATCAAGGCCTCGGCCGGCGGCGGCGGCAAAGGCATGCGCCTTGCGGCGAACGACGCGGAGACACGCGAGGGGTTCCGCTCGGCGACCAGCGAGGCCAAGTCGGCGTTCGGCGATTCCCGCGTCTTCATCGAGAAATTCATCGAGCATCCGCGCCATATCGAGATCCAGGTGATCGGCGACGGGCACGGCAACGTCATCTATCTCGGCGAGCGCGAGTGCTCGATCCAGCGCCGGCATCAGAAGGTGATCGAAGAGGCGCCGTCGCCGTTCCTCGACGCCAAGACGCGTGCCGCGATGGGCGCCCAGGCGGTGGCGCTGGCCAAGGCGGTCGACTACAGCTCGGCCGGGACCGTCGAGTTCATCGTCGACAAGGACCGCAACTTCTACTTCCTCGAGATGAACACCCGGCTCCAGGTCGAGCATCCGGTGACCGAGTGCGTGACCGGCCTCGATCTGGTCGAGCTGATGATCCGCGTCGCGGCCGGCGAGACGCTGCCGATCCGGCAGAAGGACGTGAGGGTCGACGGCTGGGCGATCGAGGCGCGCGTTTACGCCGAAGATCCCTTGCGCAATTTCCTGCCGTCGATCGGCCGGCTCAGCCGCTATCAGCCGCCCGCCGATGCGCCCGGCATCCGCGTCGACACCGGGGTCCACGAGGGCGGCGAGATCAGCATGTTCTACGACCCGATGATCGCGAAGCTGATCGCGTTCGGCAGCACCCGCAACGAGGCGGCCGACCGGCTCGCCGATGCGCTGGACGCCTTTTACATCCGCGGCCTCAACCACAACATCTCGTTCCTCGCCGCCATTGCGATCCATCCGCGCTTCCGCGCCGGCCGCCTGACGACCGGCTTCATCGCCGAAGAATTTCCCGACGGCTTCAGGGGCGCCGAGCTCACCAATGAGAGCCGCCGTGTGCTGGTGGCGGCGGCCGCAGTGGCGCAACGCCGGCTCGCCGAGCACGAGCTGGCCATCGGCGACCAGCTGCCCGATCACAAGGCGAGGCCGCCGGACCGTCTGACCGTGAAAATGAACGGCAACGGCGAGGATGGCGAGGTGGTGACGTTGGAGCCCGCCGATGGCGGCTATTCGGTCACGCTCGGCCAGGACACGGTGAACGTCCGCACCGACTGGCGGCCCGGCGCGCCATTGCTGCGGGCGAACATCGACGGCCGTGCGATCATCGTGCAGGTCGAGCGCGACGGCGCCGGCTGGCGCCTGATCCATCGGGGTGCGACCGTGCGGGCCCTGGTGCTGCGCGCGCGCATCGCCGAGTTGACCCGGCTGATGCCGGTCAAGCGGCCCCCCGATACGTCAAGATTCCTGCTGTCGCCGATGCCCGGCCTGCTGAAGTCGATCGCGGTGTCGGAGGGCCAGGAGGTGAAGGCCGGCGAGGAGCTGGCCGTGGTGGAAGCGATGAAGATGGAGAACATCCTGCGCGCCCCGCGCGACGGCAAGGTGCTCAAGCGCCACGCCGCCCCCGGCGACAGCCTCGCCGTCGATCAGAAGATTCTCGAGTTCGCGTGAGGCTTGGCTCATGCGGCCGCGGACCCCTCACCCCGGCGCTTCGCGCCTTTCCTCTCCCACAAGGGGAGAGGGTGTAAACGCACGCTTCAATAACCTCTCCCCTCGTGGGAGAGGTCGCGAGCGCGAGCGAGCGGGTGAGGGGGATTCCGCACGAACCGTTGGTGATGGGCAATGACATGCGCGGGCTGAAACCTCCCGCACCGGCGGCGTGGGCGGTGCGCAACGACTGGTTCTGGCAGGCTCACGACGTGAACGCGGGCCCACAGTCGCTTGATCTGGCGCCGCGCGACGCCGCCTTGCTGGCAGAGCTTGAGCTGCTGTTCTGTGTCGGCGCCTGGGCCTCGGTCGTGATCGTTGCGTGGACGTTGGTCGAAGCCACCCTGCGGCGCGCGCGGCAGGGCGACGAGGCGCCCGCGAGCGACGTCGACTGGCTGCGCGAGCGCCGCAACGCGCTGGTCCATCTGTCGCACGACGATGCCGACATGCCCGACGAGCCGGCGCTCGAGGAGATGGCCCAAGGGGCGGTCCGCGTCGCCTTCAAGACCCTGTTCGCGCAGGCCTGGGTGGGGTCGCGGCGATGAGCGACGACGTTGCCGTCCGGGTCGAGATCAGCGGCCGTGTCCAGGGCGTGTGGTATCGCGGCTGGACGGTGGATCAGGCCGCCTCACGCGGCTTGCGCGGCTGGGTCCGCAACCGCCGCGACGGCTCGGTCGAGGCGCTGTTCATCGGCCCGAAGGAGCAGGTGGAGGGGATGATCGAGGCGTGCCGCGAGGGCCCGCCTGCGGCCCGCGTCGATTCGGTCCGGCGCTTTGCCGCGCGGGATACGGGGGACGTCGGCTTCGTGCAGAAGCCGACCGAATAGCCGCGTGGAATTCGCGCTCGCCGACGTCAGTGCCTGGGACTTCGCTCTCATCGCCGGCGTGGCATTCACGATGTCGATCGTCGGCGGGCTGTCCGGGTTCGGCATCGGCCTCGTGCTGCCGGCGTTCCTGGCGCCGATCGTCGGCGTCGTCTCGGTGGTGCCGGTCATGTCGGTGGCGATGACCTTCGCCAACGCGAGCCGCGTCTGGGCGTACCGGCACTCGCTGGCGCCGCGCAAGCTGGGCCTGGTCATGCTGTCGGCGTTGCCGGCTTCGGCCGTCACCGCCTTCCTCTATACCCGCATGTCGTCGGACGCGATCGCGGGCCTGCTCGGAACCTTTCTGATCGTGACGGTGCCGCTGCGCCGGTTCCTTCAGCATCTGAAGTTCACGCTCGACGAGCGCGGGCTGATGGCGATCGGCGCCGGTTACGGCTTTCTGACCGGGGCGCTCAGCGGGGCCGGCATGCTGATGGTGGCGGCCTTGCTCGCGGCCGGCGTCACCGGCGGGACGCTGGTCGGCACCGATGCCGCGATCTCGACGGCGATGAACCTGATGAAGATCGCCGTGTTCGGCGGGTCGTCGCTGCTCAGCCGCGAGCTCTTCTTCGCCGGCGTGCTGATCGGGCTGAGAAGAGCTCACGGCTGAG